>NZ_JBYCZV010000001.1:0-419055 GCF_057586415.1 Nocardioides sp. SRI_004
CCGCCGTCCGACGACCCGCCGCCGTGGGCCGTTCCGGGCGACCAGGCGCCGCCCGCGGACGCCGCGCCGTCGGAGCCGACCCCGCGCCGTCCCCGGATGGCCGACATCCAGGCGCGCGAGGGCGAGCTCGCCGACGCCCCGCCCGAGGACCCCGACGCGCACGCCCGCTTCGACGACGCCGACGTCGACGCCGAGTCCAGCGCCGAGCTGCTCGCGCGCGAGCTCGGCGCCCAGATGATCGAGGAGATCCCGCGCGGCGGCTGAGCCGCCGGGACCGCCCGCCACCGACCCACGCCACCCACCGAGAAGAGACGAAGATGAGCCAGAACCCGTTCGACGCACTGGGCGGAGGCGGCGGCCTCGACCTGGGCGCGCTGATGCAGCAGGCGCAGCAGATGCAGCAGCAGCTGGTCGAGGCGCAGCAGCGCCTCGCCGAGGCGACGGTCGACGGCTCCGTCGCCGGCGGCGCCGTGAGCGTCACCATCACCGGCGCCGGCGAGCTGACCGCCGTGACGATCAAGCCCGAGGCCCTCGACAGCACCGACGCCGACGCGCTGGCCGACCTCGGCGACCTGGTCGTGGCCGCCTTCCGCGACGCCCGCGCCAAGGCGGACGAGCTGGCGGAGGAGCTGATCGGGCCGTTCGGCGCGCTCGGCGCCGACCTGGGTGGCGGCCTGCCGGGCCTGGGCGGACCGGGCGGCGCGCCCGGCCAGCTCGGCTTCTGAGCGGGGTCCACCGGTGTACGAAGGCGTCGTCCAGGACCTCATCGACGAGCTCGGCCGCCTGCCGGGCGTGGGTCCGAAGAGCGCCCAGCGGATCGCGTTCCACCTGCTCCAGGCCGACCCGGTCGACGTACGACGCCTGGCGGACGTGCTGATCGAGGTCAAGGACAAGGTCAAGTTCTGCAGCATCTGCTTCAACGTGGCCGAGGACGACCAGTGCCGGATCTGCCGTGACCCGCGGCGCGACCCGTCGGTGCTGTGCGTCGTCGAGGAGTACAAGGACGTCGTCGCGATCGAGCGCACGCGCGAGTTCCGCGGGCGCTACCACGTCCTCGGCGGCGCGATCTCGCCGATCGACGGCATCGGCCCCGAGCAGCTGCACATCCGCGAGCTGCTCACCCGGCTCGGCGACGGGGCCGTCACCGAGGTGATCCTCGCGACCGATCCCAACCTCGAGGGCGAGGCCACGGCGACGTACCTCACGCGCATGCTCGGACCGCTGGGCTTGCGCGTGACACGTTTGGCCAGTGGACTTCCGGTGGGAGGAGACCTGGAGTACGCCGACGAGGTCACCTTGGGTCGGGCATTCGTGGGAAGGCAGACAGCGACATGAGCGGGACGAACGGGAACATGAGCGACAACACCAGCACCGAGCAGCTCCCGGGCCTGGCGGCCCTCGAGGCGCTGATCGCCGTGGAGACCGAGACCGTGCGCCTCGCGGACGACATCGCCGCGTCGGTCACCTCCTTCCTCGAGGGCCTGCGGGTCGTGGCGGCGGAGGCGACGGGCGGCCAGGCCGTGTCCCTGCTGCTGCTCCAGATCAGCCAGATCTCGCTCACGGGCGCCCGGCTGGGCGTGCAGCGCGACTTCGCGCCGCGCGACGAGTTCCAGCCCGACGACGGACCGGACCCGGAGGACGTCGACGAGCTCCGCCTCCAGCTGGCCGAGCTCCTCGGCGACCTGGACACCTACAGCTACGTCTTCGACCCCTACCAGCCCGAGATCGTCGAGGGCCTGCTCTCCGACGACCTCACCAGCATCGCCGCCGACCTCGCGATCGGGGTGCGCCACTACGAGGCGGGCGACGTGGAGGAGGCGCTGTGGTGGTGGCAGTTCTCCTACGTCTCCTCGTGGGGCACGCTCGCCGGCGCGGCCATGAAGGCGCTGCTCTCCGTGGTGGCCCACGACCGGCTCGACGTCGACCTCGACACCACCCAGGAGCTTGCCCTGGTCGAGGCCGCGGCCGCGGTGCTGGACAGCGCCGAAAACGCCTAGCGTCGCTCGGTAGAATCAGCCCCGGAGCAAGACTCCGGGGCCCGGCGGCCGTGGTCGCGAGGGGCCTCGTCCCTTCCCCCGAACCGCCAGGAGTGAGCCCCCGTGGGCATTGTCGTGCAGAAGTACGGCGGCTCGTCGGTCGCCGATGCCGCCGGCATCAAGCGCGTCGCGCAGCGCATCGTCAACACCAAGAAGGCCGGCCACCAGGTCGTCGTCGTGGTCTCGGCGATGGGGGACACGACGGACGAGCTGATCGACCTCGCCAACGAGGTCTCCCCGCTCCCGCCGGCCCGTGAGCTCGACATGCTGCTGACGGCCGGCGAGCGGATCTCGATGGCCGTGCTGGCCATGGCGATCCAGAACCTCGGCCACGAGGCGCGCTCCTTCACGGGCTCGCAGGCCGGCGTGATCACCGACGCCGAGCACGGCCGCGCGAAGATCATCGACGTCACGCCGGGCCGCATCGAGGCCGCGATCGGCGAGGGCGCGATCGCGATCGTCGCCGGCTTCCAGGGCGTCTCGCAGACGACCAAGGACATCACCACGCTGGGCCGCGGCGGCTCCGACACGACCGCCGTCGCGCTCGCGGTGGCGCTCGAGGCCGACGTGTGCGAGATCTACTCCGACGTCGACGGCATCTTCACCGCCGACCCCCGCATCGAGCCGCGCGCCCGCAAGGTGCCCCGGATCTCCTACGAGGAGACCCTCGAGATGGCCGCGCAGGGCGCCAAGATCCTGCACCTGCGGTGCGTCGAGTACGCCCGCCGCTACGGCATGCCCATCCACGTCCGGTCCTCCTTCTCCGAGAAGGAGGGCACCTGGGTCGTCAAGGCCGAGGATGTTGTTCAGGAGGAAGGCTCCATGGAAGCCGCAATCATCACCGGGGTCGCCCACGACCGCAGCCAGGCCAAGATCACCGTGGTCGGGGTCCCGGACAAGCCGGGCGAGGCGGCCGCGATCTTCCGCGCCGTCGCCGAGGCGCAGATCAACATCGACATGATCGTGCAGAACGTGTCGGCCGCGGCGACCAGCCTCACCGACATCTCGTTCACGCTGCCGCGCGGTGAGGGCCAGACCGCCATGACGGCGCTCTCCCGCCTCCAGGAGACCGTCGGCTTCGACAGCCTCCAGTACGACGACAGCGTCGGCAAGGTGTCCATCGTGGGCGCCGGCATGAGCTCCTCGCCGGGCATCTCGGCGCGCTTCTTCGAGGCGCTGTCCGAGGCGGGCGTCAACATCGAGATGATCTCCACCTCGG
The DNA here is from genome assembly GCF_057586415.1 of Nocardioides sp. SRI_004. NCBI lineage: Bacteria > Bacillati > Actinomycetota > Actinomycetes > Propionibacteriales > Nocardioidaceae > Nocardioides > Nocardioides sp. SRI_004. The sequence goes on from NZ_JBYCZV010000001.1 coordinate 3,256, forward strand.
AGATCCGCGTCTCGGTCGTCGTGGCCGAGACCCAGGTCGAGGCGGCCGTCAACGCCGCCCACGCCGCCTTCGACCTCGGCTCCGACGAGATCGAGGCCGTGGTCTACGGAGGTACCGGACGATGAGCATCAACATCGGCGTCGTCGGCGCGACCGGCCAGGTCGGCGTCGCGATGCGCCAGATCCTCCTCGAGCGGAACTTCCCGGTCGGCGAGATCCGCTTCTTCTCCTCGGCCCGCTCGGCCGGCAAGGTGCTGCAGTTCGGCGACCGCGAGGTCGTCGTCGAGGACGCCGAGACCGCCGACCCGACCGGGCTCGACGTCGCGCTGTTCTCCGCCGGCGCCACCGCGTCGCGTGCCCTGGTGCCCCGGTTCGTCGACGCCGGCGTGATCGTCGTCGACAACTCCTCGGCCTTCCGCAAGGACCCCGCCATCCCGCTGGTCGTCTCCGAGGTCAACCCGGAGGCCGCCGCCGAGGTGATCGCCGCCGGCCGCGGCATCATCGCCAACCCCAACTGCACCACCATGGCCGCGATGCCGGTCCTGAAGCCGCTGCACGAGGAGGCCGGCCTCGTCCGGCTGATCGCGTCGACGTACCAGGCCGTCTCCGGCTCCGGCATCGCCGGCGTCGAGGAGCTGGCCACCGGCGTCGCGGCGGCGGGTGACAAGGCCCGCGAGCTCGCGTACGACGGCGAGGCGGTCGCCTTCCCCGAGCCGGGCGTCTACAAGAGGACCATCGCCTACAACGTGCTGCCGTTCGCCGGCAACCTCGTCGACGACGGCCTCAACGAGACCGACGAGGAGCAGAAGCTCCGCAACGAGTCCCGCAAGATCCTCGGCATCCCCGACCTGCGGGTCTCCGGCCTGTGCGTCCGCGTCCCGGTCTTCACCGGCCACTCGCTGGCGATCAACGCCGAGTTCGAGCGGCCGCTGACCCCGGCCCGCGCGCAGGAGCTGCTCGCGACCGCGCCGGGTGTCGAGCTCGCCGAGATCCCGAACCCGCTCGCCGCCGCCGGCAAGGACCCGTCGTACGTCGGCCGGATCCGCCAGGACCCGGGCGTGGACGGCGACCGGGGCCTCGCGCTGTTCGTCTCCAACGACAACCTGCGCAAGGGTGCCGCGCTCAACACGGTGCAGATCGCGGAGCTGATCGCGGCGTCGCGCTGAACGGGAGTTTCACCGGCCGGCCGGTGAAACTCCCGCGCTTGGACGAGAAAACTCACGCCTGGACGATGAAGCTTCGTCGTCCAGGCGTGAGTTTCGTCGTCCAGGGTCCGATCAGGTGTCGACGGGCTCGACGAAGGTCTTGGTGACCCAGACCGACGCCAGGTAGCCCCCGATGCTCAGCGCCGGGATCACGACCAGCATCGACCAGTTGTCGAGGAAGTCGATCAGGAAGAGCAGCGCCACCACGGCCACCAGGCCGACCGCGAGGAAGCTGCTGCTGCCCGGGTCGGGGATCTGGAAGGTCTTGAGCAGCTGGCTGCCCAGCAGCACGCACAGCGCGAAGGTCGCCACGAGCAGCAGGAAGCCGGGACCGCCGCCGCAGGACGACGTGCCACGCACGGCCTCGCAGCCGCGCAGCGACAGCCAGGTCAGCACCACCATCGCGGCGCCGACGACGAGACCGGTGACAGCAGCGGCACGGTACGACGTCAGGAGCGGTCCCTGGGCGCTCAGGGCCGCGATCTCGGCGTCCTCGAGGTCCGCGTCGTTGACCGGCTCGGGCTCGACGATCACCGGCTTCTGAGCCGGCTTGGAGGCAGGCTTGGACGCCGGCTTCGGCTTCACGGCCGCGGGCTTCTCGGCCACCGGCGCGGCTGCGGGCTTCTCGGTCGACACGGGGGCGACCGGCTCGGGCTCCGGCTCGGGCTCGGGCTCGACGATCGGCTCCGGCTCCGGCTCGGGCTCGGGCTCGGGCTCGACGATCGGCTCCGGCTCCGGCTCGGGCTCCGGCTCGGGCTCCACGACCGGCTCCGGCTCGGGCTCGGGCTCCACGACCGGCTCGGGCTCGGTGACCGCCTCGAGCACCGCGGTCGGGTCGGACGCAGGCGTCAGCTCCGCGTCGAGCCGGGTCGCGACGCTCTCCTCGACCTCGACCTCGACCTCTGCCTCGGGCTCAGGCGCAGCAGCCGCGGGCTTCTCCGCCGGCTTCGGGGCGGCCTTCTCCGCTGGCTTCGGGGCCGGCTTGCGAGCGGCAGGACGGGCCGGCTGGGCAGGCTCGGAGGACGCGGCCGGCTCGGCCGCCTTCTTCTTGCGCCCGAACAGCTTGGGCGCCTCCAAGCTGAGCTTCAGCTTGTCCTGCTCGTCAGACATGGGGGCAGTCTGTCACGACAGCAGCACCGATCGGCGGCTGGTCGTTCTCCGAAATGACAGCAGGTGGACCCCGGGGGATCCACCTGCTGGTCGGTCGGGCTGACAGGATTTGAACCTGCGGCCTCCTCGTCCCGAACGAGGCGCGCTACCAAGCTGCGCCACAGCCCGCCGTTCAGCGCCCTCCGAAGAGGTCCACTCAACAGCAGGGGAGCATAGCGGAGCGGACCGGCGCAGCCCGAATCGGGGCCCCGTGCCGGCGCCCGTCCTCAGCCCACCGGCAGCAGCGTCAGGAGCACGGCCTCGGGCCGGCAGGCGATCCGGACCCGGCTGTAGGGGTTCGTGCCGATGCCCGCCGACACCTCCAGCCACGACGACCCGGGGTCGCCGGGACGCGAGTCGGCCGGGTGGCGGCTCAGCCCGCGGGCCCGGGCGGGCTCGAGGTCGCAGTTGGTGGCGTACGCGCGGGAGCCGCCGGGCAGGGGCAGCCGGACCTGGCCGCCGTGGGTGTGGCCGGCGACGATGGCGTCGTACCCGTCGGCGGCGAACTGGTCCAGCACCCGCAGGTACGGCGCGTGGGCGACCGCGAGCCGCAGGTCGGCCGTGGCGTCGGCGGGGCCCGCGACGGCGGGCAGGTCGTCGTAGGACAGGTGCGGGTCGTCGACGCCCGCGAAGGCGAGCGTCGCCTCACCGACGGTGAGGCCCGCGCGGCGGTTGGTCAGGTCCAACCAGCCGGCGTCGGCGAGGCCGGCGCTGAGCTCGCGCCAGGGCAGCTGGGGCGTGTGGTCGTAGCGCTTGCCGTCGTCGGGCAGCAGGTAGCCGAACGGGTTGCGCAGGCCGGGCTCGAAGTAGTCGTTGGAGCCGTGCACGAACACCCCGGGGACGTCGAGCAGCGGCCCGAGGCTGTCGAGGACGACGGGCACCGCGCGCCGGTGGGCGAGGTTGTCGCCGGTGTCGATGACCAGGTCGGGGGAGAGGGCCGCGAGCGAGCGCAGCCACTCCTGCTTGCGGGTCTGGCCGGGCGTCATGTGGATGTCGGTCAGGTGCAGCACGCGCAGCGGCTGCATGCCGGCGGGCAGCACCCGGACGTCGTACCTCCGCACGGTGTACTGCCGCGCCTCCCACAGGGCGTACGACGTCACCCCGGCGCCGGCGAGCCCGCCCAGCGCGGCGGTGCGGAGCAGCGCGCGCACGAATCCCATGAGGCCACTCTCCCGCAGACCGGGCAGAATCGAGGCATGAGCACCCTCAAGGACCGCCTCCGCACCGACCTGACCACCGCCATGAAGGCTCGTGACGACGTCCGGTCCTCGACCCTGCGGATGATCCTCACCGCGGTGACGAACGCCGAGGTCGCCGGCAAGGTCGCCAAGGAGCTCACCGACGACGAGGTGCTGACCGTGCTGTCCAGCGAGGCGAAGAAGCGCCGCGAGGCCGCGGTCGCCTTCGAGGAGGGCAACCGGCCCGAGAGCGCCGCGAAGGAGCGCGCCGAGGCCGCCGTCATCCAGGACTACCTGCCCGAGCAGCTCGGTCCCGAGGAGATCGCCGCGGTCGTCGCCGCCGCCGTCGAGAAGCTCGGCGCCGCCGGTGCCGGCCCGAAGGCGATGGGCCAGGTGATGGGCATCGTCACGCCACATGTCAAGGGACGGGCCGACGGTGCCGCCGTCGCCGCGGAGGTACGCCGCCAGCTCGGCTGAGCGCCCCCAACGCCCGAGGGGCTGACCGGATCGGTCAGCCCCTCGTTGCGTCGGTGCTCGCGTCAGTCGGTGCTCGCGTCAGTCGGTGCTCGCGTCAGCCGTTGCCGCGGCCGTTGTTGCCGTCGCCGGGCTTGCCGCCACCGGGCTTGCCGCCACCGCCGCCCTTGGGCTTGCGCTCCTTCTTCGGGCCGCTGGAGATGTAGAGCGTGATCGTGTCGCCGGCACCGGCGCGGTCGCCGGGGTAGGCGTAGGCGACGAGGCCCCGGGCGACGCCGGAGGTGCGGGACGGGCCGCGGACGGCGGTGAACCCGGCCGCCTCGACCCGGTCCTTGGCGTCCTCGTAGCTGAGCCCGCTCACCGACGGCACGGGGATCAGCAGCCCGGCCACGTCGGAGGAGGACGGACGGGTGAAGTCGTCGTCCGGCAGCCACTGGGCGATCGCCTTGAAGGTGTCGCCCCAGATCGGGCCCGCCGTGGTCGACCCGGACGAGGTGTAGAGCGTCTGGCCGCCGACCGACTTGTAGTCGAGGGACTCCGGGTGACCGGCCTTGTTGACCCCGGCGACGACGGCGGCGCCGGCGAGGTTCGGGGTGTAGCCGGAGAACCAGACCGCCTGGTTGCCGGTCGTCGTACCGGTCTTGCCGGCTGCCGGCTGGCCCGGGTTGAGGGCGGATCCGAAGCCGCCCTCGATGACGCCGCGGAGCACGTCGTTGACCGCATCGGCCACCGGGCTCGGCAGCGCCTGCGTGCACTGCTTCTCGTACTCCTTGAGCACGTTGCCGTCGGTGTCCTCGATCTGGGTGACCGGGCGGGGCGAGCAGTGGAGGCCGCGGCCGGCGAATGTCGCGTAGGCCTGGGCCATGTCCAGCGGGCTGACGTCGGCGATGCCGAGCGTGAACGCCGGCTTCTGCCACTCCTTCGCGAGGTCGATGCCCATCGCGCGGGCCAGCTTCCACGGCTCGCAGATGCCGGTCTCCTGCTCGAGCGCGGCGAAGAAGGTGTTGACCGACTTCTGCGTGCCCTCGTAGAGGTTCGGGTTGGCCGACGCGCTGGTCGAGTTGTGGACGGTCCAGGTGGCGCCGCTCTGGTAGGGGCCGTCGCAGGTCTCGAAGCTGTTCTCGGCGAAGCCACGCTCGCTCGGCGCTGGGAAGGTGCGGGTCAGCGGGATGTCCTGGTTGACCGCGGCCGCCAGCACGAACGCCTTGAAGGTCGAGCCCGGCTGGAAGCCCGAGGCGTCGCCGTACCTCTTGGGCACCGTGTAGTTGAGGAAGGTCTCGCCCTTGCCCTTGCCCATCGGCCGCGACTGGGCGAGGGCCCGGACGTTGCCGGTCCGTGGCTCGACCAGCGCCAGGCCGCCGATGGCGGCGTCGCCCTTGAAGACGTGGGAGCTGACGGAGTCCTGCGCCGCGCGCTGGAAGCCCATGTCGACGGTCGTCTTGATGGTGAGGCCGCCGTTGAAGATCAGCCGCTCGCGCTCGTCGGCCGTCTCGCCGAGGGCGGGGTCGGTCATCAGCCAGCGCACGACGTAGTCGCAGAAGAACTGGGCGCGGGAGTTCACGCAGCCGTTGGGCTGGTCCTGGACCTTGAGGCCCAGCTTCATCGCGACGGTCTTGTCGGCCTCGGCGTCGGTGATCACGCTCAGCTGGGCCATCCGCTGGAGGACGACATTGCGGCGGACCTTGGCCTGGGCGGCGTTGCGGGTCGGGTTGTAGGCCTCGGGGCTCTGCACGAGACCCGCGAGCAGGGCGGACTGGCGGAGGTTCAGGTCCTTGGCGTTGGTGCTGAAGTAGTGCTGCGCGGCCGCCTGGACGCCGTACGCGCCGTCGCCGAAGTAGGCGGTGTTGAGGTAGCGCTCGAGGATCCAGTCCTTGCTGTGGCGCTTCTCGAGGGCGATGGCGTAGCGCAGCTCCTTGAGCTTGCGGCCGTAGCTGTCCTCCTTGGCGGCCTTGATCGCCTCCTCGTCACCGTTGGCCTGGGTGATGAGGGTCAGCTTGACCAGCTGCTGGGTGATCGAGGAGCCACCCTGGGTCACGCCGCCCGCGGCCTGGTTGGTGAAGAGCGCCCGCAGCGTGCCCTTCAGGTCGAGCGCGCCGTGCTGGTAGAAGCGGTAGTCCTCGATCGCGACGATCGCCTCGACCATGGTCCGCGAGATCTGCCGGAGCGGGACGTTGACGCGGTTCTGGTCGTAGAGGGTCGCGATGACCTTGCCCGACTTGTCCTGGATCTCGGTGCGCTGCGGCAGCTGCTCGGTCTCGAGCTCCTGCGGCAGCTCGTCGACCGACTCGGCCACGTTGCGCGCGCTGAAGCCGGCGACGCCGGCGAAGGGGATCGCGAGCCCGGAGACGACCACGCCGAGCACGGCGGACACCAGCAGCATCACACCGAGGTGGGAGAGCACCTTGCCGGGCGGCAAGCCGTCGAACCGCGTCTTGGACATGCGGTCAGGGTACGTGACACCCCTGTGCCCACCTGATTCGTCGGCCGGGACCGGGACGGGGAGCGCACAGGTGCCGCCCGGGGCGGGCGCGACCGGGTCGGGAGCCTCCGGTCTAGTCCGATGTGACTAGACAGGTTGGGCCCAATGAGCCGTGGTCGTGGGCGTCGCTTTCCTTTACTTTGATCGGGACGGGAAGACCAAGCGCTGTGGGGGTGCTGGCTTCCCGAGTGGGAACCACAAGGGGACAACATGTGGGTTGATGATTGGGCGCCTCGTGCCGCTTGCCGTGAAGGCCAGCCGGACCAGCTCTTCGTGAGGGGCGCAGAACAGAACAAGGCGAAGCAGGTGTGCGCGGGTTGCGCCGTCCGCACGGAGTGCCTCGCCGAGGCGCTCGACAACCAGATCGAGTGGGGTGTCTGGGGTGGCATGACGGAGCGGGAGCGCCGCGCGCTGCTGCGCCGCCGCCCGAGCGCGTCGTGGCGCAAGGTCCTGGAGGACGCGCGCGACCGCCAGGGCACCGCGACCGTCTGAGCTAGACGCCTTCGGCGAGCAGGGTTCCGACCCTGCGCAGGCCGTCGAGGTCGTGCACGTCGCCAGCGAGGGCCGGTACGACGACCGTCTCCACCTGCGGGTGGGCGGTCGCGAACCGGTCCCTCAGCGTGCGCTCGCGCTCGACCATGCGCACCCGGTCGGCGTGCAGGCGCAGCAGCCCCGCGGCGACCGACGTGCCGTCGGCGCGCCGCAGCCGCTCGACGGCCGTCATCGCCTCGTCCGCGGACAGGTCGCCGGCGGGCTCCGGGCTGGCCCGGTTGATCACCAGCCCGGCCAGGGGCATGCCGTCCTCGCTGAGCCGCTCGACGAAGTACTCCGCCTCCCGCAGGGCGTCCGGCTCCGGGGCGGCCACCACGAGGAACGCCGTACCGTCGGCCTTGAGCAGCGAGTAGGTCTGCTGCGCGCGCTGGCGGAAGCCGCCGAAGACGGTGTCGAGCGCGGTCACGAAGGTCTGCAGGTCCTTGAGGAACTGCGCGCCCAGGATCCGGGTCAGCGCGTTGGTGATCAGGCTGAACCCGGCCGTCATCAGCTTCGCCGGGCCCTTGGCCGGCGCGAGCAGCAGCCGCACGAACCGCCCGTCGAGGAAGCTCGAGAGCCGCTCCGGGGCGTCGAGGAAGTCCAGCGCCGAGCGCGACGGCGGGGTGTCCACGACGATGAGGTCGTAGGTGCCGGCGGCCTGCGCGTCCCGGTGGATCTGGCCCAGCTTCTCCATCGCCATGTACTCCTGCGTCCCCGCGAAGGAGCTCGACAGCGCGATGTAGAACGGGTTGGCCAGGATCTGCTTCGCCTTCTCCGGGCTGGCCTGCGAGAGCACCACCTCGTCGAAGGTGCGCTTCATGTCGAGCATCATCGCGTCCAGCGCCCCGTCGCCCTCGACGCCGGTCACCGGGCGGGGGGTGTTGTCGAGCTGCTCGATCCCCATCGACTGAGCCAGCCGCCGCGCCGGGTCGATGGTCAGTACGACGACCTTCCGGCCCCGCTCCGCCGCGCGCAGCGCGAGCGCGGCACTCGTCGTGGTCTTCCCGACCCCGCCGGAGCCGCAGCACACGATGATCCCCGTGGTCGGGTCGTCGAGCAGGGCGTCCACGTCGAGGGCGCCGGCCCGCTGGGTGCTGGCGGGGCCGACCCGGGTGGGCCGCTGGGTGTTGCTGCGCGCCATCAGGCCATCCCCTGCTCTCGGAGGAGTGCGGCGAGCTCGTAGAGCCCGCCGAGGTCGATGCCACCGGCCATCCGGGGCAGCTCGTAGGAGGGGACGCCGAGCTCGGCGACCAGCGTCCGCTGGGAGTCCTCCAGGGCGCGCCGCTCGGCGTGGTCGGCGGCCTCGTGGAGCAGGCCGTCGACCAGCTCGGGAGTGACCTCGATCCCGCCGGCGGCCAGGTCGGCCTCCAGGGCGGCGCGGTCGAGGGTGCCGGACCGGGCCGCGGCGAGCTGCTCGGCGGACAGGTCGCGCGGACGGACCAGGTTGACCACGACGCCGCCGACCGGCAGCTGGGCGGCGCGCAGCTCGGCGATGCCGTCGGCGGTCTCCTGGACGGGCATCTCCTCGAGCACGGTGACCAGGTGCACGGCGGTCCGCGGGGAGCGGAACAGGGTCATCATCGTGTCCGACTGGGACTTGATCGGCCCGACCTTGGCCAGCCCGGCGAGCTCGTTGCTGACGTTGAGGAACTGGGTGATCCGGCCGGTCGGCGGGGCGTCGAGCACGACGGCGTCGTACTCGATGGCGTTCTTGTTGCGGCTGTTGCGCTGGACTGCCTCGTAGACCTTGCCGGTCAGCAGCACGTCGCGGACGCCGGGGGCGATGGTCGTGGCGAACTCGATGACGCCGAACCGGTCGAGCGCCTTGCCGGCGCGGCCGAGCCGGTAGTACATCGCGAGGTACTCCAGCAGCGCGGACTCCGCGTCGATGTGCAGCGCGTGGACGACCCCGCGACCGCCGTCGGCGTCGGGGAGGCCGGTGGTGAGCCGCCGCTCCTGGTAGGGCAGCGGGTCCACGTCGAACATCCGGGCGATGCCCTGGCGTCCCTCGACCTCGCAGAGCAGCACGTTCTTGCCGCGGGTCGCCAGCGCGAGGGCGAGCGCGGAGGCGACCGTCGACTTGCCGGTGCCTCCCTTGCCCGTGACCACGTGCAGGCGGACCTTCCCCCAGTCACTCACGTGCGCAGCGTAGCGAGCGACCGGGGGGAGGGTGGGTCACTCCATCGCCAGGCCCGCTGCCGGGGCCGTCCGCGACGCGCGCCGCGCGGGCAGGACCGCCGCCAGGAGGCCGGCGGCCGCGGCCAGCGCCACGACCAGGCCCAGCTGGGTCCACGGCAGGACCAACCCGGCCCCGGACACGACCGGATCCACGAGGGACCGCACGCCGAGCCACGCGAAGGTGACGCCGAGCGCGGTGCCGAGGACGGTCGCGACGAGGGCGAGCAGGACCGCCTCGGTGGCGAGCATCCGGCGCACCTGCCGGCGGGTCAGGCCGAGCGCGCGCAGCAGGGCGTGCTCCCGGCCGCGCTCGAGCACCGACAGGCCGAGGGTGTTGGCGATGCCGACCAGGGCGATGACGACCGCGATCGCCAGCAGGCCGACGACGCCGCCGCCGAGCACGTCGAGCTGGAGGTCGACGTACGCGCGGCGGGCCAGGCCGTTCTCGATCCCGGCGTCGAGCGGCCCGGCGATCGCCTCCATCGAGCCGGCGAGGTCCTCGGGATCCGCGTCGCGATCGGCCCGCACCCAGACCGCCTGGGCGCCGGCGTCGGGGGCCAGCCGGGCGAGCGTCGACGGCTGCACGAGCGCGGCGTCGCCCCAGCCCTCGCCGGCGCGCACCCGCAGGGTGAGCGAACGGTCGCCGACGACGACCGCGACCCGGTCGCCCTCCTCGACGTCGTCGCCGAGCAGGTCCCACGGGACCAGCACCTCGCGCGGCCGCGCGTGCGGCAGCCTCCCGTGCAGGACCGGTCCCGCGTCGTGGCCGGGCGCGAGCAGGGGCAGCTGCTCGCCCGCGACCGTGGCCGGCGCGCCGGGGACGGTCACCGTGGCCGCCACCCCGTCGACGGTGGCCGCCCGCTCCGCCACGTCGTCCGGCAGCGGGTCGGCGCCGGTGAGGGCGATGTCGATCGGGTGCTGCTCGTCCATCTCCGCCGCCAGCGCCGAGCGCGAGCTGGCGAGGCCGGTGAGGACCGCAGTGGTGAGCGTGACGCCGACGAGGAGGGACGCGGTCGTCGCAGCGGTACGCCGCGGGTTGCGGACCGCGTTGCCCGCTGCCAGCCGGCCGGCGGGTCCCATCGCCCGGCCGGCCACGCGGGTGAGGGCGCGGACCAGCGCCGGGACGACCACCGGGCCGAGCAGCACCACGCCGAGGAAGGTCGCGGTCCCGCCGGCCACCAGCGCAGCCGGCACGGCCGAGCCCACCGCGACGACGAAGGCGGCGCAGCCGGCGAGCACGAGCAGGATGCCGAGGCCGACGCGGGCCCGGCCGGTCGTCGTACGCAGCCGGGTGCTGTCGTCGGGCCGCAGGGCCGCGAGCGGGCTGACCTGCACCACGCGGCGGGTGGGCAGCCACGCCGCGACGAGGGGGACGCCGACGGCCAGCGCGGCCGCGACGAGGAGCCACGAGGCGCCGATGTCCGCGTCGCCCAGGCGGGCGCCCGGCCAGCGGTCGTGGATGAGGGCGACCAGCCCGTGGCCCGCAGCGAGGCCGGCGGCGGTGCCGACCACCGCCGCGACGACGCCGAGGACCAGCGACTCCGTGCGGACCGACCGGACGACCTGGCGGCGCGTGGCGCCGACGCAGCGCAGCAGCGCGAAGTCCCGGCTGCGCTGGGCGAAGAGGATCGCGAAGGTGTTGTTGATGACGAGGACCGCGACCAGCAGCGCGACGGCCGCGAAGAGCAGCGCGATGATCGCGATGACGTCGACGCCGCTGTTGATCTCGGCCTGCAGGTCCTGGACGAAGGCGTCGACGGCCTCCGGCTCCGCACCCGGTACGACGTCGCGGATCGCCTCCCGCGCCGGACCGAACCCGTCCCCGCCGGCCCATGCGACGCTGCTGGCGTAGAGCTGGTCCTGCCACCGCGACAGGTCCGCCCACAGCACGTAGACCGAGGCGATGGAGAAGGTCGACGGAGAGTCCGCGAGGCCGACCACGGTGACGTCGAGGGCGTCGGCGCCGGTGCCGATCCGCAGCCGGTCGCCGACCGCGATGTCGTCCGCCTTGGCGGCGTTGGTGTCGACGAGCGCCTCGCCGGGGGAGGCCGGGAAGCGGCCGTCGACCAGCTCCTGCCAGCGCCGGTCGGGCCGGTCGGGGACCTGGCCGATGTCGGCGTCGGTCGCGACGACGGAGCCGTCGTGGCTGAGCTGCTGCAGGGTCCAGCCGATCAGCCACGCGTCGGCTCCCCGCTCCGGAGCGGCCTCCAGCAGCCGGACCGCGTCGTCGGTGGCCGGCCGGTCGAGTACGGCGTCCGCGCCGTCGTACGGCTGGTCGAGGCCGGAGGTCAGCCCGTCGCGGACGGCCGAGGAGAGGGCGGCGGTCACCACGACGAGGACGACGCCGACCACGACCGCCAGCAGGGCGGCGCCGTAGCGCCGGGTGTGGGTGCGCAGGGAGGCGAGCAGGACGGTGCGCATCAGGCGGCTGCCGGGTTCAGCGCGGCGACCAGGTCGGCGGCGGTGGGCTCGACGAGCCGGTGGGTGATCCGGCCGTCGGCGAGCACGACGACGTCGTCGGCGTACGCCGCGGCCTCGAGCTCGTGGGTGACCATCACGACGGTCTGGCCGAGCTCGCGCACGGAGCCGCGCAGGAAGGACAGCACCTCGGCGGACGCGGTCGAGTCGAGGTTGCCGGTCGGCTCGTCGGCGAACACGATCGCCGGACTGCCGACGAGCGCACGCGCGATGGCGACCCGTTGCTGCTGGCCGCCGGAGAGCTCGGCAGGCCGGTGGCTGAGCCGGTCGGCGATCCCGAGGGTCGTCACGATCCGCTCGAAGCGGTCGCGCAGGTCCGTGCGCGAGCGGCCGGCGAGCTCGGTCGGCAGCCAGATGTTCTGCTCGGCGCTCAGCATCGGCAGCAGGTTGAACGCCTGGAAGACGAAGCCGACGTGGTCGCGGCGGAAGCGGGTGAGCGCGTCGTCCGACAGGCCGTCGAGCGCCTGCCCGGCCACGCTGACCGTGCCGCCGGTGGGCTGGTCGAGCCCGGCGAGGCAGTGCATGAGCGTGGACTTGCCGGAGCCCGACGGCCCCATGATCGCGGTGAACCGGCCGGCGGGCAGGTCGAGGTCGACTCCGCGCAGCGCGTGGACGAGGGTGTCGCCGCGTCCGTAGGTGCGGGCCAGGCCGCGGGCCGTCGCGGCGAGGGCGGGGGCGTTCCGGGGAGCGGGGGCGGGAGGGGGCGTGGTCTGCGTCGAGGACATGCCCCGAGCCTCGTCGGGATCGCGGCCCCGATCGTCAGGCCACGGGTTGATCCCCGTGTACGACGCCGGGCTGACCCGGGAGGACGACGGTGGTCGAGGTGGTCGAGGAGGTCGACGACCGGGCGGTGGCGCGACGTCAGGGCGTGACGAGCCCGGTCTCGTAGGCCAGCACCACGAGCTGCACCCGGTCGCGGGAGCCGGTCTTGGCGAGCAGGCGGCTGACGTGCGTCTTCACCGTCGCCTCCGAGACGACGAACTCGGCCGCGATCTCGCCGTTGGACAGCCCACGGCCCACGAGCACGAGGGTCTCCTGCTCGCGCTCGGTGAGGGTGGCGAGCCGCTCGTCGGGGGAGGGGACGGCCGGGTCGGGCAGTGCGGTGGCGAAGTGCTCGAGCAGGCGCCGGGTGGTGCTCGGCGCGACCACGGAGTCGCCCGCGTGCACGGTGCGGATCGCGCCCAGCAGGGTCGCCGGCGTGGCGTCCTTGAGCAGGAAGGCGGCCGCGCCGGCGCGGATCGCGGCGAAGGCGTACTCGTCGAGGTCGAAGGTCGTCAGCACGATCACCTGCGGTGCCCCGGGCCGCTCGGCCAGCAGCCGCGTGGCCTCCACCCCGTCGAGACGGGGCATCCGCACGTCCATCAGCACCACGTCGCAGCCGGTGACGGCCAGGCGCTCGAGGGCCTCACCGCCGTCGCCGGCCTCGCCCACCACGGTGAGGTCCGGCTGGCTGTCGATCAGCATCCGGAAGCCCGCGCGCACCAGCTCCTGGTCGTCGACGAGGAACACCCGGATCGGCTCGGAGGCAGTCACCGGGGGATCCTCGCGCACACGGCGAAGCCGCCTCCCGGCGCGGGTCCGGCGGCCAGCGTCCCGCCGTGCGCGGCCACCCGCTCGCGCATGCCGGTCAGGCCCAGGCCGCGGCCGTCGTCGTACGCACCGGCGCCGCGACCGTCGTCACGGACCTCGACCACCATGTCGGCACCCTCGGCGCGCACGGCCACGGTCGCGGCGGCGCCGGGGCCGGCGTGCCTGCGCACGTTGCTGAGCGCCTCCTGGACGATCCGGAAGACGGTGAGCGCCACGCCGTCGGACACCGCCGGCGGCTCCGCGAGTTCCCAGTCGACGGGGGTGCCGGCCGCGCGGACCTCCTCCAGCAGGCCCGGCAGGTCGGTCAGCCGCGGCTGCGGCGCGGGCACGCCGGCCTCCTCCGAGCGCAGCAGGCCGAGCATCCGCCGCAGCTCGGCGATCGCCTCGCGGCCGGTGCCGGCGATCGTCTCCAGCGCGGGTACGGCAACCGCCGGGTCCTGCTGCGCCGCCGCCCCCGCGCCGTCGGCCTGCACCACGATCGTGGTCAGGCTGTGGGCGACGACGTCGTGCATCTCGCGGGCGATCCGGTGCCGCTCCTCCATCGCCGCGAGGGCCGCCTGCTGGGCGGCTTCGCGCTCGAGCCGTTCGCCGCGCTCGACCAGCGCGTCGACGTACGCCTGGCGGGTGCGGCCCAGGGTGCCGAGCGTCCATGCGACGACGACGAAGAGCGCGATGGTGACGGCGTAGGCGGTGACGTTCTGCGCGGTGAGCTGGTCGGCGCCGTACCCGCGCAGCCAGTCGAGTGCCGCGACGACCGCGCCGGCGAGGCCGACCGCGAGCGCTGCCGCGGCCCGCGTGGGTGGCGCGTACCGGGCGACGGAGTAGGTCGCGACGGGGAACGCCAGCTGGCTCCACAGCGGGTAGTCGGTCAGCAGCCACTGCAGCGCGCTGCCGCTCGCGACCACGGCGAAGACGACGACCGCGTGGCGTCGGCGCCACAGCAGCGGCACGATCTGCGCAGTCATCAGCCCGGCGTCGAGCGGCGAGACCGCGAGCAGCACGACCGGGACCGGCAGCAGCAGGAACAGGGTCAGCCCGAGGTCGAACCACCGCTCGCCGCGCGGGCCGAGCCGCAGCGGCTGCCTCTCCTGACGCGCCACCGCACCACCGTAGAGGGGCGGGCCCGGCGTCACGTCAGACCACGGGATGATCCTCGATCACCTTCCGGGCGGACCGGCGCCGACGTACGCTCGAGGCGTCGGAAGGAGTCGTCATGGCCGAGCACCCGAGCGCCCAGCGCTTCAGGCACCTGCCGCCGCCCGTGGACCCGGCGACCCTGCGCACGACGCAGGACGTCGACCCGCCGCCGCCCGAGGAGGACGACACCTACCGCGAGCTGCTGTGGGTCGTGAACCGCTACGGCTGAGCCGACGGGTCAGCCCAGCTTGTCGGCCAGCACGACCCAGGTGAAGAAGCTGATGCCGAGCAGCATCCCGACGTGCCCGAGGATCGACAGCGCCGGGCCCTCGCCCCAGCTGTCGCCGGTCGTCGCCGTCGCGTGCTTGCCGGAGCCGGACATCCAGCGGGCGAGGATCAGGATCCCGATGAGCACCTCGATCCACCACACGACCAGGGCCACCGCGCCGAGCGCGCCGCCGGGCGAGGACAGGTAGGCGATCCAGACCGCCAGCGCGACGACGCCGACCAGCGTGTGGGCGTTGACCACGGACTTCGGCACCAGGGCGTGCCCGGCCTGGGACTGCTCCGAGGCCAGCCGCATCCTGGTGAGGAGTACGACGACCGCGGCCAGCCCGGTCAGCAACCACACGGCGTTGTCGAGGCTCACGGGCCGCATCGTCGCACACGATGTGACGGCGACCACAGCATCGTGCCTGAGTATCGTGCTCGGCATGACCAAGTGGGAGTACCAGGTGGCGCCCGTCCTCAACCATGTCGCGGCGCAGATCCTCAACAACTTCGGCCAGGACGGCTGGGAGCTCGTCACCCTCGTCCCGGGCCAGGGCGGCAACGACATCGCGTACTTCAAGCGCCCGGCCGAGGGCTGAGCGGTGGCCTCCCCCGAGGAGCGGCTCGCCGAGCTCGGCCTGAGCGTCCCGGAGGTCGTCCCGCCCGTGGCGGCGTACGTCCCGGCGGTCCGCAGCGGAGCCCACGTGTTCACGGCCGGCCAGATCCCGATGCGTGAGGGCGCGCTCGTCGCGACCGGCAAGGTCGGCGACACCGCGACGCCCGAGCAGGCGACCGAGGCGGCGCAGCAGTGCGCGCTCAACGCGCTCGCGGCGATCCGCTCGGTGACCGGCACGCTCGAGGGCATCCGGATCGTGAAGGTCGTCGTGTTCGTCGCCTCCACGCCCGACTTCACCGGCCAGCCGGCGGTCGCCAACGGTGCCTCCGAGCTGCTCGGCCAGGTCTTCGGCGACCTCGGCGTGCACGCCCGCTCCGCCGTCGGCGTGGCTGCCCTGCCCCTCGACGCGACCGTCGAGGTCGAGGTCGTCGCCGAGGTGCTGGGGTGACCTCGCCCGGCGGCGCTGGCGGAGACGCGCTCGGGCCGATCAATCGGCGGATTCCGCTGCCGCCGGTGCCGCTTCCGGAGCAGCTCGCCTCCGTCGCGCGGGAGTACGCCGCCGGCACGCGCCAGGCAGCCGAGCCCCGTGACGCCGCGACGGTCGTCCTGCAGCGGCCGGGGCCCGACGGCGCACCGGAGGTCTACCTCCTGCGCCGGCACGTGACGATGGACTTCGCCGGCGGGATGTGCGTCTTCCCCGGCGGCGGCGTGGACCCGCGCGACTACGACCACGAGGTCGCCTGGGCCGGCCCGACGCCCGCCGAGTGGGCGGCCCGGCTCGGCACGACCGAGGACGTCGCGCGGGCGCTGGTGTGCGCGGCCGTGCGGGAGACCTTCGAGGAGTCCGGCGTGCTGCTGGCCGGCACCTCCGCCGACGACGTCGTCGCCGACACCACCGGCGACGACTGGGAGGCCGACCGGGTCGCGCTCGAGTCGCGCGAGCTCTCGTTGACCGACTTCCTCACCCGGCGCGGGCTCGTCCTGCGCACCGACCTGCTCGGCATCTGGAGCGGCTGGCTCACCCCGGTCTTCGAGCCCAAGCGCTACCGCACGTGGTTCTTCGTGGCCCAGCTGCCCGAGGGTCAGGTGACGCGCGACGTCTCGACGGAGTCGTCGGAGGTCGTCTGGCTGCCGGCCGCCGAGGCCGCCGACCAGGCGGACCGCGGCGAGCTCGCGATGCTGCCGCCGACGTACCTCACCTGCCTGGAGATCGGCACCCTCGGTGCCGTCGACGGCGTCGACGGGGTGCTCGCGGCCAGCGCGGATCGCAGCGTCACGATGTTCATGCCCGAGGTCGAGCCGCTGGGCGACGGGTTCACGCTGTCGATGCCGGACGAGCTGCGCCCGCTGGTGGCGGCGCGGAGGGCGTGACGTGGAGCCCTGGCACGGCGGTGAGTACGGCGACCGCGGCCGCTGCGTGCTCGCCCCCAACCCGGGGCTGATGACCCTCGACGGCACCAACACCTGGATCCTGCGCGAGCCCGGCTCCGAGCGCTCGATCGTGGTCGATCCCGGCCCCTTGATGGACGAGCACCTCGACGCGGTCGCGGAGGTGGCCGGCACCGTCGACCAGGTCGTCGTGACGCACCACCACCTCGACCACACCGAGGCGGCGCGCTCGTTCGCCGAGCGGATGGGCTGCGGCGTGCGCGGCCTCGACGCCCAGCAGTGCTGGCGGGCCGACCCGCTGCGTGACGGCGAGGTGATCTCCGTCGGCGGCCTCGACGTGGAGGTGCTGACCACGCCGGGCCACACGACGGACTCGATCTCGCTGCTCGTCGAGGCCGACAAGGCGCTGCTGACCGGTGACATGGTGCTGGGCCGCGGGACGACCGTGATCGTGCACCCCGACGGCGACCTCGGCTCCTACTTCGACTCCATCGCCCGGATGCGCGCCCTCGTCGCCGACGGCCGCGCGGCGTCACTGTGGCCGGCCCACGGTCCGGTGCTGCCCGATGGCGCTGCCGTCCTCGACCACTACGTCGTCCACCGCCGCGAGCGGCTCGCGCAGGTCGAGGGCGCGCTGGCGCGGCTCGGGCTGTCCCGCGCGACCCTGCCGCCCGACGTCGCGGAGGACCCGACGCTGCCGCGCCAGGTCGTCGAGGTCGTGTACGCCGACGTCGACGAGTCCTTGTGGGGCGCGGCCGAGTGGTCGGTCCGCGCGCAGCTGGCCTACCTGGCCGCCCGCTGACCCACCCCCATGACCCCGGAGGTCATGGCCAGCCCGCAGCGCGCTGGCTAGTTTGGCGAGCGTGAACGCCCCCGCCGGAACCCTCATCCGTGAGTGGCGGCAGCGCCGCCACCTCTCCCAGCTCGAGCTGGCCAGCCGCGCCGACGTCTCGACCCGCCACCTCAGCTACATCGAGACCGGCCGCTCCCGCCCGACGAGCGCGATGGTGATGCGGCTGTGCGACTTCCTGGAGGTTCCGTTGCGCGAGCAGAACCAGGTGCTGCTGGCGGCCGGCCACGCGCCCGCCCACCCCGAGCTGCAGCTCTCCGACCCGCCGATGGCCGAGGCCAACGCCGCGCTGGAGACGATCCTGCGCGGCCACCTGCCCTACCCGGCGCTCGTCGTCGACCGGCACTGGGAGCTGGTCGCCGCCAACGACGCGGCCTACGCCTTCCTCGACGGCATCGACGCCGACCTCCTCGAGCCGCCGATCAACGTCGTCCGCCTCTCCGTCCACCCCCGTGGCCTGGGCGGTCGGCTGGCCAACCTGCAGGAGTGGCGGGCCCACCTCGCCGAGCGCCTCCGCCACGAGTACGACGCCAGCGGCGACCCGGAGCTGGGCGCGCTCCTCGCGGAGGTCAGCGAGGGGGGAGTCGAGCCCGTGACGTCGTCGGCGCTCGTCGTACCCATGGACCTGCGGATGCCGGACGGCAACGTGCTGTCGTTCATCTCGACCACGACGGTCTTCGGGACGCCGCGGGAGGTCACCCTGAGCGAGCTGGCGATCGAGGCGTTCTACCCGGCCGACGAGGCGACGCGGGCGTACCTGCAGAGCCGGCCGCTGGCCTGAGGACGGCGAACGCCGCCGGACCCCGTGGGCTCCGGCGGCGTTCGGGTCGAGCGGGGTCAGCGCGCGCGGCGCGACATCCGCTCCATGTCGAGGATCACCACGGAGCGGGGCTCCAGGCGCAGCCAGCCGCGCGAGGCGAAGTCGGCGAGCGCCTTGTTGACCGTCTCGCGGGAGGCGCCGACCAGCTGGGCGAGCTCCTCCTGGGTGAGGTCGTGGTGGACGTGCACACCGTCGTCGGCGGTGCGGCCGAAGCGGTCGGCGAGGTCGAGCAGCGCCTTGGCGACGCGGCCGGGCACGTCGGAGAAGACGAGGTCGGCGACGACGTCGTTGGCCTTGCGCAGGCGGCCGGCGAGCTGGGCGAGCAGGCCGCGGGCGACGACCGGACGGCCCTCGAGCCAGCGGAGCAGGTCCTCGTGCGAGAGCGAGGCGAACTCGGCGTCGGTGACGGCCGTGACGGTCGCGGACCGCGGGCCGGGGTCGAAGAGCGAGAGCTCCCCGAACATCTGGCCGGGGCCCATGATCGCCAGGAGGTTCTCGCGGCCGTCGGACGACGTACGCCCGAGCTTCACCTTGCCCTCGAGGACGACGTACAGCTTGTCGCCGCTGTCTCCCTCGTGGAACAGAACCTCACCGCGGCGCAGCCGCGTCGTGGCCAGCGACGTGCGCAGCGCTGCCATGGCCTCGTCGTCGAGGGCACTGAACAGTGGCGCCTGACGGAGTACGTCGTTGTCCACGCTTCCTCCAAAGTCACATAAATCCCGGTCGGCGGCATCCTAGCCAGTGCGGCATGTCACACCTAGCGCCGCGTCCGGCATGTCCCCTTGCGACTGGCGCGGATCCGGCTGTCGGCAGCGCCCCGTAGGGTGGCTCCCGTGCGGCCGATCGACACCACCGAGGAGACGTCGACCCAGTTGGTGCGGCGGGCCCGCAAGATCGACCGGGTCCTCGGCGAGACCTACCCGGACGCCAAGGCGGAGCTCGACTTCGACAACCCGTTCCAGTGCCTCGTCGTCACCGTGCTGTCCGCGCAGACGACCGACAAGCGGGTCAACCTGGTGCGGCCGATCCTCTTCGCGGCCTACCCCGACCCGGCGTCGATGGCGGCCGCCGACCGCGCCCACCTGGAGCAGATCGTCGGTCCGCTGGGCTTCTTCCGGGCCAAGACCGAGTCGCTGCTCAAGCTGAGCGCGGCCCTCGTCGAGCGCTACGACGGCCAGGTGCCCGCCCGGCTCGAGGACCTGGTGACGCTGCCGGGCGTGGGCCGCAAGACCGCCAATGTCGTGCTCGGCAACGCCTTCGACATCCCCGGGATCACCGTCGACACGCACTTCGGCCGGCTCGCGCGCCGCCTCGGCTGGACCGACGAGACCGACCCGGTGAAGGTCGAGCACGCCATCGGCGCGCTCTTCCCCAAGCGCGACTGGACGATGCTGTCGCACCACCTGATCTGGCACGGCCGGCGCCGCTGCCACGCCAAGAAGCCCGCCTGCGGTGCCTGTCCCGTCGCGCGGTGGTGCCCGTCGTACGGCACCGGTCCGACGGACCCGGTCGAGGCGGAGAAGCTCGTCCGCACCGAAGGCCCCAACTGATGCGGGGTGCGCGGGCGGCCCGGGCGGCCCGGGTGGTCGGGCTGGCGGCGGTCGCCGTGCTGCTGACCTCCTGCGACGGCAGCGGGCCGGCGGCGCTGGCCTGCAAGGTCGACGTCGACACCCCCGACCTGGTCAGCGACCGCGAGGCAGCGGGGATCGCCGACTGCACCGAGCTGCCCACCGCGGCGGGCGCCTCCGACCTCCCCGACATCTCGCTGCACTGCCTGGGCAGCACCGCCTCGATGTCGCTGGCCGACGTGAAGGGCCCGGCGATCATCAACTTCTGGTCGACGACCTGCGGCCCCTGCCGCGAGGAGATGCCGGTCCTGCAGCAGTTCCACGAGAAGTACGGCGACCAGGTGCCCCTGCTGGGCGTGAACTTCCTCGACACCTACCCCGGCGCCGCGATCGACTTCGCCCGGATCAAGGGCGTCACCTACCCGTCGGCGGCCGACCCGTGCGGCGACCTGCAGGAGAGCGACCTCGTGCTGCAGGTCCTGCCGCAGTTCGTGTTCGTCAGGGCCGACGGCTCGTTCGAGCAGAGGGCCGGCGGCATCGACTCGCTCGCGGAGATCGTCACGATGGCCGAGGACAACCTCGGCATCGAGCTCACCGCAGCGGGGAGGGCGTCGTGACCGGGCTCCCGACCGACGTGCCGGCCGAGCTGCCCGCCGACCTCCCCGACTGGCTGCTGCCGGTCGCCGAGGGCGCGCGGTCGATCGAGGGCAGCGACCTGACCGCCTTCCTCCCGCCGCCGGGCCGCGAGGTCCGTCGCGGCGCGGTGCTCATGCTGTTCGGTGACCGCGACGTGCTGCTCACCGAGCGCGCCCACGACATGCGCTCCCACCCGGGTCAGGTGTCCTTCCCGGGTGGCAGCATCGACCCGGGGGAGACCCCGGTGGAGGCGGCGCTGCGCGAGGCCGACGAGGAGATCGGCGTCGACCCGTCGGGCGTGGCCGTCTTCGGCAAGCTGCCCGAGCTGTGGCTGCCGCCGTCCAACTTCGCCGTGACGCCGATCCTCGGCTGGTGGCGCGAGCCCGGGCCGATCCGCGTCGCCTCCCCGGAGGAGGTGCACGCCATCCACCGGGTGCCGCTGACCGAGCTCTTCGACCCCGAGCACCGGATCCAGGTCCGGCACCCGGGCGGCTGGACCGGTCCGGGCTTCCTGATCGGCCCCGACAAGGACGTGATCCTGTGGGGGTTCACCGGCGGCATCCTGACCCGGTTCTTCGACTTCCTCGGGTGGCTCCCACCAGTGGCGGACCCGCCGGTGCATGATCTCCCCGACTACATGCTCGCCGAGTACGTCCGCCGGACGTCCGCGCCGAGCGCGGACGGGGACGACGGCATGGACATCCTGGAGCCCGAGCGCTGATGAACGTCCTCGACTGGCTCCTGGTCCTCCTGGTCCTCGCCTACGCCCTCTCCGGCTACTGGCAGGGCTTCGTCACCGGCGCCTTCGCGACGATCGGCCTGCTGGCCGGTGGCCTCGCCGGGATCTTCCTGGCGCCACTGCTGCTGAGCCGGCTCGAGCCGTCGCTGGCGGTCTCGCTGGGCGCGCTCTTCATCGTCATCCTGTGCGCCTCGCTGGGCCAGGCCCTCCTGCAGTACGCCGGCGCGCGGGTCCGCGAGCGGATCACCTGGCAGCCCGCGCGCGCCCTCGACGCGGTCGGCGGCGCGCTGCTGAGCGCGCTCGCGGTGCTGCTCGTGGCCTGGGCGCTGGGCGTCGCGATCAGCGGCACCCGGATCGGTTCGGTCACGACGATGGTCCGCAGCTCCGTGGTGCTCGGCAAGGTCAACGACGTCCTGCCCAAGTCGGCCCCGAACGCGCTGCAGGCCTTCAACAACGTCGTCGGCACGGGCTTCTTCCCGCGCTACCTCGAGCCCTTCGCGCCCGAGCGGATCGTGGAGGTCCAGCCCGGACCGGCCAACCTGCCGAAGTCGGCCGCCGTCCGCGCCGTACGCCCCAGCGTGGTGAAGATCCGCGGGGCCAACAAGTGCGGACGCGGCGTCGAGGGCACCGGCTTCGTCTTCGCCCGCAACCGGGTGATGACCAACGCCCACGTCGTCGCC
Organism: Nocardioides sp. SRI_004; assembly: GCF_057586415.1. Classification (NCBI taxonomy): domain Bacteria; kingdom Bacillati; phylum Actinomycetota; class Actinomycetes; order Propionibacteriales; family Nocardioidaceae; genus Nocardioides; species Nocardioides sp. SRI_004. The sequence continues at coordinate 25,222 of NZ_JBYCZV010000001.1, forward strand.
GGCGTCGAGGACCCCACGGTCAGCATCGGCGACGGGGAGGAGTTGGCCCGGGTGGTGCTCTACGACCGCGAGCTCGACATCGCCGTCCTGGCGCTCGACACGGGCGACGCCCCGGTGCTGGACTTCGACGACACCGCCCAGGCCGAGGACCCGGTCGCGATCATCGGCTACCCGCAGGACGGGCCGTTCGACGCGCAGACCGGCCGCATCCGCGCGATGCAGAACCTCCGCTCGCCCGACATCTACGGCTCCGGCACGGTGGTCCGCGAGGTGTTCTCGCTGCGCGGCCTGGTCCGGCCGGGCAACTCCGGCGGCCCGATCGTGACGCCGCGGGGCAAGGTCGCGGGCGTGGTGTTCGCCGCGTCCGTCACCGACCCCGAGACCGGCTACGCGCTGACGGCCAAGCAGGTCGAGGACAGCGCCGAGGCCGGGACGGCGCCCGGGACCGACGATCGCGAGGCGGACACCGGCAACTGCGCCGCGTGAGCCGTGGGCCATAGTGGGCCCATGACCGGCACGGCGATGTACCCCGCGTTCCCGGCGCCCAGCGACCAGGCCCTGCGGGCCTTCGCGGAGATGAAGGCCTTCCTCGCCGAGGACGTGTTCCCCGCCGAGGAGTCCTACGCCCGGTACCGCGAGGAGAAGGGCCCCGACGACCACACCGTGCCGCCGGTCGTGGAGGAGCTGAAGGTCCGCGCGCGCGAGCGGGGCCTGTGGAACCTCTTCCTGCCGAGCGAGTCCGGGCTGACCCAGCTCGAGTACGCCACCATCGCCGAGCTCTCCGGCTGGAGCCTGGAGCTCGCGCCCGAGGCCATCAACTGCCAGGCGCCCGACACGGGCAACATGGAGCTGCTGCACCTCGTCGGCACGCCCGAGCAGCAGGCGCGGTGGCTGCAGCCGCTGCTCGACGGCGAGATCCGCTCGGCGTTCGCGATGACCGAGCCCGCCGTCGCGTCGTCCGATGCCACCAACATCGAGACGTCGATCGTGCGTGACGGCGACGAGTACGTCATCACCGGCCGCAAGTGGTGGATCACCGGCGCCGCCGACCCGCGCTGCAAGGTCCTCATCGTCATGGGCAAGACGGACCCGACGGCGCCCACGCACCGCCAGCAGTCGATGGTGATCGTCCCGGTCGACACCCCCGGCGTGGAGATCAAGCGCTCCTACCCGGTCTTCGGCCACCAGGACCAGCACGGCCACTGCGTCATCGAGTTCGCCGAGGCCCGCGTCCCGGTGACCAACCTGCTCGGCGAGGAGGGCGGGGGCTTCGCGGCCGCCCAGATGCGGCTCGGCCCGGGCCGGATCCACCACGTGATGCGCGCGCTCGGCGCCGGCGAGCGGGCGCTGGCCATGATGGTGGCGCGCTCGAAGTCCCGTACGGCGTTCGGTGGCCTGCTGGCCGAGCAGTCGGCCGTCCGCGAGAAGATCGCGGAGTCCCGCATCGAGCTCGACCAGGCGCGGGCGCTGTGCCACCTGGCGGCGTACACGGTCGACGCGGAGGGCAACAAGGCCGCGCGCCACCTGATCGCCGCCGCCAAGGTGGCCGTGCCGCGTGCGGTGCTCTCCGTCATCGACCGCGCGATCCAGCTGCACGGTGCGGCCGGCATCAGCGACGCGACACCCTTGGCCGCCCTGTGGGGCTGGCACCGCGCGATGCGGATCTTCGACGGCCCCGACGAGGCCCACCTGACCACGCTCGGCCGCGCCGAGCTGATGCGGGACCCGCTCTTCGAGCTCCCCGCCGCCCTGCACGACCAGTTCCGCTGAACCGATCGACCGAAGGACCCACTCATGACTTTCGTCCGCTACGAGCACGCCGACGGCGTCGCCCGGATCACCCTCGCCGACGGCGGCAACGGCAACCCCGTCCACCTCGACTCCGTCGCCGAGCTCCACGCCGCCGTGCGCAGCGCGCAGCGTGACGGCGCCCGGGTGGTCGTGCTGGCCGCCGAGGGCCGCTTCTTCTCGGTCGGCGGCGACCTCGGGGCCTTCGCCGGCGCCGACGACGTCCAGGCCTTCATCGACGACCTCGCCGAGGCGCTGCACCGCGTGGTCAGCGAGCTGGTCCGCTCCGAGGCCATCGTCGTGACCGTCGTGCAGGGCACCGCCGCCGGCGCCGGCTTCCCGCTCGCCGCCGTCGGCGACATCGTGCTCGCCGCGGACTCCGCGAAGTTCAGCCTCGCCTACACCAAGGTCGGCCTGTCGCCCGACGGCGGCAGCTCGCTGCTCGTGCACAGCCTCGGGCTCCACCGCACCCTGCGCCTGGCGATCCTGGGCGACCTGCTCACCGCGCAGGAGGCGTACGACGCCGGCCTGGTCGCCCGCGTCGTCCCCGCCGACGAGCTGGCGGCCACCGCCGAGCAGGTCGTCGCGACCCTCGCCGCCGGCTCCGCCTCCGCCAACGCCTCCGCCAAGCGGTTGCTGCGCGAGGTCGTCGCGCCCGCCCCGGAGACCGCGCTGCGCAAGGAGTCCCTCTCGATCCGCGCCCTGGCCGGGTCGCCCGACGGGCGCGAGGGCGTGGCCGCGTTCGTGGAGAAGCGGGCGCCGAAGTTCGGCGGCTGATCCCTGGCCGAGTCGCGGGAGCGTCGTCAGATGCGGTCATCCGGGAGGGGTCGCTCGCCGGCGTCCGTGGCATGATCCCGCGGTCGCCGACGCTCGGGTCGGCCCGTCTCGGGGGTAGTGCATGTCATCGCAGAGCAACGAGCTCAAGGCCGCTACCGTCGCCCGCCAGGTCCTCGCCCTGGTCTTCCTCGTCGCCATGATCGCGGCGCCGGTGGTCTGGCTCGTCGGGTTGGACCAGGAGCGCACGGACCTGCGGGACCTGCCGGACTGCGGGGCCACGGTGAGCAGCGACTGCCTCGAGCTGCGTCCGGGCACCGTGGAGTTCAAGTCCACGAGGAGCCGGAAGGAGCGGAAGAAGGGCAAGGCCACCTTCGAGGCCGCGGACGGCGAGCGCGACGGGCTGCGGCTGGAGTGGGGCCCGAGCGTGGACGGCGACGTGCAAGGGATCTACCACGACGGCCACATCATCGGCGTCCAAGGAGAGGACGGCCGCCGCTGGGCCAAGGCCGGGCTGGGGGGCGTGTTCGGCCTGCCCCCGCTCGGCCACGTGGGCATCTCGGTGCTGCTCGTCCTGATCACGGTCGGGTCTGGGTTCGCGATCCACGTGCTGAACCGCCGGGACCCGGGCGGTCAGGCCGCCCGTGAGGCCAAGGCGGCCGCGGCGCGGGAGAAGCTCAACCGCCGCTTCGGCTGACGGTCGGGTCCGCCGGGGTCGTGGCCTCCGCGTGCCGCACCGGGCAGCCCGCGACGCCGGGCACCGGGAAGGTCCCGAGCTCGCCGAGGGCGTAGCCGCCCGGGTAGCTCTTGATCCGCGGCAGGTCCGCGGTGAAGGTCGGGACGCGGTTGGACGGGGTGAGCCGCAGCAGCCTCGCACGGGCCCTCATCGCGGCGCGGCTGAGCCGACGGGCGAGCGGGCCCGGGTCGACGTACGCGAAGGCGTCGAGCAGCGGCTCGTCCATGAGGGCGCGGCTGAAGACCTCGACCGGCCCGCGCACGGGGCGCGGGTAGAAGGTCGTCATCAGGCGCAGGGTCGCGTCGGCGACGCGGCGCCCACCCGCGTCGAAGTCGAAGTGGGCGCGCTCGTAGTCGTCCATCAGGTGCATGAAGCCGTCGTAGGTCTCCGGGACGTCCTTGATGCCCATGTGGCGGCCGAGCGCGCGGTAGTAGTTGACGCTGGCGCGCAGCTCGGTGTCGGTGAGCGGGCGCCAGCCGTAGTCGTCGAGCCAGCGCTTCGGTACGACGACGAAGGTCGACAGGACGTAGCGCATGTCGTCGTTGGAGATGTCGTAGGCCTTGTGCATCTGGTTGATCCGGCGCAGTGCGGTCTTGCCCGCCGCGCTGTCGAAGCCGTGCACGAAGGGCGCCTCGAGCAGGAGCGCGGTGTCGTCGTACCGCTTCTGGACCTGGCCGGTGAAGGCGCCGGTCTGGTCGAGCAGCCGGCCGATGCTGGGCACCGCGTAGGTGCGGAACAGGGCGAAGCTGAGCGACTGGGTGAGGTCCCAGGTGAACTCGTAGAGCGCGAGGTTCTGGTAGATCTCGACGTAGTCGGTCTCCGGGTCGAGTGCGTCGTTCCGGTCCCGCCACAGCGACTTGGCCATGGTCGAACGATACGACCCGGTGACTAGAACGCGTTTCAGTTTGGCCCTACAGTGCGATGCGTGAGCGCCCCTGACGTCTTCGCCCCCGTCGACCTCGGCCCGGTGCGGCTGCGCAACCGGACGGTGAAGGCCGCGACCTTCGAAGGACGCACCCCGCACGGCGAGGTGACCGACGAGCTGATCGCCTACCACCGGGCGCCCGCCGAGGGCGGGGTCGGGCTGACGACCGTCGCCTACCTCGCGGTCGCGCCCGACGGGCGCACGCACGCGGAGCAGATCGTGGTCTCCGAGCGCACCCTGCCCGGACTGGCCCGGCTCGCCGACGAGATCCACGCGACCGGCGCCGCGATCGCCGGCCAGGTCGGCCACGCCGGCCCGGTCGCCAACGGCCGCTCCAACGGCGTCCCCGCGATCGCGGCCAGCCGGATGCCCAGCCCGCTCTCGATGCAGATGATCCGCTCGGCGTCGGAGCGGGACCTGACCCGGGTGACGAAGGCGTACGTCGACACGGCCCGCCTCCTGGTGCGCGCCGGCTTCGACGTGCTCGAGCTGCACATGGCGCACTCGTACCTGATCTCGTCCTTCCTCGCGCCCGCGCTCAACCGCCGCCGCGACCGCTGGGGTGGGCCCCTCGAGCGGCGCGCCCGGCTCGCGCGGCAGGTGGCCCGCGTCGTACGGGAGGAGGTCGGGGACGCCGTCGCGGTGACCGCGAAGATCTCGGTGTCCGACGGCTTCGCCGGCGGGGTCACGACCGAGATCGGCCTCGACCTGGCCCGGCTCCTGCAGGGCGACGGCCACCTCGACGCGCTCCAGCTCTCGGGTGGCTCGTCGCTGATGAACCCGATGTACCTCTTCCGTGGTGCCGCGCCGGTGTCGGAGTTCGCCGACACCATGCCGCCGCTGGTGCGCTGGGGGATGAGGACGCCCGTGGGGCGGAGCTTCCTGAAGGAGTACCCGTTCGAGGAGGCGTACTTCCGCGAGAAGGCGATGGAGTTCCGCCGCGAGCTCGCGATGCCGCTCATGCTGCTCGGCGGGATCAACCGGCTCGACACCATGCAGCAGGCGATGGCGGACGGCTTCGACTTCGTGGTGATGGGGCGGGCGCTGCTGCGGGAGCCGGACCTGGTCAACCGGCTGCAGGCGGGGGTCGCCCGGAAGGGGATCTGCATCCACTGCAACCGGTGCATGCCGACGATCTACTCGGGGACGCGGTGTCCGGAGTGGGCGGCGGGGGAGATCATCCCGGTGGTGCGGCGGGGGGAGTGAGTTTCACCGGCCGGCCGGTGAAACTCTCGCGCTTGGACGACGAAACTCATGGTTGGACGACGAAACTTCGTCGTCCAACCATGAGTTTCACCGGCCGGCCGGTGAATCTCCCGCGCCCGCAACCCTTCCCCAAAACTAGAACTCGTTCTAGTCTCCTCCCATGTCACAGGTCATCCCCGAGAAGCCGCTGCGTGTCGTCGTCTGGTCGACCGGGACCATCGGCCGGCACGCCATCGTCGGCGTCGACGCCCATCCCAACCTCGAGCTCGTCGGCGTGTGGACCTCCACCCCGGACAAGCACGGCAAGGACGCCGGCGAGCTGGCGGGGCTCGGCCGCGAGCTCGGCGTCAGGGCGACCACGGACCGCGACGAGCTGATCGCGCTCCGGCCCGACTGCATCGTGCACGGGGCGATGACCGACGACCGGGTCTTCGAGTCGATCGAGGACCTGACCGGGTTCATCCGCGACGGCGTCAACGTGGTGTCGTCGGGACCGGTGATCCTGCTGCACCGCGACGGGACGCTGCCGCCCGAGATGATCGAGGCGATCGACGAGGCGGGCCGGCAGGGCGGCGCCAGCCTGCACGTCAACGGCATCGACCCGGGCTTCGCCAACGACGTCCTGCCGCTCGTGATGACCTCGCTGTCCCAGCGGATCGACCACGTGAAGGTCAGCGAGATCGCGGACTACTCGACCTACTACCAGCCTGTCGTGATGCGCGACCTGTTCGGCTTCGGCCAGCCGCTCGACGCGAAGCCGCTGCTGTGGGAGCCCGGCATCCTGACCACCGCCTGGGGCCCGGTCGTGCGGATCATCGCCGACGGCCTCGGCGTGACGCTCGACGAGCCGCTCGTCGAGGAGGTCGACCGCCGCCCCGCCCCGCGCAGCGTCAGCACGGTCTCCGTCGACGTCGAGGAGGGGACGATGGGCTCGGTGATGTTCCGGGTCGTCGGCACCGTCGACGGCGTCCCGCGGGTCACCCTCGAGCACGTCACCCGCACCGACGCGACCGCCGAGCCGGACTGGCCGACGCCCAACGAGGGCGACGGCTGCTACCGGATCGAGATCACCGGCGAGCCGTGCATGAAGGTGGAGTTCACCCACCACGGCGAGAACGGCGACCACAACGTCTCCGGGATGATCGTCACCGCGCAGCGGCTCATCAACGCTGTCCCCGCGGTGGTCGCGGCCCAGCCCGGTCTGCGCTCCGCGCTCGACCTCGGACTGGTCACCGGTCGCGGCCTCGTGACCGGCACGAAGGCGGAGCGATGAGCATCCTCGACCGCTTCACCCTCACCGACCACGTCGCCGTCGTCACCGGCGCGGGTCGCGGCATCGGCGCCGCGACCGCCGTCGCGCTGGCCGAGGCTGGCGCCGACGTGCTGATCTCCTCGCGCACCGAGGCCCAGCTGCTGGAGGTCAAGGAGCGGGTCGAGGCGACCGGCAGGCGAGCGGTCGTCGTACCGGCGAACCTCGCGCACACCGACGAGGTCGCCGCGCTGGCGCAGGCGGCGTACGACGCCTTCGGCCGCCTCGACGTCGTCGTCAACAACGTCGGCGGCACCATCCCGAACGCCTTCCTCGACACCGACGTGGCCTATCTCGAGGAGTCCTTCCACTTCAACGTCGCGACCGCGCACGCGCTGAGCCGCGCGGCCGTCCCGCTGATGCTCGCGTCGGCGGGCGAGGGCCGGCAGAAGTCGATCACCTCCATCAGCTCGATGATGGGTCGGACCGCTGCCCGCGGCTACCTCGCGTACGGCGTCGCCAAGGCCGCCCTCGCCCACTGGACGCGGCTCGCGGCGACCGACCTGGCCCCGTCCGTCCGCGTCAACGGCGTGTACGTCGGATCGGTGATGACCAGCGCGCTGGAGTTCGTCGCCGGCGTACCCGCCATGAAGCAGCAGATGGAGGAGGCGACACCCCTCGGCCGGATCGGCGAGGCGGAGGACATCGCCGCCGCGGTGGTCTACCTGTCCTCGCGCGCGGGCCAGTTCGTGACGGGCAAGCTGCTCGAGGTCGACGGCGGGATCCAGCAGCCCAACCTCGACCTCGGCCTCCCCGACCTCCAACCCGAGACGGCCCCTCTCTAAGGTCGGGGTCATGAGCACCAAGGGCGTCGCGACCGGTCATGCCATCTCGCCGGACTCCGGCGAGCACTGGGCCAACGAGGGCGCCTGGAAGGTCGCGGACGGCATCCACCGCATCCCGCTGCCGCTGCCGATGGACGCCCTCAAGGCGATCAACGTGTACGTCGTCGAGGGGGACGACGGGCTCACCCTCATCGACGGCGGCTGGTCCATCCCGGTCGCCCGCGAGCTGCTCGACAAGAGCCTGCGCTCGATCGACTCCGGCTTCGGCGACATCAAGCGCTTCCTCGTGACCCACGTCCACCGCGACCACTTCACGATGGCCACCGTCCTCGGCCACGAGTACGGCGCCGAGGTGGCCCTCGGCGTCGACGAGAAGCCCGCGCTCGAGCTGCTCCACCGGGCCTCCCTCGGCGAGATCAAGGGCAGCCCGTTCCTCGAGGTGCTGCGCACCGCCGGCGCCGCGGACATCGCGGACCTGTGGGAGGCCGGCCACGACGGCGAGCTGCCCGACGCGGCGGACTGGGCCTTCCCCGACCTCTGGCTGGAGGGCGACCGCAGCTTCGAGGTCGGCCACCGCGTCATCGACGCGGTGCACACCCCCGGTCACACGCCGGGCCACTACGTCTACGCCGACCGGGCCGAGGGCGTGCTCTTCGCCGGCGACCACGTGCTCCCGACGATCACCCCGTCGATCGGCTTCACCGTGCCGGCCGTCGAGCAGCCGCTGGGGCAGTTCATGGCCTCGCTGGCGCGGGTGCGCCAGCTGCCCGACCTGCGGATCCTCCCGGCCCACGGGCCGGTCGCCCCGTCGTCGTACGAGCGTGTCGACGAGCTGCTCGCCCACCACGAGGAGCGTCTCGAGCTGTGCCTCGCCTCGCTGCGGGCGCGCGGCACGGTCACCTCGCTCGTGGTCGCGAAAGACCTCGGCTGGACCCGCCACGAGCGGGCCTACGACGAGCTCGACGTCTTCAGCCAGGGAATGGCTGCGATGGAGACGAAGGCCCACCTCGACCTGCTCGTCGCGCGCGGCCAGGCGACGTCGGCGGACCGGGCCGACGGGGTGGAGTACACCGCCGTAAACTAGGGCGGTCAGACAGGGGAGCCCGCGCCACGGGCTGAGAGTGCGGTACGCCGCAGACCCTCCGAACCTGATCCGGTTAGCACCGGCGAAGGGAGTCCACCCATGCGTGCGCGCGCACTCACCACGATCACCGGTCTCACGGCGGCGACCCTCCTGGCGGGCGGCTGCTCGCTCGTCGGGCAGGAGGACGACGACAAGGCGGGGGTGCGGAACACCGAGGTCACCCTGGTGACCCACGAGTCCTTCGCGATCCCCGAGGAGCTGGTCGAGCAGTTCGAGAAGGACACCGGCTACCAGCTGACGATCAGCAAGCTCGCCGACGCGGGCGCGCTGACCAACCAGCTGGTGCTCACGAAGGACGACCCGATCGGCGACGTCGTCTTCGGCGTCGACAACACCTTCGCGACCCGGGCCGTGGACGAGGGCGTCTTCGACGCCTACGCCCCCGAGCTCCCGGACGGTGCCGAGGCCTACGAGCTGCCGGGCGACGACGACGACGCGCTCACGCCCGTCGACACCGGCGCGGTCTGCGTCAACGTCGACTCGGCGTGGTTCCGCAGCAAGGGGATCGCCGAGCCGCAGACCCTCGCTGACCTGACCGAGCCCGCCTACAAGGACCTGCTCGTCGTCCCGGCCGCGAGCACCAGCTCGCCGGGCCTGGCCTTCCTTCTGGCCACGATCGGCCGCTACGGCGACGGGTGGCAGGGCTACTGGAAGGACCTCGCCGCCAACGGCGCCAAGGTCGTCAAGGGCTGGACCGAGGCCTACTTCGAGGACTTCACCTTCTCCGGCGGTGACCGCCCGATCGTCGTCTCCTACGACTCGTCGCCGGCCTTCACGCTCAACAAGGCCAAGACCCGGACGACGACGAAGGCGCTGCTCGACGGCTGCTTCCAGCAGGTCGAGTACACCGGCGTGCTGAAGGGCGAGGACACCAACACCGAGGGCGCGCACGCGGTCATCGACTGGCTGCTGTCGCCGGAGGTGCAGGCCGCGCTGCCGCCGTCGATGTACGTCTTCCCGGTCGCCGACGGCGTCGAGCTGCCCGCCGACTGGGCGAAGTTCGCGAAGCGCCCCGAGGAGACCGAGACCGTCGACCCGGCCGAGATCGCCGAGCAGCGGCAGTCGTGGCTGGAGGAGTGGACGGACATCGTCTCGAAGTGAGCTGGAGATGAGCACGGCCGTCGGCGGGGCGAGGGGGCGGACGACGGGACGCATCGCGTACGTCGTCCTGGCCCTGGTCCCCGTCGCGGTGGTGACCGTCTTCTTCGTGCTGCCCGTCGGCGCCATGCTGCACCGCGGGCTGTGGCCCGAGGGCCGCTTCGATCCGGGCGCCGTCCTCGACGTGCTGCGGCGACCACGGACCGGCCGGGTGGTGTGGTTCACCGTCTGGACCAGCACCGTGGCCACCACGGTCGCGGTCGCCCTCGGCCTGCCGGCGGCGTACGTCCTGCACCGGCTGCGCTTCCCGGGCCGCTCGGTGGTCCGTGCCGCGCTGCTGGTGCCCTTCGTGCTGCCGACCGTCGTCGTCGGGCTCGCGGTGCGCGAGCTGATCGCCCCGGCGGGCGTGCTCGGCTTCCTCGGACTCGACGGCACAGCGGTCGCGATCATCATCGGGCTGGTCTTCTTCAACGTCGCCGTCGTGATCCGCACCGTCGGCGTCGCCTGGGAGTCGCTCGACCGTCGACCCGCCGAGGCGGCCGCGGCGCTCGGAGCGACGCCGTGGCAGGTCTTCCGGACCGTCACCTTCCCGGCGCTGCGGCCGGCCGTCGTGTCCGCCGCGAGCGTGGTGTTCCTCTTCTGCGCGACCGCGTTCGGCGTGGTACTGATCCTCGGCGGGGTGCGCTACTCCTCGGTGGAGACCGAGATCTACCTGCTGACCGCCGACCTGCTCGACCTGCCGGCGGCTGCCGCGCTGTCGCTGGTGCAGATGCTCGCGGTGGTCCTCCTGCTCGTCGTGGTCGGCCGGCTGCGGGCCGTCCCGGACCCGACCGTACGACGGTCGGTCGCCCCCGCCGCGCGCCCGCAGTGGCGCGACGCCCCCGCGATCGTGGTGACCGTCGCGACGCTCGCGGCCGTCGCCCTGCCGGTCCTCGCCCTCGTCGCCGGGTCGTTCCGTCGCGACGGCGGCTGGTCCCTCGACCACTACCGCGCCCTCGGCGGGTCGGCCGACGGACTGTTCCCGGTCTCGGTCGCGGAGGCGCTCGGTGCCTCGCTGCGGATCGCCGTCGACGCCACGTGGATGTCGCTGCTGCTCGGCCTGGTGGTCGCCTTCGTGGTGACCCGGCGGGTGCGCTCGCGTGCCGGCCGCCGGGCCCGGGCCGCCCTCGACGGCTTCTTCATGCTGCCCCTGGGCGTCTCCGCGGTGACCCTCGGCTTCGGCTTCCTCATCGCGCTCGACGAGCCTCCGCTCGACCTGCGCTCGAGCCCGCTCCTCGTCCCGATCGCGCAGGCGCTGGTGGCCCTGCCGATCGTCGTACGGACCCTCGTGCCGGTGCTGGCCGGCATCGACGACCGGCAGCGGCAGGCCGCCGCGTCGCTGGGCGCCGGTCCGCTGCGCACGCTGCTGACCGTCGACCTCGCGGTGGTGTGGCGCCCGGTCCTCGCCGCTGCGGGCTTCGCGTTCGCCGTGTCGCTGGGGGAGTTCGGCGCCACGTCCTTCATCGTGCGGCCCGCCGAGCCGACCCTGCCGGTCGTGATCTACCGGCTGCTCGGCCACCCCGGGCCGCTCAACCACGGGACCGCACTGGCCGCCTCCGTGGTGCTGGCCGCGGTCACCGCGGCCGTGATCCTCGTCGTCGAGCGCCTGCGGGTGCCCGGAACAGGAGCCTGGTGATGCTCGAGCTCTCCGACCTGACCGTCGCCTTCGACGGCACCGTCGCCGTCGACGGGGTGGACCTCACCGTCGCCGACGGCGACGTGCTGGCCGTCCTGGGCCCCTCCGGGTGCGGCAAGTCCACGCTGCTGCGTGCGATCGCCGGCCTCGAGCCCGCCGTCGGTCGGGTCGCCTGGGACGGCGCCGACCTCGCCGGCACACCGACCCACCGGCGCGGCTTCGCGCTGATGTTCCAGGACGGCCAGCTCTTCGACCACCTCACCGTCGCCCGCAACGTCGGCTACGCGCAGCGGCTGCGCGGCGCCGACCGCCGCGCCGTCCGCGCCGAGGTCGACGACCTGCTCGCGCTCGTCGGCCTGGCGGGCTACGGCGAGCGCCTGCCCCGCACGCTGTCCGGCGGGGAGCGCCAGCGCGTCGCCCTCGCCCGCTCGCTCGCCGCCCGCCCCCGGCTGATCCTGCTCGACGAGCCGCTCAGCGCGCTCGACGCGGGCCTGCGGGTCCGCCTCGGCGCCGACCTGCGCCGGATCCTCGTCGAAGCCGGTACGACGGCCCTGCTGGTCACCCACGACCAGGACGAGGCCTTCGCCGTGGCCGACCGGGTGGCCCTCATGCGCGCCGGCCGGATCGTGCAGGAGGGGCCCGTCGCCGAGGTGTGGGCGCAGCCGGTGGACGACGAGGCGCGGGACTTCCTGGGCGCCCGGCGCAGCTTCGGCGGGCCCGACGCCGCGCGGATCCTGGCGGCCGCCGGGCTGCCCGACGAGGACGGTGTGACGATCGTCGTACGGCCTTCGGGCAGCGGAAGTGACAGTGGAACTGGCACCGTCTCCTAGACTCCGTCGGGTGTACCGCCGCGCCTATACCCTCCTCATCGGCACGGCCGCGCTCATGCTGGGCCTCGCAGTGTTCGCCGCCGTCAAGCTCGACCGGCGGCTGCTCGACCCGGAGGGCAGCTTCCTCGGGCCGTCGTACATCCGCCTCCCGCTGCTCCTGGTCGGGGCCCTGCTCCTCGACCTGCTGCCGCTGACGCTGTGGCGCGCGCGGGGGCGTCCGAACCGGGTGCTGCCGATCGCGAAGCACCGGCTGAAGACGCACTGGACCAAGGAACGGGCGACGCTCGTCGGCATCGGCGTCATCAGCTTCTACCTGACCTACGTCAGCTACCGGAACCTCAAGTCGTTCCTGCCCTTCGTGCGCTCCGCGCCGGACGCGACGGCGGACAAGCCGAGGGCGCTGTCGTACGACCGCGAGCTGCACCTGCTCGACAAGGTCATCTTCTTCGGCCACGACCCGAGCGAGGTCCTCCACGGGATCTTCGGCACGACGTTCACCGCCGAGATCCTGTCGCCGATCTACCTCATGTTCCTGCCGCTCGTGCCGCTCGGCGTCACGGCGTGGCTGGTCTGGTCGCGCAACATGTCCTTCGGCTACTGGTTCGTCACGGCGCAGTGCCTCGCCTGGTCGCTGGGCACCCTGTCGTACTACCTGCTGCCGACCCTGGGACCCGGCATCGCCTACGCCTCGCTGTACTACGGCGTCGACGGCCTCACCCACACCGGCACGACCGACCTGATGAACTCGATCGTCCGGGCCCGCGGCAACGTGCTGTACGGCGGCGCGACCGGGTCCGTGAACTCGATCGCCGGCTTCGCCAGCCTGCACTGCGCGATCACCCTGCTGTTCGCGCTGATGGTGCAGTACACGCTGCGCTCGAAGATCCTGAAGTGGATCTTCTGGGTCAACTTCGGCCTCACCGTCATCGCGACCCTCTACTTCGGCTGGCACTATGTCGCCGACGACCTCGCCGGCATCGCGATCGCCATCGTGTCCTTCTACGTGGGCGGCGTGGCGAGCGGGCAGAAGTTCGACAGGCACGGGCACTCGCACCCGACGACGACCACGTCGAAGGTGCCGGTCGACGTCGACTGACGTCGCTGACTGCTGCCGTCTGGGAGTTTCACCGGCCGGCCGGTGAAACTCACGCTTGGACGACGAAACTTCATCGTCCAAGCGTGAGTTTCGTCGTTCAAGCGCGCCAGTTTCACCGGCCGGCCGGTGAAACTGGCGGCGACTTCTAGGAATTACAACGATGTAGTTCGTCAAGCCGACACGCCGACAACTCCTGAGAATCTTGGGATTTTTGTTTCCAATGTGACGAAATCGCACTACGGTGACGCGAGTGCGTACGCCAACTCTCGGGACCGGACTGCTCGCGCTCGTGCTGACCGCGGGGGTGGTCGCGCCGGCGATCGCCGACCCGGACGGGGCCGGCGGCGGCTCGGGGAGCAGCACCCCCAGCGCCGCCGACGTCCGCGCGGCCAAGGAGCGAGCGGCCGACGCGCGGACCGACGTCGACGGGATCCAGGAGCGCCTCGCGGCCGCCGACGACGCCCTCGACGCCGCGTCCGTCCGGGCCGCGAAGGCGGCCGAGGCGTGGAACGGCGCCCGCTGGGAGGCGCAGCAGGCGCGGGTCCGGGAGCGGACGGCGACGGCCGCGTCGGCCCGCGCCGACAAGGCGCTGCGGGCGCAGAAGGCGGCGTACCGCGACGTCCTGATCACGACCAGCGGCGCGGGCACCGACCTCGCCGCCGCCAACGCGATCCTCGCCGCGGACGACATGCAGGCGCTGCTGGAGGAGACCGCGAGCAAGGACCGGGTCGACGACCTGCTCGACCAGCAGCGCGCCGAGTACGACGCCGCGGCCGGCGCCGCCGCGAAGGCGGAGGAGTCGGCCACGGCCGCGGCCGACGAGGCCGAGCAGGCCCTGGCGAAGGCCCGGACGGCACGCGACGCGGCGCAGGCGGAGGCCGACGCCGCGGCGGCGACGGCCCGCCGAGTCGGTCGCCAGAAGGTGCGCCTGGTCGCGACCCTGGCCCGGCTGCAGGGCGTGAGCGTCGCGGTCGCCCAGCGACGCCAGGACGCGCTCGAGTCGGAGACCCGCCGGGCACGGGCGGCCGCGACCCCCGACCCGGAGCCCCGGCCGGACCCGCAGCCCCAGCCCGCCGACGACGGCCCCGCTCCCGACCCCGCGCCCGCCGACCCCGAGCCCGCAAACCCCGCGCCCGCGGACCCGCCTGCTCCCTCCGGGGGCGCCCAGGCCGCGATCGCCTTCGCCCGCGCGCAGCTCGGCGAGCCGTACCAGTGGGGCGCGGCCGGACCCGGCTCGTGGGACTGCTCGGGCCTGACCTCGAAGGCGTGGGCCGCCGGCGGCAAGAGCCTGCCGCACTACTCCGTCGCCCAGTACGACGTCTCGACGCCGATCGCGGCCGGCCAGCTCCGCCCGGGCGACCTCGTGTTCTGGGGCGACAGCGGCAGCCCGTCGTCGATCTACCACGTCGCGCTCTACGTCGGCGGCGGCCGGATCATCCACGCCCCGCGCACCGGACGCCCGGTGACCGAGGAGTCGATGTACTACTGGCGGACGCCCGACTTCTACGCGCGGCCCTGATCCGCCCGCCGATCCACTAGGTTCGGCCCATGGCCGAGGAGTCCACCACCAGCGCGCCGCCGGTCCTCACCGTCGACGTCCCCGCGCTCACCGAACTGCTGGACGGCCGGTACGCCGACGTCCGCCGCACCGTGCGGGCGCTGCTTCCGACGTACGCCTCCGTGCTCGAGGATGCCGAGACGATGCCGCGCGAGGAGTTCCGCGAGCGGGTCAAAGAGGTCGTCCTCGAGATCGCGAGCACCGGCGCGGTCGGCATGGGCTTCCCCGAGGAGTACGGCGGAGGTGGCGACATCGGCGCCTCGATCGCGGCCTTCGGCACCCTCGCCTACGGCGACCTCTCGGTGCTGGTGAAGGTCGGCGTGCAGTTCGGCCTGTTCGGTGGCGCGATCCTGCAGCTCGGCACGAAGCGGCACCACGACGCGTACCTGGCCGACCTGATCGCCGGGCGCCTGCTCGGCTGCTTCGCGATGACCGAGACCGGCCACGGCAGCAACGTGCAGGCCCTCGGCACGGTCGCCTCCTACGACCCGGAGGCGGGGGAGTTCGTCATCACGACGACGACGCCCGAGGCCGGCAAGGACTACATCGGCAACGCCGCGAAGCACGCCCGGGTCGCGGTGGTGTTCGCGCAACTCGAGGTGGCGGGGGAGGAGCACGGCGTGCACGCGCTCGTCGTACCCCTGCGCGACGAGGCGGGCGCCACGCTGCCGGGCATCCGGATCGAGGACGACGGCCACAAGATGGGCCTCAACGGCGTCGACAACGGCCGGATCTGGTTCGACGGGGTGCGGGTGCCGCGGGAGGCGTTGCTCAACCGGTTCGCCGACGTCACCGAGGACGGCACGTACGTCAGCGAGATCGAGAGCGCGGGTCGTCGCTTCTTCACGATGCTCGGGACGCTCGTCCAGGGCCGGGTCTCGGTCGGCGCGGCCGGGGTCAGCGCCGCGAAGGTCGCCCTGACGATCGCGGTCCGCTACGCCCTGCAGCGACGCCAGTTCGAGACCGGTGCCGGCGAGGGCGCGGACGGCGAGAAGGAGCAGCTGCTGCTCGACTACGGCCTGCACCAGCGCCGCCTGCTCCCGCGGCTGGCGCGCACCTACGCGCTGCACTTCGCGCAGGAGGTGCTCGCCGCGCGCCTCCACGACGTGTTCTCGGGCATCACGACCGACGAGGAGTCGCGGCGGCTGCTGGAGTCGCGGGCCGCCGGGACGAAGGCGCTGTCGACCTGGCTGGCCACCGACGTGATCCAGGAGTGCCGCGAGGCGTGCGGCGGGGCCGGCTACCTGTCGGTCAACCGGTTCGCCGCGCTCAAGGCCGACACCGATGTCTTCACGACCTTCGAGGGCGACAACCACGTCCTGCTGCAGCTGGTCGGCAAGGGCCTGCTCACGGACTTCGCGAGCGACTTCTCCGACCTCGACCAGCTCGGCATGGTGCGTTTCGTCGCCGGCCTCGCGGTCGACACGGTCCTCGAGAAGACCCGCGCCCACCGCCTGCTGCAGAGCATCCGCGACGCGCTGCCGTCGGGCGGCAACGACAGCTGGTCGACCGACGCGGGACTGCGCGACCCGGAGTACCACCTCGCGATGTACCGCTTCCGCGAGGAGCACCGGATCGGCGGTGTCGCCCGGCGCCTCAAGCGCGGTGTCGACTCCGGCATGAACCCCGGCGAGGTCTTCTCCCGCGTCCAGGACCACGTGATCGCCGCGGCCCGAGCCCACGTCGAGCGCATCGTGCTGGAGGCCTTCGTCGAGCAGGTCGCCGCGATGGAGGACGGCGACCTCAAGCTCGCCCTCAACGCGCTGTGCGACCTCCACGCGCTCTCCGGCATCGAGGCCGACGCCGCGTGGTTCATCGAGCACGACCGCCTGTCCACCCAACGGTCGAAGGCGATCACCCGCGAGGTCGGCGACCTGTGCCGCCGGCTCCGCCCCGTCGCGCGCGAGCTGGTCGACGCCTTCGCCGTCCCCGAGCCGCTGCTCCGAGCCCCGGCCCTGGTCGAGGGAGGTGCCTGAGATGCCCACCCACCTCGTGCGCGCTGCCGTGTCGAAGGTCCCCGGCCTCGGCGGCTGGTCCGACGACCCGCTGTGGGCGTCCTTCTACGACTGGACGGTCGAGCACCCGCGTGCGGGCGGCGCGATCTGGCGCGTCGGCATCCAGAGCGACCTGCGCCTCCTCTACCGCGCGGCGGCCGAGATCGGTCGCCAGCCCGCCGGCGCGCGCATCCTCGACATCCCGTGCGGTGGTGGTGTCGCCCTGCGCGGGCTGAAGCCCGGCCAGGGCGTCGAGTACGTCGCCGCCGACATCGCGCAGGCCATGCTGGACCGCACGATGGAGGCTGCGCAGGAGCGCGGCGTCGCCGACCAGGTCGAGCCCCGCATCGCCGACGTCGGCGACCTGCCGTTCGCGGACGCGTCCTTCGACCTCGTGGTCACCTTCACCGGCCTGCACTGCTTCCCCGACCCGGCCCGGGCCGTCATCGAGATGGCGCGCGTGCTCCGGCCGGGCGGCGTACTCACGGGCAGCGCGCTGCTCAACGACTCGGTGCGCTACGCGCCGCTGCGCAAGGCCGGCCGGATCGCCGGCCTGCTCGGACCGGGCTGCACCAGCGACGACCTCGAGGGGTGGCTGGCCGGCCAGGGCATCGCCGACGTCGTGATCGAGAAGAGCGGCGCGATCGGCTACTTCCGCGGGGTCAAGCGCTGATGCAGGTGCCCCGGGCGCGACGCAGGTCGGCCTCCGAGCGGAGCGCGGCGGTCTTCGACGCCCTGCGCAACCTGCTGCTCGAGCACCCCTGGGGCGACGTCACCCTCGAGGCCGTCGCCCGTGACGCGGGCGTGAGCCGGCAGACCCTCTACAACGCGTTCGGCTCGCGCTACGGGCTGGCCCAGGCCTACGCGCTGGCCCTCGCCGACGCGCTGTGCGACCTGATCGCGGTGACCATCGCCGAGCACGCCGACGACCCGCGGGCGGGCCTGGAGGCCGCGCTGACGCTGTACCTCGAGACGTCCGTGCAGGACCCGCTGATCCAGCGGGTGCGCTCCGGCGACGCCCACCATGACCTGGTCCGGGTGGTCACGACCGATGCGGCGCCGTTGCTGGGGCGGGTCGCGGAGCGCTTCGAGGAGGTCGTCCGCAGCACGTGGCCGGTCGTCCCGGCCGAGCGTGCGCAGGTGCTGGCGCGCACGCTCGCCCGGATCGCGGTCAGCTATGTCACCATGCCGCCCGAGCACGACGACCCGCCGGCCGCGCTGGCCGCCGGGCTCGCCGCGCTGCTCGCGCCGACGATCGACTGAGCCCGGGCCGGGCCTCAGGCCGGTGGCGCGAAGATCCCGAAGAGCTGGCCGTCCGGGTCGCGCAGGTAGGCGAACTTCGGCACGCCGGGGGCGACGTCGAGGTGCCGGCTGACCACGCTGCCGCCCAGCGCCTCGGCCTGCGCGCAGGTCTCCGCGACGTCGGCGACGACGATCGAGAACACGGCGTGCCCGGGCAGCCGGCCGCCGGTCGCGAACAGCCCGCCCATCGGGGCGGAGCTCTCGGCCGCGGTGATCCGCCGGTAGTCCATGCTCTCCGACACCGGGCCGTCGTCGGCGAAGCTCCAGTCGAACAGCCCGCCGTAGAACTTCTCGGCACGCTCCGGGTCGTCGGTCGCGACCTCGAACCAGGCGAGGCTGCCGGGGGCGGGTGCGGTGGCGGTCATGGGGGTCTCCTTCGTCCTCACCCGCCCTGGTGGCGGGTCGTCGGAACCACCGTCGCGCCGGTTCGCGACAACCCTGTGTCGGTGTTTGCGAAGAATTCCTCCGGGTGGCGGACCGCGTCCGGCATCCGCCTGCCGCGACCGCTCCCCACCGGGACGCCGGGCGGCCCGGGCTTGCCCGGCGGCGACGGGTCCCGCTCCGCCCGGGTGACCCGGTCCATCCGGAACACGCGGTCGTCACGGCGCAGCCGGCACCAGGCGGTGAGGTAGGAGCCGCGCGGGCCGACGACGACCTGCTGCGGCTCGACCAGCCGCTCGGTCTCGACGCCGTCGCCGTCGACGTACCCGATCCGGAGCACGTGGTTGTCCCGCACCGCCCGCCAGATGGTCTCGGCGACCGCGACGTCCGGGTCGGGGACCTCGGGCACGACCAGCCGGACCTTGGCGGCCGCCGCCCGAGCCTCGGCGATCGCGTGCTCCGGCATGGCGGCGAGGATCTTGTGCAGCGCGCTCCGGGCGTCGCGCGCGAACAGCGGGTGCACGGTGCTGGTGAGCGCGACCGCCACCGCGGTCGCCTCGCCGGGCGTGAAGTTCAGCGGCGGCAGGGTCATCGACCGGTCGAGGCTGTAGCCGCCGTTGCGGCCCTGCCGCGTCGCCAGCGGGACGCCGGCCTGGCCGAGCGCGCTCAGGTCGCGCTCGACGGTCCGCACGCTGACCTCGAAGCGGGCGGCGAGCCAGCTCGCGGTGCGGCCCCGCGGCCCGGCGGCGCGCAGCTCCTCGACGAGCGCGTAGAGCCGGTCGGTGCGGTTCATGGCCGCGACCCTAGGCGCCACCACGGACAGTGCCGCCCGGGTACGACGAGAGCCCGGCCGCTCACGCGACCGGGCTCCCGGATGTCGTTGCTCCCGCGAGGCGGGTGGGGGCTCAGTGGCCGCCGTCGGACTTGAACCGCTCGAAGGAGGCCTGGATCTCCAGCTCGGCGTCGCCGCGGCCGACCCAGTCGGCGCCCTCGACGGACTTGCCGGGCTCGAGGTCCTTGTAGACCTCGAAGAAGTGCTGGATCTCGAGGCGGTCGAACTTCGCGACGTGGTTGATGTCGCGGATGTGCTCCATGCGCGGGTCGCCCGCGGGGACGCACAGGACCTTGTCGTCGCCGCCGGCCTCGTCGGTCATGCGGAACATGCCGATCGCGCGGCACTTGATGAGGCAGCCCGGGAAGGTCGGCTCCTGCAGCAGGACGAGGGCGTCCAGCGGGTCGCCGTCCTGACCCAGGGTGTCCTCGATGTAGCCGTAGTCGGCGGGGTACATCGTCGAGGTGAACAGGAAGCGGTCGAGGCGCATCCGACCGGTCTCGTGGTCGACCTCGTACTTGTTGCGGCTCCCCTTGGGGATCTCCACGAGGACGTCGAACTCCAGCACTGGCTTCCTCCACACACTCATTCGTTCGCCCGCGGCGGCGGGCCGGCCGGGCGCTGGTGATCCGTTGGAGGACCCGCCCCGCGCCGTTGTCCGCAGCATTGTCCCGCACAATGTCCCCGAACGCGCAGTCGGGAGCCAGTCGTGGACCGGTCCTGTCCGTTCGGAGAGGGAGGCCAGTGGGCAAGCGTGAGGCCGTCCGGGAGGACGACGCCCGTCCGCGGCGCGCCCGGAAGGTGGTCGCCGGCCTCCTCGGGGTGGCCCTGCTCGCGGGCGGCGGCGTCGCCTGGCGGACGGGCACCGCGGAGGAGTGGTGGCACGACCTGCGCGGCGACGGCGCGGAGCAGCCCGCCGATCCCGCCGCGGTCGCCCCGCCGCCGGAGGTCGACGTACCGGACGTCGTACGTCCGAAGGCGCTGGCGCGACCGGCAGCCGGGGCGGGTGCGCTGGACCGCGCGGCGATCGCCGCCGCGCTGCGGCCGCTGGCCGACAAGGACCTCGGCAAGCACGTCCTCGCGGCGGTCGGCCCGCTCGACGGCACCGCCATCTCCTACCGGGCGACCGAGGGTGCGAGCGTGGCGATGCCCGCCTCGACCACCAAGCTGGTGACCTCCGCCGTCGCGCTCTTCCTGCTCGGACCGGACCGGACCTTCGACACCACCACAGTGCTCGACACGTCGGGGCCCACGCCGCGGCTCGTCCTCGTGGGCGGCGGCGACCCCTTCCTGACCCGCACCCCCGCCGCAGCCGGCGACGCGTCGAGCCCGACCTACGAGCCCCACCGCGCCGACATCCGCACCCTCGCCCGCAGCACCGCCCGCGCGCTGCGCACCGACGGCGTCCGCACCGTGCAGCTCGGCTACGACGACTCCCTCTTCTCCGGCCCGGACTTCAGCCCGCGCTGGCGGCCGGACTACTTCCCCTCGGAGGTGGCGCCGATCAGCGCGCTCTGGGTCGACGAGGCGCGCACGCCGGACGGCAGCACGAAGGTCACCAACCCGGCTCCGACCGCGGCCGCGGAGTTCCGCAAGGAGCTGGTCCGCGCCGGCATCCGGGTCGCCGGCGGCACCCTCCACGGCCGCGCCGCGGCGACGAGCACGCCGGTCGCGGAGGTCACCAGCCCCACCGTCGCGCAGATCGTGCAGCGCCTGATCGAGGTCAGCGACAACAACGCCGCCGAGGTGCTGCTGCGCCAGATCGGCCTCGCCGACCAGGGCACCGGCTCCTTCGAGGCGGGCCAGGCGGCCGTCGAGCGGGTCCTGGCGGCCAACGGCATCGACCTCGGCTCCTCGGTCCTGTACGACGGCAGCGGGCTCTCGCGCGACAACCGGCTCTCGCCCGACGTGCTCGTCGAGGTGCTCCGCTGGGCCGCGTCGGACGACCACCCGCAGCTGCGCCCGTTGCTGGCCGCGCTGCCGGTCGCGGGCTACACGGGCTCCCTCGCCAACCGGATGGACCACGGCCCCGCCGCCGGGCGCGGCCGGGTGCGCGCGAAGACCGGCACCCTCACCGGGGTGTCTGCGCTCGCCGGCATCGCCGTCGACCGCGAGGGCAACCTGATGGTCTTCGCGCTGATGGCGGACCGGGTGCGACCGGACCGGAGCGGGCTGGCCCGCACGGCGATGGACGACGCCGCCGCCGGGCTGGGTGCCTGCAGCTGCGGTCGCTGACGCGGCAGCGCTGGGGCCACGGCCTACGCTTCCCCCATGCCCGCATCGAGCCACTCCAGCGCGTCCGGCGCCGAGCTCCCCCAGATGATCGACTGGCGGCTCGCCGTCGCGCTGGGCAGCCGCCTGGCGGGCGAGGGGCCCGTGGTCAGCCGCGCGGAGGCCGACGAGGCCGTGGCCGAGCTGCGGGCGGGCGCCAACCGCTCGACGGGCCTGGTCCGGGAGTTCACCGGCCTCGACGCCCCCGACGGCACCGCGCCGATCCTCGTCGTCGACCGGCCCGGCTGGGTGCAGGCCAACGCGGAGGGCTTCGCGGTCGCCACCCGGCCGACGGTGGAGAAGCTGGTCGCGCACAAGCCGCCGTCCGGGCTGGCGCTCAAGGTGGGCTCGAAGGTGACCGGCGCCGAGGTCGGCGGCCTGCTGGGCTTCCTGGCCGGCAAGGTGCTGGGCCAGTTCGACCCGTTCCACGCGCCGCACGGCCGGCTGCTGCTGGTCGCCCCCAATATCGTCCACGTGGAGCGTGAGCTCGACGTCGACCCCCACGACTTCCGGCTGTGGGTGTGCCTGCACGAGGAGACCCACCGGGTCCAGTTCACGGCGGTGCCGTGGATGCGCGACCACCTCTTCTCCGAGATCGAGGCGCTCAGCGACACCGTCGACCCCGGCGGCCTGCTCGACGGCGGCGTCGAGCGGATCGCCGAGGCGCTCAAGGCGGCCCGCGGCGGCGGCAGCATCGTCGACATGTTCAGCACCCCCGAGCAGCGCGACGTCCTCGACCGCGTCACCGGGATGATGTCGCTGCTCGAGGGCCACGCCGACGTGGTGATGGACGACGTCGGCCCGACCGTGATCCCCAGCGTCGCCGAGATCCGCAAGAAGTTCACCAAGCGCCGCCAGGGCGTCGGTGCGCTCGACCGCGTCCTGCGGCGGCTGCTGGGCCTCGAGGCGAAGATGGCGCAGTACCGCGACGGCGCCCAGTTCGTCCGGGCCGTCGTCGACAAGGTCGGCATGGAGGAGTTCAACGCCGTGTGGGCGGGCCCGGAGAACCTCCCCGGCAAGGCCGAGCTGGCCGACCCGGAGGGCTGGATCCGCCGCGTCCTCGCCTGAGGCGCCGGGTCATGGGCCTCCACCCCGCCGTCGCCGCCGTCCGTCACGGTGTACGACGGGCGCTCGCCGGCCTCGAGCGTGACCACGCCGTCCTGGTGGCCTGCTCGGGCGGCGCCGACTCGCTCGCCCTGCTCAGCGCGACGGTGTTCGAGGCGCGCAGGCCCGGCGTCCGGGTGATCGGCGTGACCGTCGACCACGGCCTGCAGGACGGCTCCGCGGCGCACGCCGCCCGCGTCGTGGACCAGATGGCGGCCCTCGGCGCCGACGAGACCGCCACGGCGCGGGTGCACATCGACCCGGCCGGTCTCGGCATCGAGGCGGCGGCCCGTCGCGCCCGGTACGACGTGCTCGAGCAGATGCGCGTGCACTTCGACGCGCGGAGCGTGCTACTCGGCCACACCCGCGACGACCAGGCCGAGACCGTGCTGCTCGGGCTGGCCCGCGGCTCCGGCGGCCGCAGCATCGCCGGGATGCGCCGCAGCTTCGACCACTACGACCGGCCGCTGCTCGACGTCGCCCGCGCCGACACCGTCGCCGCCTGCCTGGCCGAGGGCATCGAGTTCTGGGACGACCCCCACAACAGCGACCCCGGCTTCGCGCGGGTCCGGGTCCGCCAGCGCGTCCTGCCCGTGCTGGAGGACGAGCTGGGGCCGGGTGTCGCGGCGACGCTGGCCCGCACCGCCGACCAGGTCCGCGACGACGTCGAGGCGCTGGACGGGATCGCGCTGGCGTCGTACGAGCGGATCGGCGGGCCGGAGGGGCTGGACCGGGAGGAGCTGGAGGAGCTGCCCCGGGCGGTCGCGACCCGGGTGCTGCGGCTGGCCGCGCTGGCCGCTGGTGCCCGCGACAGCGAGCTCTTCCACGTCCACGTCACGGCCCTCCACCGGCTCGCGCTGGGGGCGACAAGCGGCGAGGTCCAGCTTCCGGGCCACGTCACGGCATACTGCGACGGCTCCCGGCTGCTTTTCAGGCCCACGGCTGTGGCAGGCTGACGCCCATGCAGGCAAGCGACGTCGCGGACGACCTGGTCGAGGTCCTCTTCACCGAGAAGCAGATCCAGGACCGGGTCGCGGAGCTGGCGGCCGACATCGAGCGGGACTACGAGGGCAAGGACCTCGTCCTGGTCGGCGTCCTGCGCGGGGCCGTGATGATCATGGCCGACCTCGCACGCTCGCTGAACAAGCACGTGGAGATGGACTGGATGGCGGTGTCGTCCTACGGCTCCGGCACCAAGTCGTCCGGCGTGGTGCGGATCCTCAAGGACCTCGACGCCGACATCGCGGGCCGGCACGTGCTGATCGTCGACGAGATCATCGACACCGGCCTCACCCTGTCGTGGCTGACCTCCAACCTCGGCTCGCGTGGCCCGGCCAGCGTCGAGATCGCCACCCTCCTGCGCAAGCCGGAGGCGCTCCAGATGCCCGTCACGCCCAAGTACGTCGGCTGGGACATCCCCAACGAGTTCGTCGTCGGCTACGGCCTCGACTACCGCGAGCGCTACCGCAACCTGCGCGACATCGGCACCCTCTCCCCCTCCGTCTACTCCTGATTCCCGAGCGCGATTCCGGCCCTCCGGGAACCCGGACCCCGCCCCGCCCGTTGGGCTCCCCGGGGCGTACAGGCGCCTCCGCTGGATCCGGTCACCATGGACCGGACAGAATGGGGATCGTGGCGGCGTGTACCGTCGTCTGATCCTGTCGTGGAATATGGGGAGCGGGTAAGTACGTGAAGCGCGTGTTCAGGGGCCCCTGGCTCTGGATCGTGGTGGCGGTCGTGACCGTCGTCCTCGCCCTCGAGTTCCTCGCGCCCGGAGGCGGGTACGACGAGATCCCCACCTCCCGGCTCGAGAAGTACATCGCCGAGGGCCAGGTCAAGGACATCACCTTCATCGACGGTGACCAGTCCATCGAGGCCACCCTCGACGACGGCACCCGTGACTCGGGCGACAAGGTGCTCTCGCACTACATCCAGGGCGAGCAGGAGACGCTCCTCGCCGCGGTGAAGGAGCAGGTCGACAAGGGCACGATCAAGGAGTCCAACTCCAAGAACCCGCAGCCCAGCCTGCTCGGGTCGCTGCTCGCGACGCTGCTGCCCTTCGCGCTGATCATCCTGCTGTTCGTCTTCCTCATGAACAACGTCCAGGGCGGTGGCCGGGGCGTCATGCAGTTCGGCAAGTCCAAGGCCAAGATGATCAGCAAGGACATGCCGAAGACCACCTTCGCCGACGTCGCCGGGTGCGACGAGGCGATCGAGGAGCTCGGGGAGATCAAGGAGTTCCTCCAGGAGCCCGGCAAGTTCCAGGCCGTCGGCGCCAAGATCCCCAAGGGCGTGCTGCTCTACGGCCCGCCGGGCACCGGCAAGACCCTGCTCGCGCGCGCCGTCGCCGGTGAGGCGGGCGTCCCCTTCTACTCGATCTCGGGCTCCGACTTCGTCGAGATGTTCGTCGGCGTCGGTGCCTCCCGCGTGCGCGACCTGTTCGAGCAGGCCAAGGAGAACGCTCCCGCGATCGTGTTCATCGACGAGATCGACGCCGTCGGCCGCCACCGCGGCGCCGGCATGGGCGGCGGTCACGACGAGCGCGAGCAGACCCTCAACCAGCTCCTCGTCGAGATGGACGGCTTCGACGTCCGCGGCGGGGTCATCCTGATCGCGGCCACCAACCGTCCCGACGTGCTCGACCCGGCCCTGCTGCGCCCGGGCCGCTTCGACCGCCAGATCCAGGTCGACGCGCCCGACCTCGCCGGCCGCAAGCGGATCCTCGACGTCCACTCGCGGGGCAAGCCGCTCTACGAGGACGTCGACCTGCTGGCCGTCGCCCGTCGTACCCCCGGCTTCTCCGGCGCCGACCTGGCCAACGTCCTCAACGAGGCCGCGCTGCTGACCGCCCGCAACGGCAAGAAGGTCATCACCGCCGAGATCCTCGACGAGGCGATCGACCGTGTGATCGCGGGTCCGCAGCGTCGTACCCGCCTCATGACGGAGAAGGAGAAGCTGATCACCGCCTACCACGAGGGCGGCCACGCCCTCGTCGCGGCGGCGCTGCCGGGCACGGACCCGGTCCACAAGATCACGATCCTGCCGCGCGGCCGGGCGCTGGGCTACACGATGGTGCTGCCCGACGAGGACAAGTACTCCCAGACCCGCTCCGAGATGCTCGACAAGCTCGCCTACATGCTGGGCGGCCGGGCGGCCGAGGAGCTGATCTTCCACGACCCGACCACGGGTGCCGGCAACGACATCGAGAAGGCCACCTCGCTGGCCCGCGCGATGGTCACGCAGTACGGCATGACCGAGCGGCTGGGCGCGATCAAGCTCGGTGAGTCCAACTCGGAGCCCTTCCTGGGCCGCGACCTGGGCCACTCGCGCAACTACTCCGAGGACGTCGCCGCGATCGTCGACGAGGAGACGAAGAACTTCCTCGCCGCCGCGCACCAGGAGGCCTTCGACATCCTGGTCGAGAACCGCGACGTGCTCGACGCGCTCGTGCTCGCGCTGCTCGACAAGGAGACGCTCGACAAGGAGGAGGTCGCGGAGATCTTCACCGCCCTCCGCCTGCGCCCCGTCCGTCCCGCGTGGACCGGCTCCCCGACCCGCATCCCCTCGGACATCCCGCCGGTGGAGATCCCCGAGGAGATCCGCCGTCGCGCCGAGCAGAACGGCCAGCAGGTCGACCTGGGCAAGGAGGGCGGAGCGATCCTGACCCCGCCCGGCCCGGGTGGCGACGTGTACGGCGGCTCGCCGTCCCCGTCGACGGACCCGCAGCCGCCGAACCCGGGTGCCTGAGGTCGGTCGTGGCTGACCCGATCACCGTCCCCGCGCGGGGTCCCGAGGACGTGCCCGCCTTCGACCAGGCGCGCGCCGAGGCGGCCGTCCGCGAGCTGCTCATCGCCATCGGCGAGGATCCCGAGCGCGAGGGACTCCTGGAGACGCCGGCCCGCGTCGCCCGGGCCTACGCCGAGCTGACGGCCGGCCTGCGGATGTCGGCCGAGGACGTGCTGACCACGACCTTCGACATCGGCCACGACGAGATGGTCCTGGTCCGCGACATCGAGCTGTGGTCGATGTGCGAGCACCACCTCGTCCCGTTCACGGGGGTCGCCCACGTCGGCTACATCCCCGCCGAGAGCGGCAAGATCACCGGCCTGTCCAAGCTGGCCCGCCTGGTCGACGTCTACTCCAAGCGTCCGCAGGTGCAGGAGCGGCTGACCACCCAGGTCGCCGACTCGCTCATGGAGATCCTCGAGGCCCGCGGCGTGATCGTCGTGATCGAGGCCGAGCACCTCTGCATGACGATGCGCGGCGTGCGCAAGGCCGGCGCCCGCACCATCACCTCGGCCGTGCGCGGGATCATGCACAACCCCGCCACCCGCGCCGAGGCGATGGCGCTGATCCACAGCGGCCCCCGCGGCTGACCCACCCCCCGCCGTCCGCCGGCTTGCCGTCTTTTCGGGTCGACTTGCCACTTTGCCGCGTCGACTTGCCGTTTCGGTGGCGGCGCCGCCACCGAAACGGCAACTCGATCGGGCGAACTGGCAACTCGACCCGGAAAAGCGGCAACTCGGCCGAGGGGCCAGACGGTCGGAGGAGTCGATAGGGTCACCCGCGTGACTGCACTGCCGCTCGTGATGGGGGTCGTCAACGTCACGCCCGACTCGTTCTCCGACGGCGGGCGGTACGACGACCCCGAGCGCGCGATCGCGCACGGGCGCCAGCTGCTGGCCGACGGGGCCGACATCCTCGACGTCGGCGGTGAGTCGACCCGGCCCGGGGCGACCCGGCCGCTGCTCGAGGAGGAGCTCGACCGCGTCGTACCCGTCATCGAGGCGCTGGCCGCGGACGGGGCGAGGGTCTCGGTCGACACCATGCGCGCCGAGGTCGCGGCGCGGGCCGTCGAGGCCGGCGCGAGCATCGTCAACGACGTCTCCGGCGGGCTCGCCGACCCCGCGATCCTCGACGTCGCGGCGCAGACCGGGGCGACGTACGTCGCGATGCACTGGCGGGCGCACAGCGCGACGATGCAGCAGTTCACCGAGTACGACGGCGGCGTGGTCCCCGTCGTGGCCGCGGAGCTCGCGCAGCGGGTCGCGGCGATCCGCGCCGCGGGGGTGGCGGACGACCGGATCGTGCTGGATCCCGGGCTCGGGTTCGCGAAGCTCGCGGAGCACAACTGGGAGCTGCTGCGCCACCTCGGCGAGGTCGGCCTGGGGTTCCCGCTGCTGGTCGGTGCGAGCCGCAAGACCTTCCTCGGCCGGCTGCTCGCGGACGCGCACGGCGAGCCGCGGCCGGTGGGGGAGCGGGAGGCGGCGGGCGTGGCCCTGACCGCGCTGCTCGCGGCCGGGCTGGGCGGTGCGGACGTGTGGTGCCTGCGGGTCCACGATGTGCGCGCCCACCGCGACGCCTTGGCCGTTGCGGCACAGTGGACCGGACACACCGCTGATCGGGCAGCGGGGCGAGAGGAGCGCGACGCGTGACCGACGAGCTGAGCATCCTCGGCATCGAGTGCTTCGCACACCATGGCGTCTTCGACCACGAGCGCCGCGACGGACAGGTCTTCAGGATCGACCTGGTGCTGGGTGTCGACACCCGGCCGGCCGCCGCGAGCGACGACCTGGCCGAGACGGTGGACTACGGCGGTCTGGTGGACCGGGTCGTCGCGGCCGTGGAGCGGGACCCGGTGGACCTCATCGAGACCCTCGCCCAGCGGATAGCCGATGTCGCTCTGTTGGACAGTCGTGTTGAATGGACGCGTGTGACGGTGCACAAGCCGGACGCGCCCATCCAGGCGACGTTCGCTGACGTGCGCCTGACCATCACTCGCCGCCGAGCGGGAGAAACAGCGGGAAACCGAACCGGCAAGGAAGAGGCCCCAGCATGACCGAGACCCCCAACCCGAACATCATCGACGCGGACACCCTCACTGGGGAGATGCGCCCGATCCGTCGGGTCGTGATCGCGCTCGGCTCCAACCTCGGCGAGAGGTTCGCCAACCTCCAGGGCGGTGTCGACGCCCTCGCCGACACCCCGAACGTGTGGGTCACGGGCGTCTCGCCGGTCTACGAGACCACGCCGGTCGACTGCCCGCCGGACTCGCAGACCTTCTTCAACGCCGTCGTCCTCGCCGACACCACGCTGTCGGCGCACCGCCTGCTCGACCGCGCGCTCGCGATCGAGGACGCCTTCGACCGCCTGCGCAGCGACGTCAAGAACGCCCCGCGCACCCTCGACGTCGACCTGATCGTCGTCGGCGACCGCCGCAGCGACAAGGAGGAGCTGAGGCTCCCGCACCCGCAGGCCCACGAGCGCGCCTTCGTGCTGCAGCCGTGGCTCGACCTGGAGCCCGACGCCGAGTTCCTCGACCGGGGCCCCGTCGCGGAGCTGCTGGCCAAGGTCGGCACCGACGGCCTGACCCCGCGCCCCGACCTCGTCCTCGAGATCGAGTGACCCCACGGTGACCGCACGGTGAGCCGGGAGGGCGACGGCAGGGAGCCCGACCGGGACCCCGCAGAGCCTCCGTCCGGCTCGCTGCGCCCCACGCCGCCGCTGACCCTGGTCGGCTGGGCGGCCGTGGGCCTGGTCGGCGGCTGGGCCGTGAAGCCGCTGGCCGACCGGATGGGCTTCGTCCCGCCGCTGGTCAGCCTCGGCCAGCCGCTCGCCCTGCTGCTGCTGGCCGCGATCCTCGGGTACGTCGCCTGGGTGACCCATCGCGCGGTCCACGTCCGCCACGAGCGGCTCGAGGCCCACCAGGCGGTCAACCGGCTCGTCCTCGCGCGCGCCAGCGCGCTGGTCGCGGCGCTCGTCGCGGGTGGCTACGCGGGCTACGCGCTGAGCTGGATCGGCGACCCCGCCGAGCAGGCCGACGAGCGGATCATCGGCTCGGTCGCGGCCGGCGGCTGTGCCGTGCTGGCGGTGGTCGCGGCGGTGCTGCTCGAGCGGGCCTGCCGGGTCCGCGACGACGACCCGACGCCCTGACCCTCCTGCCCCGCTGCGGTAGTCCCGGGTCAAAAGCACCGAAAACGCCCGCGTCCCGGTGCTTTTGGCCCGGGACTATCGTGCGGATGTAACCACTGTGACAGGTGTGACGAGCGTGTCGTCGGTCCCAGGAGCCTCCCGAGGCATAACGTGCTGGTATGACTTCCCCCGTCGGCAACCGTCGTCGCCAGCGGTCGACCCGTCTCGTGGTCGCCGCGCTCATGATCGTGGTGTCGGCGGCAGCCGTCGTCGCCACGGCCCTGACCGGATCCTGGCTGCTCGTCACCGTCGCCGGGCTGGTGGCGGTGCTGCTCGGCGCCACGGCCACCAAGATCACCCACTCCGAGCTGCTGGACTCCCGTGAGGAGGCGGCCCGCGACCGCGCCCAGCAGGCGCGCGCGTACGCCGACCTCACCGAGGTCCGCACCGCCGAGAACGTCGAGTTCGCGGCCGACATGACCGGCAAGGTCGCCAAGCGCGACGCGACGATCTCCCGGCTCGAGAAGCGCCTCGGCGACGCCGCGGCCGAGCTGGCCGACGCCCGCCGCGACCTCAGCGAGGCCCGCGACGAGGCAGCCGAGGCCCGGCGGGAGACCGAGCGGCTCAACGGCCGCCTGGCCGACGCGGAGGAGCGCGCCCACCACGCCGTCGTACGCATGGCGGAGCTGGAGGCCGAGCTCGACGTCGTCACCAGCGAGCTGCAGGCCGAGCGGGCCGCCGCGGGCAAGTGGCAGAAGGGCAAGACCGCCTGACCCGCCGCCCTCGTGCCCTCTCCTAGGATGGCTGCACGCCGCCCGACCGAGAAGGACCCGCCCCGTTGACTGCCAGCGCCATCTACCTGCACATCGGGGCCCCCAAGACGGGGACCAGCTTCCTCCAGCGGATGATCTGGCTGAACAAGGAGGAGCTCCGGGCGCAGGGCTTCTTCTTCCCGCCCGGCAACCGCCGGATGCAGTTCGACGCCGTGGCGGACCTGCGCGGCGGCATCTGGGCCGACAAGGAGCTCGCGGCGACCTGGGACCTCGTCGTCGAGCGGGCGCACCTCAACGAGGGTGTCGCCCTGATCAGCGAGGAGCTGCTCTGCGGCACCCCGCCCGAGCAGATCGAGCGGATCGTCAGCTCGCTCGCGCCCATCCCGGTCCACGTCATCCACGCCGCGCGTGACTTCGCCCGGCAGGTCCCGGCGGAGTGGCAGCAGTCGCTGAGGGCACGCTCGTCGATCACCTACGAGCACTACCTCGACCGGCTGCGCGACGAGCCCGAGCAGGCGTTCTGGCAGGTGCAGGACCCGGTGCAGGTCTACCGGCGCTGGGGCGAGTTCCTCGAGCCCGGCCGGTTCCACGTGCTGACCGTGCCCCCGCCGGGCGCGGACCCGAAGCTGCTGTGGCACCGCTTCTGCTCGATCGTCGGCTTCGACCCCGACGTCCCGAACGCCCCCGAGGGCATGCAGAACCCGTCGCTGGGCCTGGCCGAGGCCGAGCTGCTCCGCCGGTTCAACGACCGCCTGGGCGACCGCTTCCCGATGCGGGACCGCTACATCCGGGTCGTGCGCGACAACCTGATGCGCGACGGACTCTTCACCGCGCCGAACCCCGGCAAGATCGGCGTCCCGGCGCCGTACGTGCCGTGGGTGACCGAGCGCTCGCAGCAGATGGTCGACCAGCTGGCCGCCCTGTCCGGCGAGGTCGACGTCGTGGGCGACCCGGCCGACCTCGCCGCCAATGTCGTCGACGCCGTGCGACTGCCCTCGGAGATCTCCGACTCCGAGCTGCTCGACGCCGCCCTGGAGGCCCTGATCCGCCAGCACGAGGCGATCGAGCAGCGGTTGGACGAGCGCGCCCAGCGTCGCGCCGAGGAGGCGGTCGCGCAGGCGCTCCCGCCCGCGCCCCGCCCGCTGCCCGCGCGGGTGCGCGGCGCGATCGCCCGGAGGCTCCGTGGTTGATCCGCGGCTGGTGCCGCTGCGCGACCTCTTCGCGTCCTACGCCCGGCCCGGTGGCCCAGCGGGCTCCGGTGGTCCAGGGGCCCCCGGCGAGGTGCGGTCGATCGCGGTCGTCGGCAACGCGCCGATGGTTCCCTCCCCGGCCCGCGCCGCGATGATCGACGGCTGCGACCTGGTGCTGCGCACGAACAGCTTCGTGCTCGACCAGCCGGGCGGTGACCCGGTCGCCGGGCGTCGTACCAGCGTCGTGCTGTGGGGGCGCATGGTGCGGGCCACGCCCTCGTCCTTCGCCGACTACCCGTCCCGGCTCTACGTCCTGCTCGAGCCGATGCGGATGTTCCACCGCCCCGAGGTCTGGCCGGGCTCGTGGCCCGCGGACCTCGGCCTGGTCGTCGCCCGCAACGACGCCGTCGCCGTCCCGCTGCTCGAGGAGCTGGGCGTGCCGTGGCGTGAGGAGGGCATCGCCCCGACCACCGGTACGACGGCCGCCTGGCTCGCCCGGGTGCTGTTCCCCGAGGCGCAGGTCCACCTGACCGGCCTGTCCTACGTCGCCGACCCCTCGCCCGAGCGGTGGGACTACCAGTCCGGTGCCCGCGGCCGGATCGGCCCCGAGCACCGGATCTCCGCCGAGGGCGCGCTCCTGCAGCGGTGGTGGAAGGACGGGCAGGTACGGTTCTGGCCGACCGACTCCGAGGAGGAAGCAGCATGAGCCGACCCGGTCCGAAGGACGTGGTGCGGGCGCTGCGCCGTGCGCACCGCCTGCCCGACGACGTCGGGCCGCGGATGGCCGACCTCGAGCGCCGGCTCGCCGACGCCGTCCGCGAGCTGGGCCGGATGGGTCCGCAGCTCGCGGCCCTCGAGACGAGGGTCGAGGAGCTGGCCGCGCGCCTCGCTCCCTCGCCCACCGGCGATGCCGCCGACGTCGAGGCCGCCCGCAACGTGCTCGAGGAGGTCCGGGCCGAGCACGCCCGGGTCCGGGCGCGGATCAGCGCCGCGACGGTGTTCGAGGAGCGCCTGCGGGTGCTCGAGGAGAGGGCCGGCGTCGACTCGGCAACGGGCCTCGACAAGGCCTGAGCGGGCCGGTCGGTTGGCCACGCAACTACCAGAATTGTCGTGATCGCCCAGCAGGGACGACAAATTCGGTAGTTGAACGGGAAGACCGGCTCGCCTCAGCGGGCGGTCCAGCCCCCGTCGACCTCGACCGTCGACCCGGTCACGAACGACGAGGCGGGGGAGGCCAGGAAGAGCAGCGCGCTCATGACCTCCTCGGGCTGCCCGACCCGGCCGAGGAGGGTCAGGCCGGCGATCCTCCCGAGCAGCTCCTCCGCCTCCGGCGTGCCCGGCTCGCCGGGGAACGGGCCGAGGACCAGCGCGTTGACGCGGATCCCCTCGGGGCCGAGCTCGGCGGCGGCGTACCGGGTCAGCTGGAGCATCGCGGCCTTGGCGGTGCCGTAGAACGGCGGGTTGCGGTGGGCCTCGGCGGCGTAGATCGAGAGGTCGGGCGCGACGACGCCGTACATCGACGACACGTTGACCACCGACGCCGGGCCGCCGGCCGCGGCGGAGGCGGCGAGGGCCGGGCGGGCGGCGTTGATCGCGCGCGCGGAGGCGGTGACGGCCAGGTCGAAGGCCTCGCGGTAGTCGTCGTCGGTGGAGGTGCGCATCGAGCCGCCGCGGGCGACGTGCGCGTTGTTGACGAGTACGTCGAGCCGGCCGTGCCGCTGGGCGACGTCGGCCACCAGGGCAGGCCACTCGTCGGAGGTGATGTCGCAGGTCGCGAGCTCGACGCCGGGGACGTCCCCGACCGCTTCGGCGAGGCGGGAGGAGGAGCGGCCCACGGCGACGACGGTGGCGCCCGCGCCGGCCAGCGCGGTCACCATCGCGGGGCCGAGCCGGCCGGAGGCGCCGCTGACGATCGCGACGGTGCCGGTCAGGTCGAACAGGGACGACATGTCAGCTCCAGTTGCTCGGGTCGACCAGCGCGACCGGGCCGGGCGCGACCAGCGCGTGCACCCGTTCGATCTCGTCGGGCGTGAGGGCGGGACGGTGCACCAGCGCGGCGGTGTCGTCGACCTGGTCGGCCGTCTCCGCGCCGACGACGATCGAGGTCACCCACGGGTGGCCGAGGACGTAGGCGACGCAGAGGTCGGCCCGCGACGTCCGGCCCAGCTCCTCGACGGCCCGGTCCAGCGAGGCGGTCACGGCCGACCCGTCGACACCGGGCAGGGCGGGCCAGCGGGCGTCGGTGCCGGCGGCGAGCAGCCCCTGCAGGTAGACCGAGCGGACGGTCACGACGACGTCGGGGCGGGCCGCGAGCGCCGACTGGACGTCGGGTGCGAGCCAACGGCGGTCGAGGGCGTTGAAGGGCAGCTGCACGTAGCCGCAGCGCGGGTCCGCCAGCAGCGTGACCAGCTCGTCGGGGGAGGAGATGCTGGCTCCGACCACGGCCGCGGTGCCGGCCGCGGCCAGACCCGCCAGCGCGTCGGCCACGCCGGGGCGGTGCCAGTCCGCGGCCCGGTGCACGAGCAGCGCGGCCACCGACGACGACCCGAGCGCGCGCAGGCTGGTCTGCACCGATGCCTCCACCGCGGCGGCGCCGTCGCCCTCGGCCAGCGGGATCACCTTGGTGACCACGCCCGCGTGCTCCGACAGCCCGCGTCGCAGGGCGACGCCGAGGCGCTGCTCGGAGCGGCCGTAGCCACGGGCGGTGTCGAGGTGGGTGATCCGGTTGCGTCGTACCGCGGCCAGCACGTCGGCCACGACGGCGTCGGACGGCAGGCCGCCGGAGTTGGCGGCGCCGTACTCGACGCCGAGCTGGACGGTGCCGAGCACCAGCGCGGACTGGCCGAGCGGGTTGTCGCGGACCGGCAGCGGGGGACGCAGGTCGGATGCGGCGGCGACCAGTTCGCAGACCGTCCGCCAGTCCGTCCCGACGGGATCGCCCACCCCGGCGAGGATCCGGGCGACCGCCACGAAGTCGTCGAAGGTGTCGACCGTGCAGCGCAGCCCGGCCCAGTCGCCGATGCCGGTCAGGGAGGTGCGCAGGTCGCCCTCGCGCTCCCGCATCCACGGCGTCACGTGCTCGCGCTCGAAGGGTGTCACCGCCGCGGCGTCGGCCTCGCGGAGCAGGCCCGCGGTGAACGCCTCGGCCGCCACGCCGTAGGGCAGCGCTGGGTCGTCGCCACCGAGTCGGGCGTAGCGCCGGCCCGAGGCCTGCAGGGCGGCGACCAGCTGGCCCACGACGTCGCCGTCGGGCACCACGTTGTCCGCCGTCAGCCGTACGACGACGTCGGCGTCCTCGAGGCCCGAGGCAGCCAGCAAGAAGCGGGCCAGCGGGTCGTCCAGCGGCCCCCGGACCACCGCGACCCCGGCGTCGGCGCAGGCCAGGGCGATGACGTCGTCCTCGGGCTGGTCGCTGGTCGCGACCAGCACCGGGTGCCCGGCGTTGCCGGCCCGCTGCGCGGCGAGGACGACCATCGGCCGGCCCGCCACGGACAGCAGCGCCTTGCCCGGCAGCCGTGAGGAGCTGAGCCGCGACTGGAGCACGACCTGGACGCGCGCGGTCATTGCGAGCCTCAGCCCAGGACGTCGATCAGGGTCTCGATGACGCGGTCGACCTCGGCGTCGGTGAGGTCGGGGAAGAGCGGCAGCGACAGCTCCTCGGCGTAGAACGCCTCGGCGTTGGGGCACATGCCGCGCTGGTAGCCGGCGTCGGCGTACACGGGGTGCCAGTAGACCGGGATGTAGTTGACCTGGACGCCGATGCCGCGCTCGCGCATCTTGTCGAACACCTCGCGGCGGCGGCCGTCGAGGATGCGGGCGCAGTAGAAGTGCCACACGGGGTCGACGCCGTCGCGCTGCACGGGGATCCGCACGCCGTCGACGTCGGTGAGGGCGGCGTTGTAGCGGGCCCAGATCTCCGCGCGCCGCTGCTTGAAGGCCTCGAGCCGCGCGAGCTGGGACAGCCCGAGCGCGCACGCGACGTCGGTCAGCCGGTAGTTGAGGCCGGCCTCGTGGACCTCGTACCACCACGCGCCCTGGTCGGGGTTCTTGAACCGGTCGGCGTCGCGGACCATGCCGATGAAGTGGAACTCGTGGGCGCGCTGGGCGATCGCGTCGGACTTGGCCACCACGGCCCCGCCCTCGGTCGTCGTCATGTTCTTGGTCGGGAAGAACGAGAACGTCGTGATGTCGGCCAGGTCGCCCACCGGCCGTCCTCCGGCCGAGCCGCCGATGGAGTGGGCGGCGTCCGCGAGGGTGAGCGCGTCGACCCGGTCGGCGATCGGCTGCAGCGCGGCGTAGTCGGCGGGGTGACCGGTGTAGTCGACGGCGGCGACGACCTTGGTGCGCTCGGTGACGAGCGCGTCGACGGCGGCCGGGTCGATCAGGCCGGTGTCCTCCTCGGTGTCGGCGAAGACGACCTTCGCGCCGAGGATCGAGGCGCCGGACGCCGTGGCCACGAAGGTCATCGGCGTCGTGACGACCTCGTCGCCCGCGCCGACGCCGGCACCGGCGTAGGCCATGTGCAGCGCGGCGGTGCCCGACGTGCACGACACGGCCCGGTGGCCGCCGGCGAGCGCGCCGATGGCCTCCTCGAACCGGGTGACGGTCGGACCGGTCGTCAGCCAGTCACCGCGGAGGACCTCGGCGACCGCCTGGACGTCGTCCTCGGTGATCGACTGGCGACCGTAGGGGAGCATCGGCTCAGATGCCCGACTCGAGCACCTTGCGGAGGTCCTCGACGCCCCACCAGATGTCGTTCTTGTCCGAGGCGCAGTGGAAGCCCTCGGGCACCGGGACGGCGTCGGCGATCGGCTTGTAGCCCCACTGCGGGGTCTCCGGCTCGATCACGTAGTACTTGCCGCCCTGGATGATCACCGCGCGGCGACCCTCCTCGGGGCTGATCATCTCCTCGTGGAGCTTCTCGCCCGGGCGCAGGCCGATGTCGACGAACTCGGCGTCCGGCACGACCGCGTGCGCCAGGTCGACGACCTTGTGCGAGGGGATGTGCGGGACGAGCAGCTCGCCGCCCTGCATCAGGTCGAAGGTGTCGACGACCATCTGGACCGCCTGCGGCAGCGTGATCAGGAAGCGCGTGCAGCGCAGGTCCGTGATCGGCAGCTTCTCGCCGCGCTCGGCCATCGCCTTCCACTTCGGGATGATCGAGCCGCGCGAGCCGGTGACATTGCCGTAGCGGACGACGGCGAAGCGGGTCGGGTACGACGCCGCGTAGTTGTTGCCGAGGATGAAGATCTTGTCGGCGGTGAGCTTCGTGGCGCCGTACAGGTTGATCGGCGAGGAGGCCTTGTCGGTCGACAGCGCGACGACCTTCTTCACGCCGGAGTCGATGGCCGCCTCGACGACGTTCTGCGAGCCGAGGACGTTGGTCTTG
Source organism: Nocardioides sp. SRI_004 (assembly GCF_057586415.1). NCBI lineage: Bacteria > Bacillati > Actinomycetota > Actinomycetes > Propionibacteriales > Nocardioidaceae > Nocardioides > Nocardioides sp. SRI_004. The sequence goes on from NZ_JBYCZV010000001.1 coordinate 62,294, forward strand.
ATGAACTCGAACGGGTTGTACTCGCCGGTGTCGACCTGCTTGAGGGCGGCCGCGTGGACGACGTAGTCGACGTCGTGCATCGCGCGGGTCAGCCGCTCGCGGTCACGGATGTCACCGATGAACCAGCGCAGCCGGGGGTCGTCGTTGAACATCTGCCGGCACTCGAACTGCTTGAGCTCGTCGCGGCTGATGATCACCAGGCGGCGCGGGTTCAGGTTGTCGAGGGCGTAGCGGATGAAGGCCTTCCCGAACGAACCGGTGCCACCGGTGATCAGGATGCTGGACCCCTGGAGGATGGACACGCGGACGCCTTCCGTCGGGCGGGGGCGGGGCCCGTCCCCGCCACGATGAATCGGACCGACGATACCGTTGCGCGCGGTCACGGCCGGAATTGAGGTGGTTGAGGGTGTCGCAGGGCACAACCAGCGGGACCGTCGTCGTCTGGTGCGACCTCGGACCCGACATCGGGGTCGGCCACCTGATGCGCTGCCTCGCGCTCGCCGAGGAGCTGCACGCCCGCGGCCGCGACGTCCGCTTCCTCGTCGATGCGTCCGCCGTCCCGTTCGCGGCCGCGCAGCTCGCCGCTCGGGGCTTCGCCTCCGTCCCGCCCGCGCCGACCGTGGAGGAGCAGCTGCGCCAGGTCGACGAGCTCGCGCCCGAGGCCGTCGTCATCGACTCCTACCGCCTGCCGCCCACCGTGTACGACGCCGTGCGGGCGTCGTACCGGACGCTGGCGTTCGTGGACGGCGACCTCGGTGGCCGGGTCGCGGACGTCTTCCTCGACCAGAACATCGGCGCCGAGGACGACCGTCGCGCGCTGCCGGAGGGAGCGGTGCGGCTCGCGGGGCTGCGCTACGCCTTGATGCGCGACGAGGTGCTGCGCCACCGGCCGGCCACGCCGGAGGTGCCGGCACCGACCGGCCCGCCGCGGGTCTTCGCCTTCTTCGGCGGCACCGACGCCTACGGTGCGGCGCCCGTGCTGACCGATGCGCTCGTCGCGACCGGTCGCCCGTTCCGGCTGTCCGTGGTCGCCGCCACCGACGAGAGCCGCGCCGCGCTGGCCGCGGTCCGGCCCGCCGAGGGCCAGGAGATCGAGGTGATCCCGCCCACGGACCGCCTCGCCGAGCAGGTCCGCGCGGCCGACTTGGTGGTGAGCGCCGCCGGCACGTCGAGCTGGGAGCTGCTCTGCCTGGGGGCTGCGGTCGCCTTCGTGTGCGTCGCCGACAACCAGGTCGAGTCCTACGGGCGCGTCGTCGACGGAGGGCTCACGTTCCCGCTCGGCCTGCTGGACGTCGTACGACAGGAGCCGGAGGCGGCGACCGCTGTCCTCGGCGCGGCCCTCGACGACGCCGACGCCCGCAACCGGCTGCGTCGCAAGGGCTGGGAGCTGGTCGACGGACAGGGCCGGAGCCGCGTCGTGGAGAGCCTTCTCGAGACCGGGGAACCGGCCTCCGGTTGATATAACTGCGGGGTGCGCGAGCTGACTGACTTCCGGCCGTTCCTGCGGACCTCCACCGTCTTCTGGCGCAACAACGTCCCGCCCCCGTCGGAGCGGATCATCCTCGTCGAGGCGATGAGCCAGGACCTCCGGGTGACCCTGCGCAATCTCACGGTGGCGAACGCGCTGCGCCGGATGGAGCCGGCCCGGATCGTCGTCTACAGCGGCGCCGACGAGGACTGGAACCAGATCATCTGGACCTACTTCAACCTCGAGGAGATCTCGGCGATGGCCACGGCGTACGGCGCCGAGGCGGTCTTCGACGCCCACGCGCTGGTCGACGCCCGCGTCGCCGGCACGGCCGAGCCGATGGAGATCGCCGGGGTCGACCTCGGCGGCGACCTCCCGGACTCCGGCATCCCCGCCGACAAGCTCGACGAGATCGTCTACGCCACCACCTGCCGGATGGCGCTGGTCGCCCGCCTCGACGACTCCCCGGAGATCCAGGCGAAGAAGGACCAGGTCACCGCGCGCAGCGTCGAGTTCGCGAAGATCTACGACGCCCTGCTGGCCAACAACGACGTCGTCGCGCTGATCTCGAGCCACGTCGACTACAACAACTTCGGGCTCGCGGTCGAGGCGGCGATCCGCCACGACGTACCCGTCCTCTTCCCGCAGTCCACGGGCGGCCTGAAGGTCTACGGGCTGTTCCCGGAGAAGCTGCCCGCCGGGGCGCCGATCCGCGCCGGGCTGACCACGCAGCTCGGCGAGTTCTTCGAGAAGCACGTGTGGCCCAACCGCGAGCTGCTGCACCGCAGCTCGGAGCTCACCCAGGCCCGTGCCAAGGCCACCCTCGGCCGACCGTCGTGGTGGCGCGCCGGCGCCGACTTCTCCAGCGTCGAGCTGCGCACGCCCGCCGACCGGGCCGCCGTCCGGGTGCCTGCGGGCCGCCGGGTCGGCCTCGACCCCTCGAAGCCGACGATCTCGGTCTTCAACCACGCGGTGTCCGACGCGCTCGGCACCAACTGGGAGGTCTTCGAGGACCTCGGTGACTGGATCGAGAAGACCGCGGCCTGGGCGGCCGAGCACGACGAGGTCAACTGGCTCTTCCTCGACCACCCCCACCAGCACATGTACGACGCCACGGGGTTCTTCGACGGCGTCGCGGCCCGCTACGCCGACCAGCCGCACATGAAGTTCATGCGCAGCCTCGACCTCTCGAAGAACTACCTGACGGCCCTGACCGACCTCGTGCTCACCGTGCGCGGCAGCGTCAGCAGCGAGTACCCCGCCCTCGGCATCCCCGCCCTCCAGTGCGGCTGGTCGGAGTGGAGCGCCTGCGGGTTCACCACCGTGACCGAGTCGGTCGAGGAGTACTTCTCCGAGCTCACCCGCCACATCGAGGGCCTGCTCGCCGGCGAGGTGCTGATCACCCCCGACCAGGTCGAGCGCGCCCGGCTGTGGATGTGGTTCTACCGCTGCGCCAGCGACGTCCCGTCCGGCCTGGTCCAGCAGTGGCCCGTCGGCGAGGGCGACCGGCTCTTCGAGATCCTCTCCATCAACATGCTGCACGTCGAGGCCGACGGCGAGCCGGCGTTCGCGGCCGTGCAACGGATGTGGCGGCGCCGTGAACCCTTCCTGTCACGGTTCGACTGGGAGGTCTCACCCGACGCGCTGGCGATCCAGCTCGGGGCGGTGACGGCATGACCCAGCAGCCCAAGGTCTTCGAGCTCCCGTCGCTCCACGTCGCGACCGACTTCGACAAGGAGTCGGTCAGCCACGAGCTGCCGATCAGCCTCGACCAGAACGTGCCCGGGGCGGTCGCGCTGATCGACGGTGCCGTCCGGGCGCCGCACCGGCTCGCCCGCGTCGTACGGCCCTCGGGCCTGCTCGGGCTGTCGATCGTGCCCACCACCGAGGTGCTCACGGTGCAGGTCGACCTCCGCGTCGACGCGCTGTCGAACCGGATGTGGCACGACCACCTGATCGGCACCCGCGCGAAGATGAAGCGCAACGACGACAAGGACGCCGAGGTCGAGATGCCCGACGTCTCCGGCCGTCACCGCTCGCTGCGGATCACCGCTCAAGGCCGGGCCGTCGCCGGCGCCGTGCTCGGCCTCCGTCCGCTCGACGGCGAGGCGAGCACGGAGCGCGTGGTCTTCCAGGTGACCCCCGACCAGATCGGCGAGGACGGCCTGCTGATGATCGGCCTCGAGTCGACCCGCGCCGACGACCGCGCCTGGCCCAACGGCGCGGCGATGGAGGACGGCGCCGTGGGCGTCGCGATCTCCCGTGTCCACCTGCGCCTGGGCGCCGAGCCCGTCAAGCCGCGCGTCGCCGTGGGCCGGCGCGACGACCAGGGTGCGCTCGTGCTCGGCCAGAGCGGCGTCCTCGTGGTCAACCCCGGTGAGCCCGACCGGGGCAGCCGGGTCGAGGTCGCCGTCCGCGGGATCGGTGGCGACCGCCTGCGCGGCCGCCGCGCCCGGGTCAAGCACCCCGGCCGCGCCGTACGCGAGCTCGCCCAGGACCGCACCGTCGACCGCACCCACGGCATCGCCCTGAGCGTGCTCACGCTCGACGGCGACGAGGTCCCCGGGGCCCGGATCGACGGCCCCGTCCTCGAGCTCCCCGCCGGCACCGGTCCGGTCCTGGTCCGACTGCAGAAGTCCACCCCCGGCGGCGCCCCGTCCCTGGTCGACTGGGCCGTCACCGTCCGCTGACGGGACCAGCCAACGGCTGAGGATCCGCCGAGGTTGCGGCGGGCTTGCCGCCAGACCTCGTGTGGGCCTACGGAGGACAACCGCGGCGCGGCAGCGCGACGGGAGCCGCCTCCCGGCAGCTTGCTGCCGCCCTGGCGGCGGAGCCGCGCTCGCGCAGTGCTACAGCAGGTCCAGCGACATCGGGGTGCCCAGGGGGACGTCCTCGCGGAAGACCCGGCCCTCGATGTCGCGGAACGAGTCCGGCGGCATGCCGTCGGCGGGGCGGACCGAGCGGACGTTGTCGGCGGAGACCTTCTCGCCGGCCTTGACGTCGCGGGAGACGAAGAGGGAGCGGCGGAAGCGCAGGCCCTCGGCCTCGATCTCCTTGGGGCCGATCCGGGCCTCGCCCATGGCCTGCCAGGCGATCTTCGTCTCGCGGACGAGCGAGGCGAACTCGCCGGGGTCGAGCGAGAAGTCGGCGTCGACCCCGCCGTCGGCGCGGTCGAGGGTGAGGTGCTTCTCGATCACGGTGGCACCGAGGGCGACCGCCGCGACCGAGGCGCCGATGCCGAGCGTGTGGTCGGAGAGGCCGACCTGGACGTCGAGCGCGTCGCGCAGGACCGGGATGCCGCGCAGGTTGGACGCCTCCGGCGGCGCAGGGTACGACGCCGTGCAGGCCAGCACCACGAGCCGCTCGTTGCCCGTCTCGCGCGCCGCACGGACGGCCGCGTCGATCTCGCCCATGGTGGCGGTGCCGGTGGAGATGATCGTCGGCAGCCCGGTGGCGGCGATCGAGCGGATCAGCGGCAGGTCGGTGATCTCGCTGGAGGCCGACTTGATCATCGGGACGCCGAGGCCGTGCAGGAAGTCGACGGCGGTCGGGTCGAAGGGGGCGCTGAAGCCGAGCATGCCGAGCTCCTGGGCGAGCGCGAAGATCGGCTCGTGCCAGTCCCAGGGGGTGTGGGCCTCGGTGTAGAGGTCGTAGAGCCGGCGGTTGGGCCACAGCGGGTGGTCCGCGCTGAGCCGGAACATGGGGGAGTCGACGTCGAGGGTGATCGTGTCGGCGGTGTAGGTCTGGATCTTCACCGCGTGCGCGCCGGCGTCGGCGGCGGCCCGGACGATGTCGAGGGCCCGCTCGAGGTCGCCGTTGTGGTTGCCCGACATCTCGGCGATCACGAACGGCTCGTGGTCGGGGCCGATCGTGCGGGTGCCGACCTGGATGGCCTCGAGGCTCATCGGGTGCCTTCCTGTGCAGTGGTCTTGCGGGCACCGCGGCGGTCCTCGCGGCGCAGGCTGATCGGGTGGACGGTGAGGGTGCGCTCACCGTTGCTGCGGGTCTCGGCGGGCCCCTCGACGAAGCGGAAGCGGCGGTTCATCGAGCGGACCGCCTCGTTCTCGCTGAGCACCTCGCCGTGCAGTACGTCGACGCCCAGCTCGTCGAAGGCGTAGGCGGTCGCCTCCTTCATGACCTGCATCCAGGCGAGGAGCGCGAGGCCCTCGGCCTCCACGGTCTCGCTGTCGAGGTAGAAGCCCCACGAACATCGGGAGCGGTCGTCGGCGATGTCGAAGTAGTTCACGATGCCGAGAGGGCGGTCGGCGTACTCGAAGACGAGGGTGAGCCGGGTCGGGTCCCTCCGGGTGCGCTCCCACCACGCCTCGTGCTCCTCGGCGGTGATGACGTGGTCGTTGATGCTGACGGCGCGGTTGGCCGGCTGGTTGCGCCACACACGCATGGCGTCGACGTCGCCGTCGGCGGCGGGACGCAGCATGGTTTCCTCCTCGACCAGCAGGGACCGCTGGGAGTGCGGTCTCGTCCGGGGCTAACGGTAGTCTGCCCGACATGACGACGGTTCCCCGCAATCGCCTTCGTGAGCTGATGGGTGAGGTCCTGGCCGCCCAGGACAAGACGCTGCCGGACAGCGACGACGCGCTGCTCGCCGACATCGGCTTCCGCTCGCTCGACTTCAGCGAGCTGGCCCTCCGGGTCGAGGACGAGATCGACGAGGAGCTCAACTTCGACGCGGCCGGCCTGCGCCAGATCACGACCGTCGGCCACGTGCTGGACCTGCTGACCGAGATCCAGGCCGCGTGAGCCTGCGCCACCCGTCCAACCGCCTGACCGACGCCTCGACCGGCGAGCAGGTCACCTGGGGCGACCTCGAGCCGCTGGACTACCCGGCGCCGGCCGCGGTGGTCGTCGACTCGTCGTACGCCGCCCTGCGCGCGGTCAAGCAGCACGCCGAGACCGGGGCGGAGTTCCTGGTCGTCGCGGCGGGCCGGATGGAGGCCAACCTGCGCGCCGAGCTGCGCGCCGCCGGCTTCAACATCGTCGACCCGGACGGCTCGGTCGAGCTCGCCTCGGTGACCCGCGAGCCCGAGCCGGGTCGGCTGTGGCTGCTCACGTCGGGCTCGACCGGCCGCCCGAAGCAGATCGGCCACACCCTCGACTCCCTGACCACGGTCGCCGGCGACATGGCGCCGCGGACCTGGCTGTGCCCCTACTCGCCCGGCACCTACGCCTGGTGGCAGGTGGTCACCCTCGGCCTCGGCTCCGCGGGCCAGGACCTCGTCGTCGTCGACCCCTCGCGGCTGGACGAGTGGGTCGCCGCCGGCATCGAGCACGGCGTCACGGCCGCCTCGGGCACCCCGACCTTCTGGCGGCAGACCACGATGTCGCAGGCCGACGACCTCGCGAAGGTGCCGCTGCAGCAGGTCAGCCTCGGCGGCGAGCCCGTCGACCAGGCGATCCTCGACCAGCTGCGCACCTTCTTCCCCGACGCCCGCATCTCCTGGCTCTACGCCTCCTCCGAGGTCGGCGCGTCGATCGTCGTCCACGACGGCCGCGCCGGGTTCCCCGTCGAGTGGCTGGGCCGCGAGGCCGAGGGCCGGCCGCGGATCGACGTCGTCGAGGGCGAGCTCGTCATCACCTCCCCGCACCACGGCGAGGGCCTCGGCGGCCCGGTCCGCACCGGTGACGCCGTGGTCGTCGAGGACGGTCGCGTGCTGATCACCGGTCGCCTCGACTCCGACGAGATCAACATCGGCGGCGCCAAGGTGTCGGCGGGCGTCGTCCGCGCGGTCCTGCAGTCGCACCCCGACGTCGCGTGGGCGCACGTGCGGGGGCGCAAGGCCCCGCTGGTCGGCAACCTCGTGGTCGCCGACGTCGTCCTCACCTCGGGCGAGACGACCGCCCCCGACGTGCTGGCCGAGCTCAACCGCTGGTGTGCCGAGCGGCTGCCGGAGTACGGCGTCCCGCGGCGGATCAAGCTGCTGGCCGCCATCCCGACCAAGGAGACCCTGAAGAGCGATGTCTGAAGCCACCCTCGTCCCGCCCGCCGGCGTGGTCCTCATCTCCGGCGCCTCGCGCGGCCTCGGCCTCGCCATGGTCACCGACCTCCTCGAGCAGGGCGTCAAGGTGGCCGCGTTCGCCCGCACCGTCACGCCGGAGCTCGACGCGCTCGCCGCGCGCTTCCCGGACACCAGCCACTTCGGCTCCGTCGACATCACCGACGCCGCGGCCACCCAGGCCTTCGTCAAGGAGGTCGAGGCGAAGCTCGGCATCATCGACGGCCTCGTCAACAACGCCGCCGTGGGCCAGGACTCGCTCCACGTCCACACCTCCGCCGACGAGATCGCGCGGATCATCGAGACCAACCTGACCGCGCCGCTCGTGCTCACCCGGTTCTGGCTGCGCCGGCTGATGGGCAAGGGCCGCAAGGGCCGGCTGGTCAACATCACCTCGATCTGCGGCCAGCGCGGCTACCAGGGCCTGGTCGCCTACTCCTCGACGAAGGCCGGCCTCGACGGGGCCACCCGGGCCATCGCCCGCGAGATGGCCGGCCGGGTGCTCGCCAACTCGGTCGCCCCCGGCTTCTTCGCCTCGGAGATGTCGGCGGTGCTGGGCGCCAACCAGCTCGAGTCGATCGTCCGTCGTACCCCCTCCGGCGCGATGACCTCGCCCGAGGACGTCGTGCCCGTGGTCCGCACGCTGCTGCTGGACCAGACCAACATCAACGGCCAGGCGATCGTCATCGACGGTGGCGGCTCCATCTAGGCGCCGACCCGGCGCTGGACCCCTGCTGCGCGCCGCCATCCGGGCGCGCTGGCTGCGTTGCAGACGCTCGATGGTGCAACCAGACCGCCGTCGCGCCTGCGCCTTGCCATCACACCCGCCTGACGACGCTCGCGACGGCGCCCAGCGCCGGGTCGACGCCCTGCAGCTGCTCCGCGTCGGCACCGACGCGGAGCTGAGCCGGTACGCCGCCCGCTCGCACCTCTCGGACGGTCGCGTGGTGGCCTGGACGGGACCCGTCGACCGCGCGGTGGCCGTCGACGCCGAGATCGACCGACCCGTCCCGCCGGCGTTGGCCGCCCGGCACGGCGAGGCGGGGTTCTGGGAGCGCTGGACCCGGCTGGAGTGCCTGGCGAAGCTGACCGACGTCCCCGTGGTGCTCCTCCAGCGCGGCGGCCTGGACGCGGACGCCGGCCCCGGCATCGAGTTGGTCACCGGCCGCCTCCACCCCGAGCCGGGCACGACGGTGGTCGTCAGCGTCGCCCGCAACCGTTCGGCCGTGTGACCCATCCCACCGACCCGAACCGTTTTCGCGGCCCCGCGCACCGGCGTACGGTTGAACCGTCCCGGAACCCCGGGGCGCCCATGAGCACAACGTCCGGTACCCACACCGGCTGCCCGCGAGGGCAGTGGTCGGCGGGACCGGAACGAAAGGTTCACGATGTCCCACACGCTCAGCGTGGGTGTCGTCGGCGCGGGTCGCGTCGGCGCCGTCCTGGCCGCGGGTCTCCGCGCTGCCGGTCACCCCGTCGTCGCCGCTGCCGGTGAGTCCGACGCCTCGCGTCGCCGCGCCGCCGAGCTCCTGCCCGGCGTCCCGCTGCGCAAGCCGAGCGACGTGTCCCGGGCTGCTGACCTGCTCCTGCTGACCGTCCCCGACGACATGCTCCCCAACGTGGTGCGCGTGCTGGCCGACAGCGGCGCGATCCGCGAGGGCCAGGTCGTCGCGCACACCTCGGGCCGGCACGGCCTCGCCGTGCTCGCGCCCGCCGCGGCCGTCGGCGCGCGCGTGATCGCGCTGCACCCGGCGATGACCTTCACCGGCACGGCCGTCGACATCGACCGGCTCCGGGGCTGCGTCTTCGGCCTGACCGCCGGCGAGGGCGAGCGCGAGCTCGCCGCCGGCCTCGTCGCCGACCTCGGTGGCACGGCCAACTGGGTGCCCGAGGAGATGCGCACCCTCTACCACGCGGGCCTCGCCCACGGCGCCAACCACCTCGTCACCCTCGTCAGCGAGGCGATGGGCCTGCTGGCCGCCGCCGGCGTCGACGACCCGGCCGGCACCCTGCGCCCGTTGCTGGACGCGGCGCTCGACAACGCCCTCGCGCACGGCGACGCCGCGCTGACCGGCCCGATCGTCCGCGGTGACGTGAAGACCGTCGCGGCGCACCTGAAGGACATCTCCGCCAACGCGCCCGACACGCTGCCGTCGTACGTCGCGATGGCGTGGGCCACCCTCGACCGCTCGGTCACCGACGGCCGGCTCCTCCCGATCCAGGGCCAGAAGATCGCCACCGTGCTCAGCGCGTACGGCGAGCGCCGGATCCTGCCGTCGCGGGTGGAGCACACGGAGCACATGGAGCGCACGGAGCGCACGGAGCGCTCGGAGCAGGCATGACCGTCGCCACCACCCCGGCTGTCGCGCGCAGCCGGTCGGACCTCGACGCGCTGGTCGCGCCGCGCCGCGGCCGAGGCCCGGTCGTGTTCGTGCCGACCATGGGCGCGCTGCACGAGGGCCACGCGACGCTGCTGCGGATCGCCCGTGAGCGCGCGGGTGCCGAGGGCACGGTGGTGCTGTCGATCTTCGTCAACCCCCTGCAGTTCGGGGCCGGCGAGGACCTCGACCGCTACCCGCGGACCTTCGACGCCGACCTCGACATGGCGGGTCAGGAGGGTGTCGACGTGGTCTTCGCCCCGGTCGTCGCCGAGATGTACCCCGACGGCGTCCCGCACGAGGGCGTCGCCTCGGAGGCCGTCACCGTCCAGCCCGGCCCGCTGGCGGACCGGTTCGAGGGCGCCAGCCGTCCCGGGCACTTCCGCGGCGTGCTCACCGTCGTCGCCAAGCTCTTCGGCCTGGTCCGACCCGACGTCGCGGTCTTCGGCGAGAAGGACTACCAGCAGCTCGCGCTGATCCGCCGCATGGTCGCCGACCTCTGCCTGGGCATCGAGATCGTCGGCGGCGCGACCGACCGCGAGCCCGACGGCCTGGCCCGCTCGAGCCGCAACCGCTACCTCGACGCGGAGCAGCGCCAGGTCGCCGCCGTGCTGAGCCGCGCGCTGCGCGCCGGCCAGGACCGCGCGGAGTACGGCGTCCCGGCGGCCCGCTGGGCGGCGATGGGCGTGCTCAAGGCCGAGCCCGGCATCGAGCTCGACTACCTCGCCCTCACCACGACCGGCCTCGGTGAGCTGCCGGACTACCCGGAGAGCGGCACCGAGGGCCGGATCCTCGTCGCGGCCCGGGTCGGCACGACCCGGCTCATCGACAACATGCCCCTGCATTTCTGAAGCAGTTCCGAGCAGTACTGAACCCAGGGAGACTCCCATGCTGCGCACCATGATGAAGAGCAAGATCCACCGCGCCACCGTCACGCAGGCCGACCTGCACTACGTCGGCTCCGTGACGGTCGACGAGGACCTGCTCGACGCGGCCGACCTGCTGGCCGGCGAGCTCGTGCACATCGTCGACATCACCAACGGCGCCCGCCTGGAGACGTACACGATCGCCGGCGAGCGGGGCAGCGGCGTGATCGGCATCAACGGTGCCGCCGCCCGCCTTGTGCACCCGGGCGACCTGGTGATCCTGATCGCCTACGGCCAGATGAGCACCGAGGAGGCGAAGGAGTACCAGCCGCACGTGGTCTTCGTCGACGCGGACAACAAGATCATGGCGACCGGCTTCGACCCCGCCGAGACCTTCGGCGACCCGACGCTCTCCCGGGGCGACGTCACGGCCGGTCGCTGAGTAGCCTGCTCGGATGCCACAGGACCAGCAGCGCCTGCCCGGGCGCCTCACCGCGCCGAGCCCGGGGTGGACGACCCGCGCCGACGTCGTCATCGTCGGCTCCGGCATCGCCGGGCTGACCGCTGCACTGCGTCTGCGCAAGGAGGTCGGCAAGGTCCTGGTCGTCACGAAGGACGTGCTGGCCGCCGGCTCGACCCAGTGGGCGCAGGGCGGCATCGCCGCCGCGCTCGGTGACGGCGACACACCGGAGGAGCACGAGCTCGACACCCTCGTCGCGGGCGCCGGCGCCTGCGACCTCGACTCCGTGCGGATCCTGGTCAACGAGGGCCCCGAGGCGGTCCGCGAGCTGATCGCCCTCGGCACCAACTTCGACCACACGGCCGACGGCGAGCTGTCGCTGACCCGGGAGGGCGGGCACCACCGCGACCGGATCGCGCACGCCGGCGGCGATGCCACGGGTGCCGAGATCCAGCGGGCCCTCATCGCCGCCGTCCAGGCCGCCCCCGACATCGAGGTCATCCAGCACGCGCTGGCCGTCGACCTCCTGCTCGGCGAGGACTCCTCGGGCGCGACCGGTGTCGCGGGGCTGACCCTGCACGTCATCGGCGAGGGCGAGCGCGACGGCGTCGGCGCCGTCCTGTGCCGGGCCGTGGTGCTGGCCAGCGGCGGCTTCGGGCAGGTCTTCTCGCAGACCACCAACCCGGCGGTCTCGACGGGCGACGGCATGGCGCTCGCGCTGCGGGCCGGTGCGACCGTGCGCGACCTGGAGTTCGTGCAGTTCCACCCGACCGTGATGTACCTCGGCCCCGACTCGCGTGGCCAGCAGCCGCTGATCTCGGAGGCGGTCCGCGGCGAGGGCGCCTTCCTCGTCGACGACGACGGCAACCGGTTCATGCAGGGCGTCCACGAGCTCGCCGACCTCGCCCCGCGCGACGTCGTCGCCAAGGCGATCATGAAGCGGATGCTCGACACCGGCCGCCCGCACATGTGGCTCGACGCCCGCCACCTCGGCGCCGAGTTCTGGGAGCGCCGCTTCCCGACGATCCTCGCCACCGCCCGCTCGCACGGCGTCGACCCGGTGGTCGACCTGATCCCCGTCGCGCCGGCGTGCCACTACGTGTCGGGCGGCGTCCACACGGACCTGGACGGGCGCAGCGACCTGCCGGGTCTCTACGCCAGCGGCGAGGTCGCCTGCTCCGGCGTCCACGGCGCCAACCGCCTCGCGTCGAACTCCCTGCTCGACGGGCTGGTGTTCTCCCGCCGCATCGCGAAGGTGCTGCCCGGTGAGCTCGGGGAGTGGCGCGAGCCGTCGGCCGACGAGCGCGCGCCGGGCCTGATCGCCGGTGCTGCCCGCAAGGAGCTGCAGGAGACGATGACGTCGCGTGCCGGCGTGCTCCGCTCCGCGGCCGGGCTCACCGCGGGCGCGGACGTGCTGGCCGGGCTCGCGGGCCGGGCCGCCACCGCCGTCGACCAGGAGTCGTGGGAGACCAGCAACCTGCTCACCATCGCGACCGCCCTCACCATGACCGCCCGGCTCCGCCAGGAGACCCGCGGCTCGCACTGGCGTGAGGACTTCGCCGAGCGCGACGACGACCTGTACGCGGGCCACTTCGACGTCCGGATGGCCGACGGCGCCGTCGCCGCGGAGTTCGTGCCGTCGCCGCAGACCGATCCATCCGTCGGCCCCGTCGCCGGGGTGGTGGCGCCGTGATCGCCCGGACGCCGTACGACGCCCTGCCGGCCGCGCTCGTCGAGGAGATCGCCGCCGCGGGGCTGGACCCGCGGGCCGTCTACGACCACGTCGTGCTCGCCTTCGAGGAGGACCTGCCCGGTGGCGCCGACGACGTGACCAGCGCGGCGATGCCCGACATGGGCGAGGCGGTCGCCGACTTCGCCGCCCGCGAGCCCGGTGTGGTCGCGGGCCTCGCGATCGCCGAGCTCGCCTTCGCCTACGCGCTCGGCGACACCGTCAAGGTCACCGGCCGGGTGCCGGACGGCACCCACGTGGAGCCCGGCGACGTCGTGCTGACGGTCTCCGGTCCCGTGCAGGGCGTGCTGACCGCCGAGCGGACCGCCCTCAACTTCGCCTCGCACCTGTCCGGCGTCGCGACCGCGACCGCGCAGTGGGTCGAGGCGCTCGCCGGCACCCGCGCCCGCGTCCTCGACACCCGTAAGACACTCCCCGGCTGGCGCGCGCTGCAGAAGTACGCCGTGCGCTGCGGCGGTGGCGTCAACCACCGCTTCAGCCTCGTCGACCGGGCCATGGTGAAGGACAACCACGCGGTCGCCGCCGGTGGCGTGGTGGCGGCGTACGAGGCGGTCGTCGCGGCCAACCCGGGCCTGCGGGTCGAGGTCGAGGTGATGGACCTCGACGAGCTGCGCGCCGTGCTGGCCGCCGGCTGCACCGAGGTCCTGCTCGACAACATGTCGACCACCGACATGGCCGAGGCAGTGCGGATCAACGCCGCCGCCGGCGGGCACGCCACCCTCGAGGCGTCCGGCGGGTTGACCCTCGAGCGGGCCCGCGAGGTGGCGGAGACGGGGGTCGACTTCATCTCCGTCGGCGCGCTCACGCACTCGGTCAACGTGTTCGACCTCGGGCTGGACTTCCGGACCACCGGAGGCTGAGCCATGAGCCTGCTCGCCGCCGACATCGGCAACGCCCACACCGTCCTCGGGCTGCTCGAGGACGGTGAGGTCGTCGCCGACTGGCGGGTCTCCACCAACGAGCACCGCACCGCCGACGAGTGGGGCGTGCTGCTGCGCGGCCTGCTCGGCCGCGAGGAGGACACCGTCAGCGGTGTCGCCGTCTGCTCGACCGTGCCCTCGGTGCTCAATGCGTGGCGCGAGATGCTGGCCGCGCACTTCGGCGACGTCCCGCGGGTGATCGTCGAGCCGGGCATCCGCACCGGCGTCCCGATCGTCGTCGACAACCCGCGCGAGGTCGGCAGCGACCGGATCATCAACGCGCTCGCCGCCGCGTCGGACTACTCCGGCCCCGCCATCGTCGTCGACTTCGGCGGCACCGCCACCACCTTCGACGTGGTCGACGCGGCCGGACGGTACGTCGGTGGCGCGATCACCCCCGGCATCGAGATCTCCCTCGACGCGCTCAGCCGCGGCGGCGCCCAGCTGCGCATGGTCGAGCTGGTCCGCCCGCGCGGCGTCATCGGCAAGAACACCGTCGAGGCCCTGCAGTCGGGCATGGTCTTCGGCGTCGCCAGCCAGGTCGAGGGCATGGTCGAGCGCCTCGTCGCCGCCCTCGGCGCCCCGGTCGAGGACGTCGCCGTGATCGCCACCGGCTACCTCGCGCCGCTCGTGATCGACGAGTGCCGCTGCTTCACCGACCACGCGCCGTGGCTGACCCTGCGGGGGCTCGGTCTGGTCTACGCCCGCAACACCTGACGTCACCCGTCGGCGCCGCGACGCGGCTGCCCCGACGTCAGCTGGGCCGCGACCGGCCCGCGGCCAGGGCGTCGAGCACGGCCGGCTCGAGGTACGGCGCCAGCGTGTGCGCGTACGTCGCCGTGATGTGGTGCCCGTCGAAGTAGGTGATCACGTTGCCGTTGACGGCCCGGCACTCGGTGCGGCCGCAGAACCGGTCGGTGAGGTCGACCAGGCGCAGCAGCGGGTCGTGGGCCGCCGCCACGACGTCGACCACCGGGTCCTCGGGCAGCCAGGTCCGGCGGGGTCCGGCGCAGGCGTCGTAGTCGTCGCGCTCCGAGGCGACGCAGTCGGGGATGCTGCGCCCCGGGGCCGGGGTGTCGCGGATGGCGAGCACCGGGATCCCGGCGTCGGCGATCCCGCCGAGCACCCGGGCGTAGCCCTCGCGGTAGGCCTCCGCGGTCCCCGCGTCGTCGAGACCGACGGCCTGCGCCTGCATCCGGTTGGAGACGACCACGAGGTCCGGCTTGGTCTCCACCAGCTCGGCGGCCGTCCGTCGTACCCAGTCGGCGCAGGTCCCGACGGCCTCCGGCTCGTCGAAGTCCTGCTCGATGTCGGCGCTCGCGCAGCGGGAGGCGAGCCGGGTCTCGATCCGCCAGCCGTGGTCCTGGGCGAGCGCCTGCAGCGCGGGCAGCCACTGGCCGGCGTGGGAGTTGCCGAAGAGGGCGACCGTCACCGTGCCGTCCGCGTCGCCGAAGGTGCACGGGACGTCGGCGAAGTCGGGCTCCGCGCTCCAGCAGCTGCGCGGACCGACGTCGCCGTAGGCCTCGGCCTTGTCGTCGGCCGCGACCGCGGCGGCGGGCACCAGGTCGTCGTACGACGCCTCGGGGCAGCGGCGCCCGACCGCGGCCGCGCCGAAGCACGGCCCGCCGTCCTGGAGGGCGGCCGCGAGCTGCCGGGCGGCCTCGTCGGAGCGGCGCTGCACCTCGACCAGCTGGACGGAGGCGAGCGCGACCACCACGCCCATCGCGAGCGCGCCGACGGCGTAGGTCCGCCGGACCTGCAGCGAGAGCCGCGGCGCCCGGAAGGGCCGCTCGACGAGGCGCTCGGTGCCGGCGGCGAGCAGCAGGGTCGCGACCAGGACGGCCGCGCCGGTGCGGGGACCGATCTCGTGACCGGTCACGGCGACGGTGATGACCACGAGCGGCCAGTGCCACAGGTAGACCGAGTAGGACACGTCGCCGAGCCACTGCACCGGCCGCAGCGCCATGAGGCGGCCGGGCCCCAGACGGCTCTCGCGGGGGGCGCCGCAGGCGATGAGCAGCACCGCGCCGAGCACGGGGAGCGCGGCGTGGTGGCCGGGGAAGGGCGTGGCGGCCGAGTACGTCGCCGCCGCGAGCCCGATGAGGGCGAGGCCGGTCCACGCGCCCAGTGCGGGCAGGGCGCCGGGGGAGCGCTCGGCGGCCCGCTTGCCGCGCTGGTGCCGGTCGGTCAGCCAGGCCGCGACGAGTCCACCGGCGGCGAGCTCCCACACCCGCGCGGGCGTCACGAAGTACGCCGCGGCCGGGTTGACCCGGGTCAGGTGCACCGACCAGGCGACGGACGCCGCGGTGACCACCGCGAAGGCGGCCACGAGCGCGGTGCGGGTGCTGACCCCGCGCCGGCGCGCGAGCAGCACGACGCCGGCCACGAGCAGTGGCCACAGGAAGTAGAACTGCTCCTCGACCGAGAGCGACCAGAAGTGCTGCACCGCGGTCGGGGCGTCGTCGGAGGCGAGGTAGTCGACGGCCCGCCCGGCCAGCGCCCAGTTCACGACGTAGAGCGCGGCGGCGCGGGCGTCGGAGGCGGTCGCGGCCCACATCGTCTCCGGGGCCAGCAGGCGGGTCGCGACCAGGCTGGCGACCAGCACGAGCAGCGAGGCCGGCAGCAGGCGGCGGATCCGGCGCCCCCAGAAGGCGCCGAGGTCCCGGGCGCTGCGCGGCGGCCGGGCCACCAGGTGGGCGGTGATCAGGAAGCCGGAGATCACGAAGAAGACGTCGACGCCGACGAACCCGCCCGGCACCGCCGCGGCGTGCAGGTGGTAGACGACCACGAGCGCGACGGCGAGAGCGCGCAGGCCCTGGATGTCGGTGCGCAGCACCGTCCCCTCCCGCGCACTCATGACCCTGCCAGCCTGACACGGAATCGGCGCCGGGCGTTAGTCGGAAATACCTTTCGCTGTTCGAGGTGGCGCGCTTGCCCCATTCCCGAATTTCGTTAATATCCGATTATCCAAATATCCGAATCGTCGGATATCGCGAATATCGAGGAGAAAATCATGGCCCAGCGCGTCAACATCGTCCTGGTGGACGACATCGACGGCAGCGATGCGACGCAGACCGTGGCCTTCGGCCTCGACGGCGCCAGCTACGAGATCGACCTGAACGACGACAACGCCGCCGCCCTGCGCGACGCCCTGGCGCCCTACGTCGGGCACGGCCGCAAGGTGGGTCGCGGCGGCGGTGGCGCGAAGCGCGGCGGCGGCCGGGCTGCTGCCTCCTCGGGAGCCGGCGCCTCGGCGAAGGAGATCCGCGAGTGGGCCCGCGACAACGGCCACGCGGTGCCCGAGCGCGGCCGCATCCCCGCCGACGTGCGCGAGGCGTACGACGCCGCCCACTGAGACCCTCCCGTGCCGACCTGATCCGGGCTGTTCGCTGACAGCGGACGGCCCGGATCCGTTTCGGCGGAACGCGTAGGGTGTGAGCGGGGTTGTATCCCGTGAACACCCCAGGACGTGTGAGGAGCGTGCAATGTTCGAGCGGTTCACTGACCGAGCCCGCCGGGTGGTCGTGCTGGCCCAGGAAGAGGCCCGCATGCTCTCCCACAACTACATCGGGACCGAGCACATCCTGCTCGGCCTCATCCACGAGGGCGAGGGCGTCGCCGCGAAGGCGCTGGAGTCGCTCGACATCTCCCTCGAGGCCGTGCGCGCGCAGGTCGAGGAGATCATCGGCCAGGGCCAGCAGGCGCCGTCCGGCCACATCCCCTTCACCCCGCGCGCCAAGAAGGTCCTCGAGCTGTCCCTGCGCGAGGCGCTGCAGCTCGGCCACTCCTACATCGGCACCGAGCACATCCTGCTCGGCCTGATCCGCGAGGGCGAGGGCGTCGCCGCCCAGGTGCTGCAGAAGCTCGGCGCCGACCTCAACCGCGTCCGCCAGCAGGTCATCCAGCTGCTCTCCGGCTTCCAGGGCAAGGAGACCGGCGCCGCCGCGTCGACCTCGGGCTCCACGAGCGGTGGCGACGCCCCGTCGTCGTCGCTGGTGCTCGACCAGTTCGGCCGCAACCTGACCCAGGACGCCCGCGAGGGCAAGCTCGACCCGATCATCGGCCGTGCCGCGCAGATCGAGCGGGTCATGCAGGTGCTCTCGCGCCGCACCAAGAACAACCCCGTGCTCATCGGTGAGCCCGGCGTCGGCAAGACCTCGATCGTGGAGGGCCTGGCCCAGGACATCGTCAAGGGCAACGTCCCCGAGACGCTCAAGGACAAGCAGATCTACACCCTCGACCTGGGTGCGCTGGTCGCCGGCTCCCGCTACCGCGGTGACTTCGAGGAGCGCCTCAAGAAGGTGCTCAAGGAGATCCGCACCCGCGGCGACATCGTGCTGTTCATCGACGAGATCCACACCCTCGTCGGTGCCGGTGCGGCCGAGGGCGCCATCGACGCCGCCAGCATCCTCAAGCCGATGCTGGCCCGCGGCGAGCTGCAGACCATCGGCGCGACCACCCTCGACGAGTACCGCAAGTACCTCGAGAAGGACGCCGCGCTCGAGCGCCGCTTCCAGCCGATCCAGGTGCCCGAGCCCTCGATCGCCGACACGATCGAGATGCTCAAGGGCATCCGCGACCGCTACGAGGCGCACCACCGGGTGACCATCACCGACGAGGCGCTGGTCTCCGCGGCCACCCTCGCCGACCGCTACATCTCCGACCGCTTCCTGCCGGACAAGGCCATCGACCTGATCGACGAGGCCGGCTCGCGCCTGCGGATCCGCCGGATGACGGCGCCCGCCGACCTGCGCGAGTACGACGACAAGATCGGCGAGGTCCGCCAGCGCAAGGAGGCGGCCATCGACGGGCAGGACTTCGAGGCCGCGGCCCGCCTGCGCGACGAGGAGAAGCAGCTGATCCTCGCCAAGTCCGAGCGTGAGAAGCAGTGGCGCTCGGGCGACATGGACGAGGTCGCCGAGGTCGACGAGGAGCTGATCGCCGAGGTGCTGGCGGTCGCGACGGGCATCCCGATCGTGAAGCTCTCCGAGGAGGAGTCCACCCGCCTGCTCAAGATGGAGGACGAGCTCCACAAGCGCGTCATCGGCCAGGACGAGGCGGTCAAGGCACTGTCGCGGGCGATCCGTCGTACCCGCGCGGGGCTGAAGGACCCGAAGCGTCCCGGTGGCTCGTTCATCTTCGCCGGCCCGTCCGGCGTCGGTAAGACGTGGCTGTCCAAGACGCTCGCGGAGTTCCTCTTCGGCGACGAGGACGCGCTCATCCAGCTCGACATGTCGGAGTTCGGCGAGAAGCACACCGTCTCGCGGCTGTTCGGCTCGCCTCCGGGCTATGTCGGCTACGAGGAGGGCGGCCAGCTCACCGAGAAGGTGCGCCGCAAGCCGTTCTCGGTCGTGCTCTTCGACGAGGTCGAGAAGGCCCACCCCGACATCTTCAACAGCCTGCTGCAGATCCTGGAGGAAGGTCGCCTGACCGACTCCCAGGGCCGGGTCGTGGACTTCAAGAACTGCGTCATCATCATGACCACCAACCTCGGCACGCGCGACATCGCCAAGGGCATCAACCTGGGCTTCAACCAGGCTGGCGACGCCGCGGGCTCCTACGAGCGGATGAAGGGCAAGGTCTCGGAGGAGCTGAAGCAGCACTTCCGTCCCGAGTTCCTCAACCGTGTCGACGAGATCATCGTGTTCCCGCCGCTGTCGCAGGAGCAGATCATCGCGATGGTCGACAACATGATCGCCGCGGTGGAGGTCCGCCTGAAGGACCGCGACATGCGGATCGAGCTCACCCAGGCCGCGAAGAACCTGCTCGCCGAGCGGGGCTTCGACCCGGTCCTGGGCGCCCGCCCGCTGCGTCGTACCGTCCAGCGCGAGATCGAGGACATCCTCGCCGAGAAGATGCTCTACGGCGAGGTCGGCCCCGGCCAGATCGTGCTCGTGGGCGTCGAGGGCGAGGGTGCCAACGCCAAGTTCACCTTCGAGGGCCAGAAGGTCGGCGAGCTGCCGGACCTGCCGCCGCTCGAGACGGTCGTCGAGGGTAAGGCCCCGGCCGAGGGTGCGGAGATCGCGCCCGACGACTCCGAGACCGCCTGACCTGTTGCACCACACCGACCCGCCCGGACCCCCGGGCGGGTCGGTGTGCTTTTCGCGGGCGCGCGGAGCGCGTCAGTGCGCGCCGGAGAGGTTGAGCAGGACGACGCCGCCGACGACGAGCGCGAGGGCGAGCACCTTGAGCGGGTCCATCTGCTCGTCGAGGAAGAGGTAGCCGACGACCGCCATGCCGGCCGTGCCGAGGCCGGCCCACACGGCGTACGCGATCGAGACCGGGACCTGCCTGACGACCAGGGCGAGCAGCCAGATCGAGGCGGCGTACCCGGCGAGCACGACCGCGGTCCACACCGGGTCGCGGAAGCTCTCGGTGCGTGGCAGCGCGGCGCTCGCCGCGACCTCGACGCCGATGGCGGCGAGCAGGAGTGACCAGGCGATCACCATGACATGTCCCTTCGATGTAGCAACTGCTACAACTGTAGCACCTGCTACATTGAGGGTGCTCATCGGCGGAGGGGGGACGTGTGGCCACGGACGGGGAGCGCCGGCGCGAGCTCGCCGAGGCGGCCACCGACTACGTGCTCGACCACGGCCTGATCGAGCTCAGCCTGCGCCCGCTCGCCGCGTCGCTGGGCACCAGCGACCGGATGCTGCTCTACCACTTCGACGGCAAGGACGACCTCGTCGCCGCGGTGCTGCACACCTCCAACGAGCGCTCGATCGCCCACCTGCGCTCGCTGCCGGCCGCGCCGTCGGTGCGCGAGGCCGTGCTCGTCCTGTGGCGGGCGTCGAGCGACGGCGGCCAGCTCGAGCGGTGCCAGCGCCTGTACGTCGAGGCCGCGGCGCTCGGCCTCTTCGGCCGCGAGCCGTGGGCGGGTGTGGTCCGGGACGCCAACCGGGCCTGGCTGCAGGCCCTCGCCGACTGGCTGGTCTCCGCCGGCTGCAGCGCCGAGCTCGCCCCACGGGCCGCCAACCTGCTCGACGCCGCCCTCATGGGGCTGCACCTCGACCTGCCGCTGGAGCGGGGGACCGACGCGCTCGACGGCTCGGTCGTCGACCTCGCCGGGGCGGTCGCCGCGATCGCCGGTCAGGGCAGCGCGTAGAGCCCGTCGGAGGTGCGGACGACCAGGCCGTCGTCGAGGAGCGAGCCCAGGGCGCGCTCGCGTTGCTCGGTCACGTCCCAGGCGGCGTCGAGGCGCTCCTTGCCGACGGCCCCGGGGGCGTCGCGCAGCACCGCGAGCAGCCGGCCCCGGCACTGGCGGTCGGTGCCCGCCCAGGCCTGGACGGGGCGCGGCGGTCCGTCGTACGCCGGGGCGCCCGCGGCCTGCCACGCGCAGGCGGTCCTGACCGGGCAGCTGTCACAGCGCGGCCGGTCGGCGGTGCACACGAGGGCACCGAGCTCCATGACCGCGACCGACCAGGTCGCGGCGGTGGGCGGGTCGGCCGGCAGCAGCGCGGCGCCCAGGTCGCGCTCGGCCCTGGTGACCGAGCGGGGCGGGAACTCGACACCGCTGACGGCGCGGGCGAGCACCCGTCGCACGTTGGTGTCGAGCACCACCTGCCGCTGCCCGTGGGCGAAGGCGGCGACGGCGGCGGCCGTGTAGTCGCCGACGCCGGGCAGCGCCAGCAGGTCGTCGTACGACGACGGCACCTCGCCCCCGTGCTGCTCGGTGATCGCGGTGGCGGCGGCGTGCAGGCGCAGCGCGCGGCGCGGATAGCCGAGCCGGCCCCACGCCCGGACCGCCTCGCCGGACGAGTCCGCCGCGAGGGCGGCCGGCGTCGGCCACCGCTCCAGCCAGGCCTCGTGCACCGGGAGGACGCGGACCACCGGCGTCTGCTGCAACATGAACTCGCTGACCAGCACCGACCAGGCCGACGCCTCGGGCCGGCGCCACGGGAGGTCGCGGGCGTTCGCGTCGTACCAGTCCAGGATGGGCTGGACGAGGTCGGTCGCGGGATCGGCGGTGGGTTCGGCGGTCATCGCAGGACATTGTCGCCTCGGGTGTGATGTCGTCCGAGTTCGGGCCCGTCCGGCGGGTCAGCCCGCTTCGCGCGCGGGCGCTGACTACCGTCGTCCCATGCCCGCCGCGCCCCGTCGTCCCGCGCCCACGCGCGGTCGTACGACGCGCGGACCGCTGCCGGCCGGCGTCTACTGGCGGCGCCGGGTGTTCGTGCTCGGCACGGCGTTCGCGCTGGTCTTCGTCATCGCGCGCTGGCTGACCGGGAGCAGCGACGGCAGGTCCGAGGACGCCGGCGTCGCCGAGCAGGCCGGAGCGCAGGTGCAGGCCACGGAGACGGTGACCGCCGGTCAGTCCACGGCCACCGCCACGACGACCGCGTCGCCGACCGGCCGGAAGGGCGCATCGGCGACACCCACCCTCGCCGCCCCCGAGGGCACCTGCGAGCCCTCCGATGTCGTCGTCACGCCGAGCGTCGCGAAGGGCGCCGAGGCCGGTGACGACGTGACGCTCCGTCTCTCGCTGCAGACCCTGGAGTCCGAGGCCTGCACCTGGCAGGTCTCCCGCAACAGCATCACGGTGAAGATCTCCGACGGCTCCGACGAGCTGTGGACCACCCAGCAGTGCCCGGCCGTGGTGCCGACCGAGTCCGTCGTCGTACGACGCGACGTCGCCACCGTCGTCGAGCTCACCTGGAACGCCCGCGAGTCGGCTGCCCGGTGTACGCCGCGCACGGCATGGGTGCTGCCGGGCGACTACACGATCGCCGCCGCCGCCCTGGGTGGCGAGCCCGCGGAGGCGGAGTTCACCCTCGTCCGGCCCACGGCGCGGACGGTCGAGGTGACGCCGAGCTCGACCGCGACGTCGAAGGCGACGGACAAGCCGAAGAAGTCGAAGACGCCCGTCAACTGACCCATGGTCGTCGGCACTCGGTCGTCGAGGAGGTTGCGCAGCAACGCCCGGTCGTCGAGGAGGTTGCGCAGCAACCGTCACGAGACGCCGGGCCACGGTGCAGCGACTGTGGCGTCGGCATCGCACTCGCGACGGCCTGGGGTCTCGTGACGCGTCGCTCAGCCCCTCGCTGCGCTCGGGCCGGAGCCGACGCTCCTCGACCTCCTCGCTGATCGACGGCCCCGCTCGTGCCTCGCGGTGCCGTCGCGCTCGGACTCAGACGTAGCGCTCGAGGATGGTCGACTCGGCGAGCCGGCTGAGGCCCTCGCGCACGCTGCGGGCCCGCAGCTCGCCGACGCCCTCGACGGCCTGGAGGTCGTCGATGCCCGCGGAGAGCAGCTTCTGCAGGGTGCCGAAGTGGTCGACGAGGCCTTCGACGACGTTGGACGGCAGCCGGGGGACCTTGGTGAGCAGGCGGTAGCCGCGCGGGGCGACGGCGCCGTCGAGGTGCTCGCCCGTGCCGATGCCGAGCACCTTGGCGACGGCGGAGGGGTCGACCAGGTCGGTGGCGGAGAGCTGCTCGAGCTTGCCGAGGAGCTCCAGGGGGTCGCGGCTGCGGCGCCGGGACGGGACGTAGTCGCGGATCACGAGCTCGCGCTCGGTGTCGACGCCGGTGACCAGCTCCTCGAGCTGGAGGGCGAGCAGGCGGCCGTCGGTGCCGAGCTCGAGGACGTAGTCCTCGATCTCGCGGGCGATCCGGGTGACCATCTCGAGCCGCTGCGCGACGACCGCGACGTCGCGGACCGTGACGAGGTCCTCGATCTCCAGGGCCGACAGCGTGCTCGACACCTCGTCGAGGCGGAGCTTGTAGCGCTCGAGGGTCGCCAGCGCCTGGTTGGCACGGGACAGGATCTGGCCGGAGTCCTCCAGCACGTGGCGGGTCTCGCCGACGTAGGCGGCGATGATCTGCATCGACTGCGAGACCGAGATGACCGGGTGGCCGGTCTGCTTGGCCACGCGGTCGGCGGTGCGGTGGCGGGTGCCGGTCTCCTCGGAGGGGATCGACTGGTCGGGCATCAGGTGCACGGCCGCGCGCGCGATCCGGGTGAGGCTGCTGTCGACGATGATCGCGCCGTCCATCTTGGCCAGCTCACGCAGGCCGGTGGCCGTGAACGGCACGTCGAGCTCGAAGCCGCCGGTGCACAGGCTGTCGACCAGCCGGTCCTGGCCGATGACGATCAGCGCGCCGGTGCGGCCGCGCAGGATGCGCTCCAGCCCGTCGCGCAGGGGCGTCCCGGGGGCGATGGACGCAAGGGTCTCGCGAAGTCGGGGATCGGCCGACGTGACCACCTGCGCTCCTCACTCTGGTTGGACGGACGCTCGTACCTTATCCGCGCAGGCGGCGCGCCATGCCTGAATATCGGTGCAAGGACCCGGGTGATCCGTCCTATTCGGCGCCCTCGACCACCTCCAGGGCGTGCTTGGTGCGCCGGTCGAGGTTGAGCAGGCGCAGGGCCGACAGCACGTCGGGGGCCTCGATCACGCGCATCCCGTCGATGTCGCGGTCACGGGCCGGACCCCGCTGGCCCTGCGCCTTGCCGGGATCGGCGGGCACCACGGCCATCTCGAAGCCCAACCGGGCGGCCTCCGCGAGGCGCTGGGGCAGGTCGCGCACCCGGCGCAGCTCGCCCGACAGGCCGATCTCGCCCATCGCGACCACGCCGGCCGGTGGCGCGCTGACGAAGGTCGACGAGGCCAGCGCGACGGCGAGCGCGAGGTCGCTGCCCGGGTCGGTGAGCCGGGCGCCGCCCACCGTGGAGGCGAACACGTCGTGCTGGTGGAGCTTGATGCCGCAGTGCTGCTGGAGCACGGCGAGGATCATCGCGAGCCGCGAGGAGTCCAGCCCGGACGTCGTACGACGGGGGCGCTCGGCCGGCGAGAGGGTGACCAGTGACTGCACCTCGGCCAGGAGCGGGCGGCGGCCCTCCATGGTGACCGCGATGCACGTCCCGGGGACGCGGCCGTGGTGGCGCTCGGTGAAGAGGCCGGTCGGGTCGTCGACGGCGCGGATGCCGTCGGGGCCGAGGTCGAAGCAGCCGACCTCGTCGACCGGGCCGAAGCGGTTCTTGACCGCGCGGACCATCCGGAAGCGGGAGTCGCGCGAGCCCTCGAAGTGCAGCACGACGTCGACGAGGTGCTCGAGCACCCGCGGCCCGGCGATCCCGCCGTCCTTCGTCACGTGGCCGATCATCACCACGGTGATGTCGCGGCTCTTGGCCATCCGCACCAGCGCCTGGGCGACCTCCTTGACCTGGGTGACGCCGCCGGGCACCCCGTCGACCTCGGCCGCGCCGATGGTCTGCACCGAGTCGACGACCACCATGCGGGGGCGGACCTGCTCGATGTGCGTGAGCACGGCGCCGAGGTCGGTCTCGGCCGCCAGGTAGAGCTCGTCGTGGACGGCGTCCGTCCGGTCGGCCCGCAGCCGGACCTGGGCCGCCGACTCCTCGCCGGTGACGTAGAGCGTGCGCTGCGAGCGCTGCGCCGTGCGGGCCGCGACCTCGAGGAGCAATGTCGACTTGCCGACACCGGGCTCGCCGGCGAGGAGCACCGCCGCGCCGGGGACCAGGCCGCCGCCGAGGACCCGGTCGAGCTCGGGGACGCCGGAGGCCACGTGGATGGCGTGGTCGGCCGGGACCTGGCCGATCGGGACCGCCTTGCGCGTCACGGGCGCGGCCGTCGTACGGCTCGTCGTCGCGCCGCCCGCGGCGGCGACCTCCTCGACCGAACCCCACGCCTGGCACTCGCCGCACCGGCCCACCCACTTGGCGGTGGTCCAGCCGCACTCGCCGCAGCGGTAGTTCGAACGTGTTTTCGAAGCAGCCATGCTCCGAAGGTAGGGCACCCGTCCGACAAATCCACGACCGGACCCGGCGTGGCAGGATCTTCGCTGTGGAGAACCCCCGCCCGCCGGCCACCCTGGCCGACGTCGCCGAGCGCGCCGGTGTCTCCCGCCAGACGGTCTCCAACGCGATCAACAACCCGGACCTGCTGCGCCCGGACACCCTCGCGCGGGTCCAGCAGGCGATCGACGGCCTCGGCTACACGCCGAACCAGGCGGCCCGGCACCTGCGCACCCGCTCGTCGCGGCTCGTCGGCCTGCGGCTCACGCCCGCGCAGGAGTTCACCGCCAACATGGCGATGGACCGCTTCGTGCGGGCGCTGGTCGAGGCGGCCCGCGAGGTGGGCTACCACGTGCTGCTCTTCTCGGGCGGCCCGGTCGAGGAGGGCGAGCTCCCCGACCCGCTCGGCGGGTACGACGACCTGTTCCGCTCCACCGCCGTCGACGCGTTCGTGGTCACCGACACCTACCTCGGCAACCCGGTCGCGGTCGAGCTGACCCGCCGCCGGGCGCCGTTCGTGGCCTTCGGCCGTCCGTGGGACGACCCGGTCGCGAGCCACCCGTGGGTCGACGTCGACGGGGCGGCCGGTGTCGCGGCGGCGACCGAGCACGTCCGCGACCTCGGCCACGAGCGGATCGCCTGGCTGGGCTGGGAGCCGGGCTCGCGGATCGGCGAGGACCGCCGCGCCGGCTGGCACCGGGCGATGGTGGCGGCGGGCCTGTCGACGGCCGGCCTGGAGGCCGCGGTCGCCGACACCGTCGACGCCGGCCGGCAGGCCGCGGCGCGGCTCCTGGACACCACCGCCCCCACCGGGTTCGTCTGCGCGTCCGACACCCTCGCGGTCGGCGTCCTGCACACCCTGCGCGAGCGCGGGCTCCACGCCGGACCAGGTCTCCCGGTCGTCGGCTTCGACGACTCGCAGGTCGCGCAGGTGATGGGCCTGACCTCCGTCCGGCAGCCGCTGGAGGAGGTGGCCGTCGAGCTGATCGGCGCCCTGGCCGACCTCCTGGCGCCGACCGAGCGGACAACCCACGGAATTCTTCTCGCTCCGACCCTCGCCATCCGGCAGACCTCCGTGTGAGGATGACGGCCGCAGGAAGACCTGCGCCACATCCCGGGAGGAATCACCCATGTCCTTGCGCAGTTCCCGGCGGCTCCGAGCCGCTGCCCTCTCCGTCGCGACCGGCCTGACCGTGGCCGGCCTGGCGGTGGCCGGAGGCGGAGCCACCGCCGCCCCGGCCGACCCGGTGTCCACGCCGGTGCCGCTCAGCACGCCCGACGGCGTCGTCTCCGCCTACCTGCTCAATGCGGCCAAGGCCAACCCGGGCCAGACCCGGCTCGTCGAGCGGGCGGTCCGTGCGGCGGGCGGCGTGGTCGTCCAGACCTGGCCGCAGATCGGCGTCGTGGTCGCCCACAGCGACCGCGCGGCCTTCCGTGACGACGTACGACGTCTCGCCGGCCACGCGCTGGAGTCGGTCGGCGCCACCCGCTCCGTCCCGGTCACCGAGGGGACGCCCGACGGCCTGCCCGCGCCCTGGGGTCCCGGCAAGGGCCAGGTCCGCAAGGGTGCCGCCGTCGACCGCAGCGAGGACTCGACCGGTGCCGAGGCGACGCTCGCGACCACGGCCGACCCGCGCGGGTCGGAGCAGTGGGACCTCGCGATGATCAAGGCCGACCGGGCCCACGAGATCACCGACGGCTCGCGCGACGTGGTCGTCGGCGTGCTGGACAGCGGCATCGACCCCGACCACCCCGACCTCGTCGCCAACATCGACGTCGAGGACTCCGTCAACTGCACCGACGCCGGCCGCCCGGACACCTCGCCGACCGGCTGGGCGCCGACCACGAGCGACCACGGCACGCACGTCGCGGGCACCATCGGCGCGGCCCGCAACGGCACCGGCATCGTCGGCGTCGCGCCGGGCGTGCGGATGGCGTCGGTGAAGGTCGTCAACGACGACGGCTTCATCTACCCCGAGTACGCCGTCTGCGGCTTCGTGTGGGCCGGCCAGCACGGCATGGACGTCACCAACAACAGCTACTACGTCGACCCGTTCCAGTTCTACTGCGAGGACCAGCCCGACCAGTACGCCGCCAAGGAGGCCGTGCGCCGGGCCGTCGAGTGGTCCACGGACCAGGGCGTCGTGCACGCGGCGGCGGCCGGCAACTCGTCGTACGACCTGGCGAACAAGACGACCGACGCCACCAGCCCGGACGACGGCACGACCGTCGAGCGCACGATCAACAACGCGTGCCAGGACATCCCGACCGAGCTCGACGGCGTGGTGACCGTGTCGTCGCTGGAGCGCTTCCCGGCCGGCACGCTGGAGAACCGCCTCTCGGGCTTCAGCAACCGCGGCCTCGGCGTCATCGACGTCGCGGCTCCCGGCTCGCGGATCCTGTCCACCGTGGTCAAGGACAACGGCTACGGCCTCAAGTCCGGTACGTCGATGGCGTCCCCGCACGTCGCCGGCGTCCTCGCGCTGATGAAGTCGGTCCACCCGGACTGGACCCCCGCGCAGATGGTCGCGAAGCTGCGGGCGCAGGCCGACGACCACGCGTGCGTGGTGGCCACCGCGGGTGCGCCGTGCGTGGGCACCGACGCGGAGAACAGCTACTACGGCGACGGTGTCGTCGACGCGCTGGACGCGGTGCAGTGACCTCGGCTGGGGCGGTCGGTCCGGATCTCCGGGCCGGCCGCCTCAGTGCGTCCTGCTCCAGAGGTTGACCGCGTAGTCGACCTCGAGGCCCTCGTGGTGCCGGACGATCTCGTCGGCGACCTCGGGCTTGAACTCGATCCGCACGACCGCCTCCAGGTCGGCGCGCGACGCGAAGCGCCAGCCCATGTCGACCCGGTCGAGGGTCCAGCCGCGGATGCTCCAGAACCGCTCGGTCTCGGCGGGGGAGTCGAGGTGGGGGTAGCCGCGCCGGAACCACGCGCCGAAGGTCGACCGGGACCCGTCGTTGTCGATGACCAGCGCGGTCCCGCCGGGACGGAGCACCCGGTCGAGCTCGACCAGGCCGGGCTCGCAGCCGCGGCCGAAGAAGTATGCCCATCGCGCGTGCACGACGTCGACCGAGGAGTCCGGCAGCGGGATCTCCTGTGCGGTGCCCAGTCGCACCTCGGCGCCGCTCACCCCGTGGGTGCGGAGCCGCCGCTCGGCCAGCCGGCACAGGCCGGGGTGCGGCTCGACGCCGATCACCCTCGACGCCCGCTCCGCGAAGCGCGGCAGGTGGAAGCCGGTGCCGCAGCCGAGGTCGAGCACGACCCGGTCGGTCCAGTCGGCCCGCGCCTCCATGGCCGCCCAGAGCCGGCCGTCGGGGTCGGCCGCGCGGTTCTCGAGCTCGTAGGTCGCCGTGTGGTGCCAGATGTTCGGGCTGGGGATCGCTCCCACGACCGGCTTCACCGCGGCGAGCTCAGATCCTGACGATGCCGTTCGGCGTGAGGACCTGCGCGGCGAGGATGCCCGGCGTGCCGTGCGGGGCGACCCACTCGACCTTGACGTCCTCCAGCGGCGCCTCGACGGTCTCGCCGAGCCACTCGCTGACCCGCTGCGGGTCGCCGGCGATCTCGATGCCGGCCAGCGACACCGTGCCGTCGGCGCCACGCGAGGGGTGCAGCTCGGCGGGGGTGTCCCACTGCAGGAAGAAGGGCAGCTGCGGGTCGGCGATCAGGCCGTTGATGCCGATCTGCTGCCAGCGCAGCTCGGCACCGTCGGGGCGGTGGCGCGAGCCGGGGACGGCCGAGCGGCCCAGGCGCTGCTCGATGACCGAGATGTCGGGGACCGCGACGGCCCAGCCGAGCCAGCCGCCGCCGAGGGCGGAGCGGGCCTTCACGGCCTGGCCGAAGGGCGCCTTGTCGGACGCCGGGTGGTCGAGTGCCTCGACGACCTCGATGTAGGTGTCGTCGGTCAGCGGGAGGATCATGTTGCGGGTGCCGAAGCGGGGGTGGACACCACCGTCGGTGAAGTCGCGCCCGAGGGCTGAGCCGAGGCGCGCAGCCGTGCTCGCGAGTCCGTCGGGTCCTGCCGCGTAGGAGAGATGATCCAGGCGCATGTCAGACATTCTGAACATGCGCTGAGGAAAGCGGTGAATCGGGGTGGGTTCCTCTTGACGTCGAGAGGTAGTCGTCACCTCGGGTCGGCGGGGTGCAGCGCCAGTGCCGACCGCGAGCGCAGGTGCGCCTCGCAGTGGAGCACCAGGGCGTCGTACCCCTTGCGGCCCATGAGGGCGACCAGCTCGGCCTCGTTGGTGACGTAGACCGGCTCGACGCCGACGTGCGCCTCGGTGTTGCCGGAGCAGTACCAGTCGAGGTCGTGGCCACCCGGCCCCCAGCCGCGGCGGTCGTACTCGGTGATGGTGACCTCGACGTACGACGTGCCGTCCATCCGCTCGACCTCGCGGAAGGTACGACGGATGGGCAGCTGCCAGCACACGTCCGGCTTGGTCTCGAGCGGGTTGCGCCCCTGCTCGAGGGCGAGCCCGTGCAGCGCGCACCCTGCTCCTCCCCCTCCCGACGGGGGAGCGAAGTCGGCGCGGTTGGCGAACACGCACGAGCGCTGGCCGTCGACCTCGTGCATGCGGGTCTTCCGCTCGCCGTCCTCGTCCTTCTCCACCCAGTCGCGCTTCTTGACCTTGCGGCCGGGGTGGTGCTGCCAGTGCTCGGGCGTGAGCTGCTCGACGAACGCCTCGACGCGGCGCTCGTCCTCCTTGTCGGCGAAGTGGGCGCCGAGGGTGCAGCAGCCGACGTCGGGGGAGTCGGCGTAGATGCCGGCGCAGCCGCTGCCGAAGATGCACGTGAAGGACGACGTCAGCCAGGTGAGGTCGCACTTGAGGACCTCGTCCTCGTCGGCGGGGTTGACGAATTCGACCCACGCACGCGGGAAGTCGAGCGACACCTCTGGCACTTGACGATCGTAGTCGGTCGCGTGCACCGGGCGCGCACGGCTGCTAGTACCGTGGACGCATGCGTCTGGGCGTCCTGGACATCGGCTCCAACACCGGTCACCTGCTCGTGGTCGACGCCCATGGTGGCGCCGCCCCGTTGCCGGCCTTCTCCTACAAGGAGCCGCTGCGACTCGCGGAGCACCTCGACGCCAGCGGCGACGTCTCGCCGACGGGGATCGCGGCGCTGTCCGCCTTCACCGCGCAGGCGCTGCGCGTCGCGGAGGAGAAGGGCTGCGAGGAGATGCTGTCGTTCGCGACCTCGGCGGTCCGCGACGCCGGCAACTCCGAGGAGGTGCTGGCCCACGTCGAGCGCGAGACCGGCGTCCGCATCGAGGTGCTGCCCGGTGAGGACGAGGCGCGGCTGACCTTCCTCGCCGTACGCCGCTGGTTCGGCTGGTCCGCCGGCCGGCTCGCGGTCTTCGACATCGGCGGCGGCTCGCTCGAGATCGCGGCCGGCTCGGACGAGCGGCCCGACGTGGCCTGGTCGCTGCCGCTGGGAGCGGCCCGCCTGGCGCGGGCCGACTTCGCGGAGCGGCCCGACGAGGAGCGGCTTCGCCAGATCCGCCGCCGGATCCGCGCCGACATCGCCCGCGATGCCGGCCACCTCCTGCGCGCCGGTACGACGCACCGTGCGTCGGCCACGTCCAAGACCTTCCGCTCGCTCGCCCGCATCTGCGGCGCGGCGCCGTCGGGCGAGGGCCAGCTGGTCCCGCGGGTGCTGCCGCTCGCCGAGCTGCGCCAGTGGATCCCCAAGCTGGTGGCGATGACGCCGGAGGAGCTCGCGGAGCTGCCGGGCGTCTCACCGAGCCGCACCCACCAGATCGTCCCCGGCGCGCTCGTCGCCGAGGCCTGCATGGACATCTTCGACCTGTCCGAGCTCGAGATCTGCCCGTGGGCGCTGCGCGAGGGCGTGATCCTCGAGCGCATCGACAAGCTCAGCGTCAACGACGAGTCATGAGTGCGGGGGCCGGCTCGGGCAACCGGCCGCGGATCGGGCTGTCGTCGAGCTCGGTCTATCCCGAGTCGACGGCGCACGCGTTCTCCTGGGCGGCCGCGATCGGCTACGAGGCCGTCGAGGTGATGGTCGGCATCGACGCCCTCTCCCAGCAGGCCGACGCGGTGCGCCAGCTGTCCGAGCACCACCAGGTCCCGGTCAGCGCGATCCACGCGCCGTGCCTGCTGTTCACCCAGCGGGTCTGGGGCGTCGAGCCCTGGGGCAAGCTCGAGCGGTCCGCCGAGATGGCCCGTGCCGTGGGCGCCGGAGTGGTCGTCGTGCACCCGCCGTTCCGGTGGCAGCGGGAGTACGCTCGCGACTTCGTCAACGGGATCGCGGCGCTGGAGGAGTCGTCGGGCATCGCGTTCGCGGTGGAGAACATGTACCCGTGGCGGGCCTCGCGTCGTCACCTCGAGATGTACCTCCCCGGCTGGGACCCCTCCGAGGAGCCGTACGCGAACACGACCATCGACCTCTCGCACGCCGCCATCGCGCGCGCCGACGTCGTCGCGATGGCCGAGCGGCTGGGGCCGCGGCTGCGCCACGTCCACCTCACCGACGGCACGGACTCGGCCAAGGACGAGCACCTGGTGCCCGGCCGGGGCGACACCGGCGCCGCGGAGTTCCTGCACCACCTGGTGCGCTCCGGCTTCGCCGGCGAGGTCGTGCTGGAGATCAACACCCGTCGCTGCACGACCCGCGAGGAGCGCGAGGCGGACCTGCGCGAGTCGCTGGAGTTCGCGGTCGAGCACCTGTCGGTCGGCGCCGCCGACGGCCAGCCGGTCGGGCCGGGCGCCGAGGGATGACCGCCCAGCCCCGAGGGCGCCGGCGCGGCAACCCGGACACTCGCGCCGCGATCCTCGCCGCCGCGCGCGAGCGGTTCGCCGCCTCCGGCTTCGGGGGTACGACGATCCGCTCCATCGCCGGCGCCGCGGGCGTCGACCCAGCGCTGGTCCACCACTACTTCGGCTCCAAGGACGACCTGTTCGTCGCGGCGCTGGAGCTCCCCGTCGACCCGCGGGCGGTGATGGCCCAGCAGGTCGTGGGCCCGCTCGAGGGTGCGGGGGAGCGGCTGCTCCGGGCCCTGCTGGGCGTGTGGGACGACCCGCAGGTGCAGCCGGCGCTGCTGGCGATGGTGCGGCGGCTGGTCGAGCCGGGCGGGGACGCGCTCTTCCGCGAGGGCTTCCTGCCCGTCGTACTCCTCCCGCTGGGGCAGGCGCTGGGGGTGGAACGGCCGGAGCGCCGGATGCCGCTGGTCGCCAGCCAGGTCATCGGGGTGATCCTGCTCCGCTACGTCGTCCGGGCCGCGCCGCTCGCCGACTGGGACGCCGACCTGGTCGTCGCGACCTACGCGCCCGTGCTCGACGGCTTCCTCGCCGGCCCCTTGCCCTGAGCGGCCGACAGGCGCATTATTCATCACATGATGAATTCCGTCGTCGCGATCGACGGGCTCCGCGTCGTGCGCGGCGGGCGCCCGGTCCTCGACGGCCTCGACCTCGCGGTCGGGCCCGGCGTGACCGGCCTGCTCGGCCCGTCCGGCTGCGGCAAGTCCACGCTGCTGCGCAGCGTCGTCGGCGTGCAGCGGGTGGCCGGTGGCACGGTCACCGTCCTCGGCGAGCCGGCCGGGAGCCCGCCCCTGCGCGACCGGGTCGGCTACCAGACCCAGTCCTCCAGCGTGTACGACGACCTGACGGTCTCGGAGAACCTCCGCTTCTTCGCCCGGGTGCTCGGGCGGCCGGCCGCCTCCGTCGAGGAGGCCGTGACGGCGGTCGACCTGACCGGTCACCGCGACCAGGTCGTCGGCCGGCTCAGCGGCGGGCAGCGCTCCCGCGTCGGGCTGGCCGTCGCGCTGCTCGGCAGGCCCGACCTGCTGGTGCTCGACGAGCCGACGGTCGGCCTCGACCCGGTGCTGCGGCGGGACTTGTGGGCGCTCTTCCACCGGATCGCCGGCGCGGGCACGGCCGTCCTCGTCTCGAGCCACGTGATGGACGAGGCCGAGCGTTGCGACCAGCTGCTGCTGATGCGGGAGGGCCGGATCATCGCGCAGGACACCCCGGCGGCGATCAAGGCGCAGGCCGGCACCGACGACGTGGAGGGTGCCTTCCTCGCGCTGGTGGAGCGGGCCGGAGGTGCCGCCGCATGAGCTCTGTCGTCACGCCCCGGGTCACCCTCGCGGTCGCCGCCCGCGTGCTCACCCAGCTGCGTCGCGACCACCGCACGCTGGCGATGCTGCTCGTCCTGCCCTGCCTGCTGCAGGCGCTGCTGTGGTGGATCTTCGAGTCGACGCCGCTGGTCTTCGACCGGATCGGCCCGGCCCTGCTGGCGATCTTCCCGTTCTTCGTGATGTTCCTCGTCACCAGCATCACCACGCTGCGCGAGCGCTCCAGCGGCACGCTGGAGCGGCTGTTCACGATGCCGATGGGCCGCCTCGACTTCCTCTCCGGCTACGCCCTCGCCTTCGGCGCGGTCGCCGCCGTCCAGGCCGCCGTCGCCGCGTCGGTGGCGCTGGTGCTGCTCGACCTCGACGTCCGCGGGCCCGCTGTCCTGCTGGGGGTGGTCGGCGTGGCGGACGCGGTGCTCGGCACCGCCCTCGGCCTCTTCGTCTCGGCCTTCGCGCGCACGGAGTTCCAGGCCGTGCAGTTCCTGCCGGCGATCGTGGTGCCGCAGATCCTCCTGTGCGGACTGCTCGTGCCCCGCGACGACCTGCCACGGGTGCTCGAGGTGGTCTCCGACGGGATGCCGCTGTCCTGGGCGGTCGACGCCATGGAGCAGCTCGCGACCACCAGCGCCACGGGACAGGTGTGGCGCGACATCGCGGTGGTGGCGGGCTTCGCCGTGGCCGCGCTCGCGCTCGGGGCGGCGACCCTGCGGCGTCGTACCGACTGACGGCGCGGCGCCCGCAGGCCGTGGGCCTGCGGGCGCCGGTGCCGCCGTGCCGTGCGTCAGTGCGTCGGCAGCTCGTCGCCGTCCGTCGCGCCGGCCTCCGCCGCGGCCCGCTCCTCGCGTCGTACGGCGATCAGGCTGGTGACCGTGGTGACGGCCAGGACGCCCACGACGACGGCGAGGGAGGTACGGTTGCCGATCCCGGGGACGCCGTCCCACTGGGTCTGGGCCCAGTGCAGGACCAGCTTGACGCCGATGAAGCCGAGGATGACCGACAGGCCGTAGGACAGGTGGACCAGCTTGGCGAGCAGGCCCTCGATCACGAAGTAGAGCGCCCGGAGGCCGAGCAGGGCGAAGGCGTTGGTCGCGAAGACGAGGTACGGGTCGGCGGTGATGCCGTACACGGCGGGCACCGAGTCGACGGCGAAGACGATGTCGGTCATGAACACCGCGACGGTCACCAGGGCCAGCGGGGTCAGGGCGCGACGTCCGGCCTGCTTCACCGTCATCCGCGTGCCCCGGTAGTCCTCGGTGACCGGCCAGAAGCGGCGCAGCACCTTCACCACGCGCATGTCGTTAGGGTCCGGCTCCTCCTCGGCCTCACCGCTGAGGGCGTCCTTGAGCAGCTTCGCGCCGGTGGCCAGCAGGATGACGCCGAAGATGAGGAAGACGAAGGTGAACGCCGACAGCGCGGCCGCGCCGAGCGCGATGAAGATGCCGCGGAGCACCAGCGCCCCGATGATGCCGAACAACAGCACCCGCTGCTGCAGGGCCTTCGGGACGGCGAAGGCGGAGAGCAGCAGCATGAAGACGAACAGGTTGTCGACGCTCAGCGACTTCTCGACGATGTAGCCGGTGTAGTAGCCGACTCCGATCTCGCTCCCGTGGGCCTTGAGCACCCAGACGCCGAACGCGACCGGCAGCGAGATGTAGAACAGCGACCAGAGCGCCGCCTCCCGCATCGACACCTCGTGTGGCTTGCGGGTCGCGAGGAAGTCGAGGGCCAGGAGGCCGATGACGGCGGCGATGGTGAGCGCCCACAGCGTCGGCGTACCGATGCTGTCGAGGCCGGTCGCGACCGTCTCGGTGGCGGCAAAGGGGGTGATGGACACAGGAATCTCCTCGTGCTTGTAGGCACGAGGTCTCCCTCACCGCTCGGCCCACGACGTGGACCGCACGGCCTCCACCCGGGGAACCGGTTGCGGCTCCGTACTGACCGGGGAAGAGTCTCGAGGTACTCCCCTCACCGAGAAGGATACCTGCCCACCCAAGGAGACCGAAGTCGTCGCGCGAGGGACTCCCTCGTCAGGGACCCACCCGCCCCGCCGACCGGCTTCGCCGTAGATTCGGGGGCATGAGACCGGTCCGGGAGGCGCTCCTCCTGCTGTCGCGCAGCGGTGCGGTGAAGGGGCTCGTCTCGACCCTGCCGATCTCGTCGGCGATCGTGCGCGGCTACGTGCCCGGCGAGACGGTGCGTGAGGCGCTCGACGTCGTCGCGACGCTGGCCGCCGAGGGGATCGACACGACGATCGACCACCTCGGCGAGGAGACGCTCGACGAGGCGCAGGCGACCGCGGCCGTGCAGGCCTACCGGATCCTGCTCGACAAGATCGCCGACGCCGGGCTCGGCGGGCGGGCGGAGGTCTCGGTCAAGCTCACCGCGATCGGCCTGCGGCTGCCCGACGGCGAGCGGATCGCGCTCGAGAACGCCCGCAAGATCTGTCGTGCCGCCGCCGGTGCGGGCACCACGGTCACCATCGACATGGAGGACCACACCACGACCGACGCCACGCTCGCGATCGTGCGCGCGCTGCGCGAGGACTTCCCCGGCACGGGCGCCGTGCTGCAGGCCTACCTCCACCGCACCGAGGCCGACTGCCGCTCCCTCGCGTACGACGGCAGCCGGGTCCGCCTCTGCAAGGGCGCCTACGACGAGCCCGCCGAGGTCGCGTTCACCGACCCCGGCGACGTGGACCGCTCCTACGTCCGTTGCCTCAAGGCGCTCTTCGCCGGTGACGGGTACCCGATGGTCGCGACCCACGACCCCCGGCTCATCGAGATCACCGCCGCGCTCGCCAGCCGCTACGGCCGCGCGCCCGGCACCTACGAGTTCCAGATGCTCTACGGCGTGCGGCCGGCCGAGCAGCGTCGGCTGGCCGCCGCCGGCGAGCGGGTCCGTGTCTACCTGCCCTACGGCGCGCAGTGGTACGGCTACCTCGTGCGGCGACTGGCGGAGCGTCCCCGGAACCTGTCACTCTTCCTGACGTCCCTGGTCTCCAAGAAGTGAGCGAGTCACCGCAGTGAGCAAGCGCACCGCCGTCATCGGTGCCGGTGTGATGGGGGAGACGCTGCTCTCCGGCCTCATCCGCGCCGGCCGCAGCGCCGAGGACCTGGTCGTCGTCGAGAAGCGCGAGGAGCGCGCCGCCGAGCTGGCCGCCAAGTACGGCGTCCCGGTGGTCGCCGACGTCGCGGCCGCCGCCGAGGCCGACACCGTGCTGCTGGTCGTCAAGCCGCAGGACATGGCCGACGTGCTCGCCGAGATCGGCCCCGCGCTGCGCCCCGGCCAGCTGCTCGTCTCGCTCGCCGCCGGCATCACCACCTCGTTCATCGAGTCCCGGGTGCCCGCGGGCGTCGCGGTCGTGCGCGTCATGCCCAACACCCCGGCGCTCGTCGACGAGGGCATGGCGGCGATCTCGCCCGGCACCCACTGCGACGAGGGGCACCTCGTCGAGGCCGAGGACCTGCTCACCTCGGTCGGCCACGTGGTGCGCGTGCCCGAGAAGCAGCAGGACGCGGTCACCGCGATCAGCGGCTCCGGCCCCGCCTACATCTTCTTCGTCGTCGAGGCGATGATCGAGGCAGGCGTCCACCTCGGCCTGCCCCGCACGATCGCCCACGAGCTGGCCGTGCAGACCGTCGTCGGCTCGGCCGCGATGCTGCGCGAGACCAACGAGCACCCCGCGGTGCTGCGCGAGCAGGTCACCTCGCCCGGAGGTACGACGGCCGCGGCGCTGCGCGAGCTCGAGGTGCACCGGGTGCGGGCGGCCTTCCTGGCCGCCCTGGAGGCGGCCCGGGACCGGTCCGCCGAGCTCGGCAGCTAGGACCTCGCGAGCGGCGTCAGCTCGCCGCTGCCGCCTGCCAGGCCAGCTCGGCCAGGCCGCGCACGGCCACCACGCCGGGCGGGGTGCGGCGGGCGTCGTACCGTCCGTGGCGGTCGAGCAGCCGCGCCTGAAGGCCGGCCTCGCGCGCGCCGAGCACGTCGTGGCGCAGCGAGTCGCCGACCATCAGGGTGCGTGCCGGGTCGGCGCCGAGGCGCGCGCACGCGGTGAGGTAGGAGCGCGGGTCGGGCTTGGCCGCCGGCAGGCTCGAGGAGGCGAAGACGGGGACGTCGGCGCGCAGGAGTCCGGTGCGGCGCAGCTTCTCGGTCTGGATCGCCTGGTCGCCGTTGGTGAGGATGCCGACCGGGAGCCCGGCGCGCAGGGCGCGCTCGATCGTGGCCGCGGCGTCGGCGAAGGCCCGCCACGCGGCCTGGTAGCAGCCCAGGAAGCCGGCGAAGACGTCGTCGGCCAGGGCGTCGTCGGCCAGGTCCCAGCCGGGCAGGAACTCCCGGATCCGCACCCGGCGCTGCTCGGCGTGGGTCAGCTCGCGGCGCTGGGCGCGCTCGTAGTGGCGCGCCTCGAGCACGAACCACCGCTCGACGAGCTCCTCGAGGGCGGCGGGGGAGTCGGCCAGGCCCAGCCCGGACAGCCACGTCCGCAGGCCGCGGTCGGCCGCGCCGCGGTGGTCCACCAGCGTGTCGTCCAGGTCGAGCAGCAGGGCCTGGATCGTCATGACGAGCAGTCTGCCAGCGACCGCCGACAGCACCACGACGGGATGACAACCGTGTAGTTCACGAGGGTCGGATCCGGCCGGGTCAAGCCGACACGCCGCGCCCCAAAAGTTTCACAGGTCAAACTCTTCCCCACGAGTCACATCCGGCCCTATTCTCACGCAGAGGCGTCCGCAGGGTTCACAGCTGGGGAAGGCGGTGACGGACGCGCAGAAAGCGTGGTTGTCATGGCTCCTACGTCGCGCGAGCGCACCGAGTCCCTCCCAGACCCGAAGTTCCTCACCATCGCCGAGGTCGCCTCGGTGATGCGGGTCTCCAAGATGACGGTCTACCGCCTGGTCCACAACGGAGAGCTCCCCGCGGTGCGGGTCGGCCGCTCGTTCCGGGTCACCGAGGACAACGTCAACGAGTACCTCCGCAAGTCGTTCTACTCCGCCGGCTGACGGCGGTTCGCGGAGCTGCATGAATCCCCGGTCGACCGGGGATTCATGCACTTGTCGGGCGTTGCAACACCTGACAAGTGCTGGAGTTCCCGGTCGACCGGGGATTCATGCAGCAGGCCGCACCGACCGCCGTGATGCGATCTTCATCCCATCGCAGCCGCTGATTCACCGCGCCCCGCGGGGGCCCGATAGGCTGACCCGGAGCTCCGGGGTGTGCCCGGAGCGTCGTAGCACCGTCGGGCGAGCCTCGTCCGACGCTCTGGAGAGGTTCCACGTGGGTTCTGTCATCAAGAAGCGTCGCAAGCGCATGGCGAAGAAGAAGCACCGCAAGCTGCTGAAGAAGACGCGCGTCCAGCGTCGCAAGCTCGGCAAGTAACGCCAGCCTGCCGTCGCCGGTGCGCGCCTCGCGCACCGGCCGCACCCTGAGGAGTCAGCGGATGGGCACCGGTCGCACGGTCCTGGTCACCGGGGTCTCGCGAGACCTCGGCCGGACCTTCGCGCGCACGCTCGCCAATGACCCCGGGGTCGACCGCGTCGTCGGTGTCGACGTGGTCCCGCCGCGAGGCGACCTCGGCGACGTCACCTTCGTGCGTGCCGACATCCGCAACCCGGTGATCGCCAAGGTGATCGCCAAGGAGGACGTCGACACGGTCGTCCACATGAGCGTCATCGCCACGCCCGGCTCCGCCGGCGCGCGCGGCACGATGAAGGAGCTCAACGTCATCGGGACGATGCAGCTCCTCGCGGCCTGCCAGAAGTCCGAGCAGGTCCGCCAGCTCGTGGTGAAGTCCTCGACGACCGCCTACGGCGCGAGCAGCCGCGACCCCGCGATGTTCACCGAGGACATGGAGCCGCGCCGGCCCCCGCGCAGCGGCTACGCCAAGGACGTCAACGAGGTCGAGCGCTACGTGCGCGGCTTCGCGCGACGTCGCCCCGACGCCACGGTCACCCTGCTGCGCTGCGCCAACGTGATCGGGCCCCGCGTGGTGAGCCCCCTGGCGTCGTACTTCCGCCTGCCGGTGATCCCCACCGTCCTCGGCTTCGACCCGCGCCTGCAGTTCCTGCACGAGACCGACCTCAACCGGGTGCTGCGGCACGCGGTGCTGAGCAACGTCCCCGGCACGTTCAACATCGCCGGCGACGGTCTCCTGATGCTCTCCCAGGCCCTGCGCCGGATGGGTCGCACCAGCGTCCCCCTCCCGGGCCCCGCCTTCGGCGGCGTGGGCGGGATCCTCAAGTCGGCGCGGATGGCCGACCTCTCGCCCGAGCTGGTCGCCTTCCTGACCTACGGCCGTGGCGTCGACACGACCCGGATGCGCACCGAACTCGGCTTCGAGCCGACGTACTCGACGGCGGCGGCGTTCGCCGAGTTCGTCGCCACGATCCCGCCGGGCTCCCGCCGCACCGACCGTGTGCTGGGCGCCCTGGCCGACCACCTCCCGCCGGTCGACGACGACCGTCCCGCCCAGCTCACCGTTGCCGGAGGCAAGGATGGCTGACGCCGAGATCATCCCGATCGGTACCCGCGGACGTCCCGGACGCGGCACCGGCACCCGCCCGTCGTCGGCGGCCCGCGGCCTCGCGCCCAAGTCCGGTACGCCGCGCAAGCCCGCCTCGGACGCCCCCGCCACCGCGGACGCCGCGAAGCCCGCGTCGCCGGCCGCGAAGCAGGCGTCCGAGCAGGCCTCGAAGCAGCCGACGGCGCCGCGCCCCGCACCGGCCGCGAAGAAGCCGGCCCCGCGCAAGCAGGCCGCCCCGAAGCCGGTGGCGCCCGCCCCGGAGCCGGTCATCGCGACCGCTTCCCTGCTCGACGGCCTCGGCCAGGACGCGCCGTCGACGGTCCCAGCGGCCCGCACCGAGGAGCGCGGCCTCAGCCCGCTGGCCGGCATCCCCGTCGGCGACTGGCTGGCCGCCTTCCAGCACGCCGCGCGCGAGCTGTTCGGCGACCAGTGGGAGCCGCAGCTCGCCCGCTTCCTGGCCTTCCTGCGCCGGCGCCTGACCGGCGACTACACCGTCGACGAGTACGGCTTCGACGCCGAGGTCACCGAGCGCTTCTTCATGGCGGCGCTGCGCCCGATCGCGCAGAAGTGGTTCCGCATCGAGGTGCGCGGTGTCGAGAACATCCCCACCGAGGGCGGGGCGCTGGTCGTGTCCAACCACTCGGGCACGATCCCGGTCGACGGCCTGATGACGATGGTCTCGATCCACGACCACGCCGGGCGCCACCTGCGCCCGCTCGGCGCCGACCTGGTCTTCCGCCTGCCCGTCGTCGGCTCGCTCGCCCGCAAGGGCGGCGCAACGCTGGCGTGCAACGAGGACGCCGAGCGGATGCTGCGCGGCGGGGAGCTCGTCGGTGTCTGGCCCGAGGGCTTCAAGGGCATCGGCAAGCCGTTCTCGGAGCGCTACAAGCTGCAGCGCTTCGGCCGCGGCGGCTTCGTGTCCGCCGCGCTGCGCACCGGCGTCCCGATCATCCCGCTGTCCGTCGTCGGGGCCGAGGAGATCTACCCCCTCGTCGGCAACATCCCGTCGCTGGCGCGCCTGCTCGGCGTCCCGTACATCCCGATCACGCCGTTCTTCCCGCTCCTCGGCCCGCTCGGCCTCGTGCCGCTCCCGTCGAAGTGGCTGCTGGAGTTCGGCGAGCCGATCCGGACCGACGAGTACGACGACGGCGCGGCCGAGGACCCGATGCTGGTCTTCAACGTGACCGACCAGGTCCGCGAGACGATCCAGCAGACGCTCTACAGCCTGCTGATGCAGCGCGAGAGCGTGTTCAAGTAGCAGGAAGTCCTGCTGCGCGACCCAGCTGGGTCTCGTGACGCGTCGCGATCTCGCTTGCTCCGCCGCGCGAGCTCGCCGACGCTCCTCGACCTTCGGCGGTCATCCGCGCCTTAGCGAGCTCAGGCGCGGAGCGTCACTTCAGCAGGCCGCCGAGGACGCCGCCCAGGCCGTCCAGCACGTTGCCGATGACCGTGTCGGTCGTCGGGGTCGTCGGCTTCGGCCCGGTGGTGGAGCCGCCGCCGAGTCCGCCGGTGATGTCGTCGATCGCGCCGCCGACCTTGTCGGTCAGGTCGTCGACCGGCCCGGTCGTGGTCGGTGCGTCGCTGGGCGCGGCCCCGTCCGTCGACTGCTGCGCGGGCTTGTCGCGCTTCGGCCGGTCCTTCGGCGGGGCGGTCGCCTCGGCCTGGTCGATGACCGGGACGTTCAGCAGGGCGCGGACCTGCTCGAGGGCAGCGATGTCGGGCAGCTCGGCGATCCCGCCGTCGGCGCACGTCGGGCACGCCTCCCATGCCGCCGCGTCGACCTGGCGCACCGTCTGGGTGGCCGTGATCAGCGGCGAGCGCAGCTCCTCGGGCACGAGCGGGCCGAGCGCGCCGAGCACGTCCATGCTGTCGGCGGCGAAGGCGCGGAGGTCGGCGATCCCGTCGGTCTTGCCGGTCTGGGAGAAGTCGTCGAGCGCCAGCTCGGAGGCCTGCGTGGTCTGGTCGGTGAAGTCCTGCAGCGTCGAGGCGATGACGTCGCTGTCGGCGTCGCGGGCCGTGAGCTCCTGGACCTCCTCGAGCCGCGCCTCCGCGTGCGAGAGCAGGGAGTCGGCCTTCCCGGCGTTGTCGGACTGCAGGTTGGTCTGCGCGTTCTCGATCGCCCGCTTGACCGGGTAGAGCACGTCGCCGGGCAGGGAGTCCTGCGCGGCCATCGCCATCGAGCCGGTGGCCGAGACGACTGCGAAGCCGCCGACGAGGGCCGCGATACGGCGCTCCCGGGAGCCGCGACGCTGGCGCGGCGTGAGCCGCGCGGCCAGGTCGTCCTGAGCGACGGCCGGCGCGCGCTCGGCGGCGGCGACCAGCTGCGTGCGCAGCGAGGAGACGAAC
The DNA here is from genome assembly GCF_057586415.1 of Nocardioides sp. SRI_004. Classification (NCBI taxonomy): domain Bacteria; kingdom Bacillati; phylum Actinomycetota; class Actinomycetes; order Propionibacteriales; family Nocardioidaceae; genus Nocardioides; species Nocardioides sp. SRI_004. The sequence continues at coordinate 104,869 of NZ_JBYCZV010000001.1, forward strand.
TCCGGGCGGGCCGTCACGGGGGGCACGGAGCGCAGGGCGGCGACCAGCTCGAGCAGCTCCGCGTGCTCCGCGCCGTCTCCGGCGCGTCCGGAGACCAGCGCGTCGAACTCCTCCGCGCCGCGCGACCAGCCGTTCCCGCGCATCACAACGTCCGTCCTCGTGTCCAGGGGGCCGTGTGGCCCGGAATGCCCTTGCAGACATCCAACGACCTGGGGGCCCGGCTGGTTACGGTCCGAATGACCATGCTGGAGTAGTCCGAATTGACCATCGGTCGCCGCGCCGTCATCGGATCCCCTCCGGCATCAGCTTGGCGAGGTTGCGCACGCCGCGGAGCTGGAGCTGCTTGATCGCCCCGTCGCTGCGGCCGAGGGCGGCCGCCGTCTCGGCGATGCTCATGCCCTGCAGGAAGCGCATGATCAGGCAGTCGCGCTGCTCGTTGGGCAGCTTGGTGAGCGCGTCGAGGAGGATCTCGTTGGTCAGGCTGGCCAGGACGGCGTTCTCCGGGCCCTCGGTCGCGTCGTCGTGCTGGCCCATGTCCTCGGTGGTCAGCTCGAGGCGGGTGCGGCCGGCCTTGAAGTGGTCGGTGGCCAGGTTGCGGGCGATCGTCATCAGCCAGGCGCCGAAGTCCTTGCCCTGCCACCGGAACGACGGCATGTTGCGCAGCGCGCGGAAGAAGGTCTCCGAGCACAGGTCCTCGGCGACCACCACGGAGCGGGTGCGGTAGTAGAGGAAGCGGTAGACCGACGGCTGGTAGTGGTCGTAGAGCAGGCCGAACGCCTCGGCGTCGCCGCCGCGGGCGAGCTCGACGAGCCCGATCAGCCGCTCGCGCTCCTCGGGGGAGTCCTCCGACGAGGTCGCCAGGGTCGAGTCGTTGTAGCCGGAGCCGGCCGAGCCGCGCTCGAAGGAGTCGTCGCGCTCGGCGTGCGCCTCGCTGAGCAGCCAGGCGTCGGTACGACGGCCCGGTGCGGCGGCGTACGGGCCGCCGGCGACCGCGAGGGCCGGGGTGGGCTCCAGGGTGAGCGCAGCGACGACAGCGGCACGCAGGGCGTCCAGCCCGCGCGCGACATCGCTCCGATCCCAGGTCATACCCGGTCCCCTCCCTTGTGCCCCCGCACGGGATCCTACGGCGGATCCTTTCGCAGTGGTACCGGAACGCGATAACCGAGCGACCCGGAAATACGCCCGTGAAGTAGTCATTTCGGACCAGATCCGGTCACGTCGTGACCACATCCGGTGCCACCCCCGGCTCAGCCCAGCCTCTTCTTCACCTGGCGCCGCACGAAGGTGCCGGCGACGGCTGCGCCAGTGGCGGCGGAGCCCACCACGAGGCCGGCCCGTGCGGCCTTGCGCCCGGTGCGGTAGTCCCGGATCCGCCAGCCGTGGGAGCGGGCGTAGGACCGCAGCTTCGGGTCCGGGTTGATCGCGCAGGGATCCCCGACGAGGCTCAGCATCGGCAGGTCGTTCGCGGAGTCGCTGTAGGCCGAGCACGCGGCGAGGTCGAGGCCCTCGCGCTCGGCGAGTGCCTGCACGGCGATCGCCTTGGCGGGCCCGTGGAGCATGTCGCCGACGAGCCTGCCGGTGTAGACCCCGTCGACGTGCTCGGCAACCGTGCCGAGGGCGCCGGTGAGGCCGAGCCGACGGGCGATCAGGTTGGCGATCTCGATGGGCGCCGCCGTGACCAGCCACACCCGCTGCCCCTGGTCGAGGTGCAGCTGGGCGAGGGCGCGCGTGCCCGGCCAGATCCGGTGCGCCATCGCCTCGTCGAAGATCTCCTCGCCGATCTCCTCGAGCTCCTGCACGGTGTGGCCGGCGATGAACGCGAGGGCGGAGTTGCGGGCCTCGGCGACGTGCTCGGGGTCCTCGACGCCGACGAAGCGGAAGTACGCCTGCTTCCACGCTGCGCCGATCAGGTCGCGGGTCGTGAAGAAGTCCCGCCGGTAGAGGCCGCGGGCGAGGTGGAAGATGCTGGCGCCCTGCATGACGGTGTTGTCGACGTCGAAGAAGGCTGCCGCATGGGGGTCCGCCGGCTGCGCCAGCGCGGTCTCGACCTCGGCTGCGGCAGCGGCCGCTTCCCCGGCGAGCTTGGAGCGCTGCTGGAGGTTGAGGCGGCGAGGCCGTTCGGCCGACGATCCCATGGCTCCACTCTAGGGATTCCGTGTTTCCTGCGGGTTCCCGTCCCGCAACCACGCCGTAGGATCGCCCCCATGCCCGAGACGGACCACGCCCGCGTCGCTCCCGACGTGGCGGCGCTGGTCGAGGCCGCGGCCCAGGACCTGCCGGACCGCCTCGCGGTCGTCGAGGCGGGTGGCCGCGGGCTGACCTGGTCGGGCCTGGACGACGAGGTCGACCGGGTCGCCTCAGGCCTGGGCTCCCACGGCATCCTCGCCGGCCACCGGGTGATGATCGCGATGGGCAACCGGATCGAGTTCGTCACGACGTACCTCGGCATCCTGCGCGCTCAGGCGGTCGCGGTCCCGGTCAACCCGGGCTCGACGGTGACCGAGCTCGCCGCGATGCTGGTCGACTCCGGCGCCCGTGCCGTCGTCGTCGACGCCGACACCGTCGACGCGGCCCGCGAGGCCGTCGACCGCACCGAGGTCGTGGCCGCCGCCCGCGACGAGGGCCGTCCGGTGCCGCGCCTGGTCGTCGTCGGCGTCGAGGCGGCCACCGCCGAGATCGGGTACGACGACCTGCGCGCCTCCGACGTCCGGCCGGTGCCGCCGCTGCCGGACCCCGAGAAGCTCGCCGTGCTCCTCTACACCAGCGGCACCTCCGGGCGCCCGCGCGCCGCGATGCTCACGCACCGGGCGCTGCTCGCCAACGTCGAGCAGGTGGCGACGGTCGAGCCGCCGATGATCAGTCCCGACGACGTCGTCCTCGGTGTCCTCCCGCTCTTCCACGTCTACGGCCTCGGAGCCGTCCTCGGCGGCGTGATCCGCCACCGCGCGAAGCTGGTGCTGACCGACCGGTTCGACCCCGAGGGCACCCTCGACCTGATCGAGGACGAGGCGTGCAGCGTGGTCCCGGTCGCACCGCCGGTCTTCGCCGCCTGGCGCGGCGTCGACGCGCTCGCCGAGCGGCTCGGTCCGGTGCGGATGATCCTGTCCGGCTCCGCGCCGCTGTCCGCCGAGGTGGTCGAGGAGTTCACCGCGCTGGTCAAGGTGCCGGTTCACCAGGGCTACGGGCTGACCGAGGCGGCTCCGGTCGTCACGACCACGCTGCTCTCCGCCGACGCGAAGCCCGGCTCGGTGGGCGCCGCGCTGAGCGGCATCGACCTCCGCCTCGTCGATGACGACGGCCACCCGCTCGAGGGTGCCGAGGCCGACGACGCCGGCGAGATCCAGATCCGCGGCCGCAACCTCTTCAGCGGCTACTGGCCCGACGGCGCCGACGGGCCCGGTGCGGACGGCTGGTGGTCCACCGGCGACGTGGGCTTCCTCGACGCCGACGGCGACCTCTTCCTCGTCGACCGGGTCAAGGAGCTGGTCATCGTCTCCGGCTTCAACGTCTACCCGACCGAGGTCGAGGCGGTCGTCGGCCAGGTCGACGGGGTCCGGCAGGTCGCGGTGCTCGGCACGCCCGACGAGCGCACCGGCGAGGCCGTCGTCGCGTACGTCGTCCCGGCGGACGCCGAGGCCGACGCGGACGCCCTCGTGGCAGCGGTCCACGCGCTCGCCGAGGAGCGGCTGGCGCCGTACAAGCGACCGGGGCGGGTCGAGGTGGTCGACGCGCTCCCACGAACCGTCACCGGCAAGATCCGCAAGGGCATGCTGCGCGGCTACGAGCGCCGCAAGGCGCTGGGGATCCTCGAATGACGGAGCAGTCCGCGCAGCCCGCCCGCGTCACCCTCTACGGCCGTCCGGGCTGCCACCTGTGCGACGACGCCCGGGCCGTGATCGAGGCCGTCTGCGCCGAGCTGGGCGAGAGCTACGTCGAGGTCTCGATCGACGACGACCCTGAGCTCGCCGACCGCTTCGCCCACGAGATCCCGGTGACCTTCGTCGACGGCCGGCAGCACGACTTCTGGCGGGTGAGCCCGGACCGGCTGCGCCGTGCCCTCCGCGGGTAGCGCCCGGCCCCCGACTATCCTCTGCGGATCATGCTTCCGCACCTCCATCCGCGACAGCGCCGGATCGGCATCGCGGTCGGTGCGCTGGCCGTTCTCGTGCTGCTCCTGCTGAGCCACTCCTTCGGCCGCGCCGTCCCCACCAACAACTACCGCCCGCTCATCACGACCGACGCGATCGCCAGCGGCTGCTACCCGCTGCCGGGCAACGCACGGCTCGACCTGCCCTACCAGGTGCGGTGGGACGTGGACGTGGAGACCGCGCAGGGGGAGCGGCGGATCCTGCGCGGGCAGTACGACCTGGTGGACCTCGACGAGGCAGTCGAGCGACTGGTCGCGTCCTTCACCGCGGTCGGGTTCGCGCCCGACCCGTCCGAGCATTCCGCCCTGCCGTCGGACGACTCGCTGACGCTGTCCAAGGGCGCAGAGCGCGTCACCATCACCGTGACCGAGCTCCCCGGCACCAGCGCCGAGACCCTCGTCCGCGGCACCTTCGTCCTCGACCTGCCGGTCGCGGAGCCGGCCCGGCCGGACGACCCGGTGTGCGCGGACCCCAAGTCCACCAAGCGCTGGGGGGATCGATGAGCCGCCTGACGACGCTCGCCCACCGGCTGCCCCCGGCCCCGGTCCTGCTCGGCTGGCTGGTCGTCGCGCACGTGCTGCTGAAGGTCGCCCTCTTCCCCGTGGTGATGTCCGCGCCGCCGCACGGCGACGAGCAGGCCTACCTCAACGGCAGCATGGCGCTGTCCAACGCCATCCGCGACCTCTTCTCCTTCACCAGCCCCGACCGGGCCGAGCTCGACCGCAATGTCGTCGCGTCCGGGTGGTTCATGCCCGGCATGTCGATCGTGGTCGCCCCGCTCTACGTCGTGTTCCCCGACGCGGGTCCGGCCCTGGTCCGCGGCTACTGCGGCATCGTGACCCTCGCGCTCTACGTCGTGGCCCTGCGCAGCGTCGTGCGCGTGCTCGGTCACCGCTGGGCGGTCGCCCTGGCCGTCTTCCCCGGCCTGGTGCCGATGTGGGTCTACTTCGGGTACGGCGCCTGGGGCGACCTCAACGCGGGCCTCGTCCTCCTGCTGGTCGTCCTGCGCCTGGTCGAGATGTTCCGCACGCTGCGGCGGGGGGAGGCGCCGACGGTCCGGGACGGACTGGTCCTCGGGCTGCTGTCGGTGGTCACGCTCTACCTCCGCTCGAGCACCTCGGTGCTGCTGGCGGGGCTCGGCGTGGTCGCCCTGGCCACGGCGGTCGTGCTCCTCCGTGGCGCGCCCCGCTGGCGGGCGGTCGGGTCCGCGGCGGTGGCCGGCGTCGTGTTCCTCCTGCTCCTGGCCCCGTGGTCGGCGTACGCGTCGCACGTGCTCGACGCCCGCGTGCTGACGACGACCACGGTCGCCACGTCGAAGGCCAACACCTTCGGTGACCGTGAGCAGGTGTGCTTCGGTCCCTGCGACCCGGACAGCACGCTGTGGTTCCGGCCGTTGCGCTACGCCCGCGAGGTCGGGCGCGCCACCGGGACGAGCGAGGTCGACGTCCTCAAGGAGATGTCCGCCTACGCCCGGCGCGATATGACGATCCACGGCTACCTCGACCAGGTCGGCCACAACCTCGCCGCGTACTCCCTCCAGCCGGCCGTCTTCGTCGACCACGTGGTGCCGGAGGACGAGCGCGGGCCGGCGGGCTCCGCTGCGGCCTGGACCGTGAAGGTGACGACCTGGCTGGTGTACTTCCCGGCCCTGCTGCTGGTCGTCGCGGCACTGCTCTCGGTCGTCCGGCGCAGCCTCGAGGCGCGGCTGGTCGACGTCCTGGTGAAGCTGTGCCTCGGAGCTCTGCTCGTCCAGCCCTTCGTGCACGTCGCCGGTGGGCGCTACTGGACCACGGCCGCACCCTTCTTCGGGCTCGCCGCGGCGACCTTCGTGGTCGAGCGGCTGGTCCGTGCCGGCCGGCTCCCCGCCCCCGCGACGGGAGTCGTCACCGACGGCGATCGCACGGTGGAGCGGTGGCTCAACCGGATCCAGGTCGTGCTGGCAGCCGCGGTCGCGATCGTGGCGGTCGCGGTCCTCGCCGCCGTCGTGCTCTAGTTCGCGTCCGGCATCCGCGGCGGCGGCCCGGCCGCCCATCCACCGAGGACGACCGGACATGGCCTAGGGTCGGTGGCCATGCACGACCGCGACCCCTCGAGCGCCCCACGTCGGGTCGCCTACGTCCTCCCCGTCTACAACGAGGAGGAGAACATCGCGGTGTTCCACGCCGCGCTGGTGGAGGCGACGGCCGCCCGTCCCGACCTCGACTTCGAGTTCGTGTACGTCGACGACGGCAGCCGCGACGCGTCGCTGGAGCGCCTCGTGGAGCTGCGCGCGAAGGACTCGCGGGTCACGGTCGTCCAGTTCTCCCGCAACTTCGGCCACCAGTTGGCCGTGACCGCCGGGCTCGACCTCGTCGCGGAGAGCGGCGACGCGGACGCGGTGATCGTGATGGACACCGACCTGCAGGACCCCCCGCGCGTCAGCCTGGAGATGATCGAGCGCTGGGAGGAGGGCGTCGAGGTCGTCTACGCCCAGCGTCGTACCCGCAAGGACACGCCCTTCAAGCGGGCGACCGCCTGGGGCTTCTACTGGGTGCTCGACCGGCTCGCGTCGATCCAGATCCCGCGCAATGTCGGCGACTTCCGGCTCATGGACGCCCGCGTGGTCGCCGAGATCTCGCGCTACCGCGAGCACGACCGCTTCCTGCGCGGCATCGTCGCCCACGTCGGCTTCCGCCAGGAGGCGCTCCTCTTCGACCGCGACGAGCGCTTCGCGGGCGAGACCGGCTACCCGCTGAAGAAGATGCTCAGCTTCGCCGCGAGCGGCATCCTGGGCTTCTCGACCACGCCGCTGAAGCTCATCTCCCGCTTCGGCTACGCGATCTCGCTCTTCAGCGTGCTGCTGGCCTGCTACGTGCTGTTCATCCGGGTCTTCAGGCCGGAGGAGTCCGTGCCGGGCTGGGCGTTCCTCGGCGTCGGCATGTTCATGCTCAGCGGCATCCAGCTGGTGATGATGGGCGTGATCGGCAGCTATCTCGGCCGTGTGTACGTCGAGGCCCAGGACCGCCCGCTCTACACGTTGGCGATGGTCGCGCGCGACCGCGGCGCCGACCCGGAGTCCGGGACCGGCCGGAGCGGGCCGCGCCGCCACCGCGACATGGGCGCCCTCGACCCGGGGGCCGAGTCCTGAGCGACCCGGGCAGCCACCGCGGCGCGGCGATCCGGTTCGCTGCCGTCGGCGTCTGCAACACGGCGATCGACGCGGTGCTGTTCGTGCTGCTCCACGACCACCTGGGCATCACCCTGGCGAACTTCGTCTCGAGCAGCGCGGGCATGGTCTTCAGCTTCGTCGTGAACGGCCTGTTCACCTTCCGGGCCGAGAGGCTCACGCTGCGGCACGCGGCCCTCTTCGTCGCCTCGACGGGCCTGGTCATGTGGGTCGCCCAGCCGCTGCTGATCCACGGCTGGCTGTGGGTGCTGGAACAGGGACCGGACGTCGCCCTGGGCGGGATGTCCGCCGGCGACGTACGGATCTGGCTGGCGAAGCTCGCCTCGATCGCGTGCAGCCTCGTGCTCAACTTCCTGGCCTACCGCTACGTCGTGTGGCCCGTGGAGCACCGCGGCGAGGAGCACGCGCCACAGGCGTCGTCGGGCGAGGGTGTGTGACGCATCTCCGACCGCCCGAACTTGCACTCCCGCCGGTTTTGTTCTCACGTTCACAAACTCCTACAGTGATCGAGTCGCGCCCCTCCGGACTGCTGGGCGTGGCTGGAAAGTGGAGCTGTGACCGCACGGAGTTCGACGGATGCCAACCGGGTCATCCCGGAGGCCACGGTCGCCCGCCTGCCCGTCTACCTGCGGGCGCTGACGGCCCTGGCCGACCAGGGCATCCGCACCTGCTCGAGCGAGGACCTCGCGTCCGCCGCCGGCGTCAACAGCGCCAAGCTCCGCAAGGACCTGTCCTACCTCGGCAGCTACGGCACCCGCGGCGTCGGGTACGACGTCGACTACCTCCGCTACCAGATCGCCCGTGAGATCGGGGTGACCCAGGACTGGCCGGTCGTCATCGTCGGCATCGGCAACCTGGGCCACGCGCTCGCCAACTTCTCCGGCTTCCGCAGCCGCGGCTTCCGGGTCGTCGCGCTGCTCGACGCCGACCCGGCGCTGGTCGGCCAGACCGTCGCCGGCGTGCAGGTGCGACCCTTCGACGAGCTCGAGGAGACCGTCCGCACCAACGACGTCGCCATCGGCGTGATCGCCACCCCCGCCGTCGCGGCGCAGGACGTGGCGGACCGCATGGTCGCGACGGGCATCACGAGCATCCTCAACTTCGCGCCGGCCGTGCTGGCCGTCCCCGAGGGCGTCGACGTGCGCAAGGTCGACCTGTCGATCGAGCTGCAGATCCTCGCCTACCACGAGCAGCGCAAGGCGGGCGGCGCCGACCCGGCGACCGTCGTCGGCGCGGACGGAGGTGCTGCATGAGCGTGCTGGTCGTGGGGATCTCCCACAACTCCGCCCCGATGGCGCTGCTCGAGCGGGTCGCCCTCGACGAGGACGGCGTGCAGAAGCTCGTCGCCGACGCCGCCTCCTGCGAGCACGTCACCGAGGCGACCGTGATCGCGACGTGCAACCGGCTCGAGATCTACACCGAGGTCGAGCGCTTCCACGGCAGCATCGAGCAGATCTCCAAGCTGCTCGTCGACCGGGCCGGCGAGGGCGTCGAGGCGATGCTCCCGCACCTCTACGTCCACTACGACGACGGCGCGATCTCGCACCTCTTCCAGGTGGCGGCCGGCCTCGACTCCATGGCCGTCGGCGAGGGCCAGATCCTCGGCCAGACCCGGGAGGCGCTGCGCCGCGGCCAGGAGCTCGGCACGGTCGGCCCCGCCCTCAACCTGCTCTTCCAGCAGGCGCTGCGGGTCGGCAAGCGCACCCGCGCCGAGACGGAGATCGACCAGGTCGCCCCGACGCTGGTGAGCGCCGCGCTCGACGAGACCACCCGGGCCGTCGGCGACGTCGCCGGCACGTACGTCGTCGTGGTCGGCGCCGGCGCGATGGCCGGCCTCGCCACCGCCACCGTCAGCCGGCTCGGCGCCGGCCACCTGACCGTGGTCAACCGGTCGAGCGACCGCGGCGAGCGCCTCGCCGCGCAGTACGACGCCCACGCGGTCCCGCTCGAGCAGCTGGCCGCCGAGCTCGGCCGCGCCGACATCGTCATCTCCTGCACCGGCTCAGCCGGCGCGATCATCGACGCCCCGGCGCTCGCCGCCGCGCGGGCCGGAGTCGACCGCCCGATCGGGCTGATCGACCTGGCCCTGCCGCACGACATCGACCGCGGCGTGCGCGACCTGGCGGGCGTCTCGCTCGTGGGCCTCGCCGACCTCGCCGAGGTGCTGCAGGGCGGCGCCACCGGCCAGGAGGTGCTCGAGGTCCGGCGGATCCTCGGCGAGGAGGTCACCGCCTTCCTCGCGGCCCGCCGCCAGGCCAGCGTCACCCCGACCGTCGTCGCGCTCCGCTCGATGGCCACCAATGTCGTCGACGCGGAGATGAGCCGGCTCGAGAGCCGCCTGCCCGACCTCGACGACGTCACCCGCCGCGAGATCCAGCACACGGTGCGCCGGGTCGCCGACAAGCTCCTCCACGAGCCGACGGTGCGCGTCAAGGAGCTCGCCAACGAGCAGGGCGCCGTCTCCTACGCCGCCGCCCTCGCCGAGCTCTTCGCGCTCGACCCCGAGGCCGTCGACGCGGTCACCCGTCCCATCGGTGTCGAGGAGGCGGGCGCATGACCACTCCAGCGAAGCTGAGGATCGGCACCCGCCGCAGCGCCCTCGCCACGACCCAGTCCGGCCACGTCGCCGACGCCATCACCGAGCTGACCGGCGTCGAGACCGTGCTGGTCGAGATCACCACCGACGGCGACCGCAGCCAGGCCGCGGGCACCCCGCTCACAGGCGCGCCCTCGACCGGGGTCTTCGTCAGCGCGCTGCGCGACGCACTGCTGTCGGGCGAGGTCGACGTGGCCGTCCACTCGCTGAAGGACCTCCCCACCTACGCCGCCGACGGGATCACCCTGGCCGCCGTACCTCCCCGCGAGGACCCGCGCGACGTGATCGTCGCGCGCGACGGCCTCACCCTCGGCGAGCTGCCCGTCGGCAGCCGGCTCGGCACCGGGTCCCCGCGCCGGGTCGCGCAGGTCGAGGCGCTCGGCCTGGGCCTCGAGATCAGCGGGGTGCGCGGCAACGTCGACACCCGCATCGGCAAGGTCCGCTCCGGTGAGTACGACGCCGTCGTGCTCGCCCGCGCCGGCCTGGCCCGCCTCGGCCGGCTCGAGGAGGCGACCGAGGTGCTCGACCCGCTCCAGGTGCTGCCGGCCCCCGGCCAGGGCGCGCTGGCGGTGGAGTGCCGCAGCGACGACGCCGCCACGCTCGCCGTGCTCGCCCGGCTCGACGACGCCGGCACGCACGCCGCCGTCACCGCCGAGCGGGTCGTCATGGCCCGGCTCGAGGGTGGCTGCGCCGCCCCGATCGGCGCCCTCGCCGAGCTCGCCGAGGGCGAGGACGGCCCCGAGATCTGGCTGCGCGCGGTGGTCCTGTCCACCGACGGTGCCCTGTCCGTGCGCCGCTCCGCCTCCGCCGAGCTCGGTGCCGACCCGGCGGGCTGGCCTGCCGCGGCCGCCGCCCTGGGGGAGGCACTCGCCGCCGAGATGCTCGATGACGGCGCCGGGGACCTCGTCGGGCCACCCGCTCCCGGCGACCCCACCACTGAGACCCCAGTCCACCCATCCGCACGATCTGCAGAGGTGCACAACGCATGACGCGAGCCACGACAGCCAAGTCGGCTGCCCCGACTCCCGCCGCCCAGGTCAAGCCCGGCGGCGTCGCCTTCGTCGGCACCGGCCCCGGTGACCCCGACCTGCTGACAGTGCGCGCCGTCAGGCTCATCGAGGACGCCGACGTCGTCATCACCGAGGACCCCGGTCACGCCGACCTGGTCCGCGTGGTGCGCGCCCGCGCCGCGGTCGTCGGGGAGGAGACCACCGACGAGGTCGAGTTCGTCGACGGCGGGTTCGGCGAGGACGGCCAGCCCCTCACCCACGCCGCCCGCGCCAAGGTCGTCGTCAAGCAGGCCAAGCGCGGCCTGCGCGTCGTCCGCCTGCTCGGTGGCGACCCGTTCCTCTACGCCTCGGGCCCGGAGGAGGCGCAGGCCGTCGCCAAGGCCGGCATCGGCTTCGAGGTCGTCCCCGGCGTCTCGTCCGTCGGCGCCGTCCCGGCGTACGCCGGCATCCCGCTGACCACCAAGGACCACCGCGAGGTGGCCGTGGTGACCTGCGGCGACAAGGTCGACTGGTCCCGCTACGCCGACACCCCGACGCTCGTCCTGCTCTCCGCCGTCGGCCAGATCGCCGACATCGCCAAGCAGCTGATCGCGATCGGCCGCTCGCCGGAGACCCCGGTCGCGATGACCCGGGTCGGCACGACCACCGAGCAGCAGACGGTCACCTCGACCCTCGAGCGGATCGCCGCCGACGCCCGCGCCGCCCGGATCGCCCCGCCGGCGATCACGGTCATCGGCTCGGTCGTCGACCTGCGCGAGAAGCTGTCGTGGTTCGAGACCAAGCCGCTCTTCGGCTGGCGGGTGCTGGTGCCGCGCACCAAGGAGCAGTCCGCCTCGCTGTCCAACCGCCTGCGCGAGTTCGGTGGTGTGCCGGAGGAGGTCCCGACGATCTCGGTCGAGCCGCCGCGCAACCCGCAGCAGATGGACAAGGCCGTCCGCGGCCTGGTCGAGGGTCGCTACGAGTGGATCGCGTTCACCTCGGTCAACGCGGTCAAGGCCGTGCGCGAGAAGTTCGAGGAGTACGGCCTCGACGCCCGCGCCTTCTCGGGCCTCAAGATCGCCGCGGTCGGCGACAAGACCGCCCAGGCGATCGCCGCCTGGGGCCTGCGCGCCGACCTGGTGCCGTCGGGCGAGCAGTCCGCCGCCGGCCTGCTCGAGGACTGGCCCGAGTACGACGAGCAGCTCGACCCGATCAACCGGGTCTTCCTGCCGCGCGCCGACATCGCGACCGAGAACCTCGTCGCCGGCCTGATCGACCTCGGCTGGGAGTGCGACGACGTCACCGCCTACCGCACCGTCCGGGCCGCCCCGCCGCCGGCGCCGACCCGCGACGCGATCAAGACGGGCAAGTTCGACGCGGTCGTCTTCACCTCGTCCTCGACCGTGCGCAACCTGGTCGGCATCGCCGGCAAGCCGCACCCGTCGACGGTCATCGCGGTGATCGGCCCCGCCACGGCCAAGACCGCCGAGGAGCACGGCCTGCGCGTCGACGTGATGGCGCCGCAGCCCGACGTCGACCTGCTCGTCGAGGCGCTCGCCGGCTTCGGTGCCGACCGCCGCGCCGCGATGCTGGAGGCCGGTGACCCGGTCACCAAGCCGAGCGACCGCAAGCCGTCGGCCCGCCGCAAGAAGGCCTGAGGACTCCCTGTCCGACTCGTGCGCCTGAGACCCTCGACATCCGGGGTCTCAGGCACACGACTCGTTTTCGGCGCCTCCGTGCAACCTGACCTCCGGCTCACCGCGTTGAGCAGGACATGGAGCGAGTGATCGATGCGTGAACGGGACGAGGCCGAGTTCGTCGCCTTCGCGCAGGGCGCCCGGGAGCGGTTGCGGCGTACGGCCTTCCTGCTGTGCGGCGACTGGGACCGGGCCTCGGACCACGTCCAGGAGGGCCTGATCCGGGTCTACGCGGCGTGGCCGCGTCTCGAGCGGGCCGGGCGCGAGTACGCCTACGCCCGCAAGGCCGTGGTCAGCGCCGTGCTCGACCACGCCCGGCGGCGTTCGAGCACCGAGCTGGTCATCGAGCCGGACCCCGAGCGTCCCGCCGACGGCGACTTCGTCGACACCCTGACCGCCCGGGCCGCGCTGATGGAGGCCCTGGCGGGCCTGCCGCCGCGCCAGCGGGCGTGCGTGGTGCTGCGCTACTTCGAGGACCTCAGCGTCGCCGACACGGCGACCGCCCTCGGGTGCAGCCAGGGCAACGTCAAGAGCCAGACCGCCCGTGCGCTCGATCGCCTCCGCTCCGTGTTCGAGGACTCGCCGCTCGGCGAGCTGACCCTGGGAGCGACGTCATGGTGAACGAACTGCGGGACCTCATGCAGCAGCTGGTCGCGTCCCCGCCGGAGGGCGACAGCGACCTGGGCGCGGTGCTGGCCGGTGGCCGGAGCCGGGTACGCCGCCGGCGCCGTGGCCTGGCCACGGTGGTCGCGGCAGCGGCGACGGTCGCGGCCGTCGCGGGCACCGCGCTGGTGGCCGGTGGGGGCGACGACGCTGACGACCAGGTCGCCAACCGCACCGTGCCCCGCCCGGACGGGCCCGTGCTGCACCTCGGCGACGCCACGCCGGCGGCCGAGGGCACGGACTACGACGTGCTGGCGTCGTACACGAACGAGGACCTGGACGCCGCCAACGGGCAGTACTACGACGGTGTCACCGACGACGGGCTGATCCTGTTCCGCGACGGCCCGCACGGCGTCGACAACAGCTTCCGCCTCGCGCTCCTGGACCCGGCGACGGGCGACAAGGACTGGCTGCCCGCCCACGACCTCGGGAGCCAGCCGCAGCCGGTCGCCCTCGGCCGCGACCGGCTGGTGCTCGTCACCTGGGTGACCGACCAGGGTGAGGGCATGCGGGCGGTGGCCTTCGACCGCGGCACCCGCCGCTGGTCGGACCTGACCTGGCCGGACCTCCCGGAGAGCGCCAACGCGTGGTCGGCGAAGCTCGGCCCCGACGGCCGGCTGTACGTGGGCGTGCCGGCGACCGTGGGCTCCCCGCCGCCGGGCGGCTGGCCCACGGGCAAGGACGGCGAGGCCGACGACTCGGCGGCGGAGGGCGACACCTACGACCTCTGGTCGGTGTCGCTGGACGACACGGCCGACGTGCGCGACGAGCGCCTGCGCGTCGGGAGCTTCGCCTTCGCCGACGACTCGCTGGTCTGGACCGCGCGGACCAATGGCACCAACGACCGGATCCACGTGCGCGACCTCGCGACCGGCGAGGAGCAGGACTTCGACCCCCGCTCGGGCGAGCGGTGCAACGTCCTGTCCTTCGGCGTCGTCGACGACAAGGTCGTGCTGAGCGAGTACTGCGGCGACTACGACGACGGCCGCGACGACCGGGTGCAGGTGCTCACGACCGCCGGCGAGCCGGTGACGACGATCCAGGGCAACGGCCTCGACGGCTATGTCACGGGCGGGCTCGTCAAGGTGACGGCGTACGCCGGGCGCACGGCCGGGAGCTACGTCTACGAGCCCGACAGCGGCCGGTTCGTCCGCGTCAGCGACGGCGTGTCGTCGTACGCCCTGGGAGGCGGTCCGCTGCCCGACGGCTACCTGATGTGGGAAACCCCCGTCGGGAAGGCCAGCGACCCGCAGGAGCCGATCCCCGGCGCCACCCAGTGGCTGGTCCGCTGGCGCTCCTGACCCGCTCCTAGACTCGGAGCCATGAGCGACATCCAGCGTCCCGTGGTCCGCCCCCGCCGCCTGCGCACCACGGCGGCGATGCGGGACCTGGTCGCCCGGACCTCCCTGCGGCCCGAGCAGCTGATCCTGCCGGTGTTCGTCCGCGAGGGCGCGAGCGAGCCGACGCCGATCAGCTCGATGCCCGGCGTCGTCCAGCACACCCGCGACACGCTGCGCAAGGCGGCCGTCGAGGCCGCCGAGGTGGGCCTGAAGGGGATCATGCTGTTCGGGATCCCGGAGACCAAGGACGCCGACGGCTCGGGCGCCACCGACCCCGACGGCATCCTCAACGTCGCCCTCGCCGACGTCGCCGCCGAGGTCGGCGACGCGCTCGTCGTGATGGGCGACCTGTGCCTCGACGAGTTCACCGACCACGGCCATTGCGGCGTGCTGGCGCCGGACGGCCGCGTCGACAACGACGCCACCCTCGCCCGGTACGCCGACATGGCGGTCGTGCAGGCCGAGGCCGGCGCCGCGCTGGTCGGCCCCAGCGGCATGATGGACGGGCAGGTGCGGGTCATCCGAGAGGCGCTCGACGCCGCGGGCCACACCGACACCGGCATCCTCGCCTACTCGGCGAAGTACGCCTCCGCCTTCTTCGGGCCCTTCCGCGAGGCCGTCGACAGCTCGCTGGAGGGCGACCGGCGCACCTACCAGCAGGACGGCCGTCGCGACGGCCGCGAGGGCGTGCGCGAGGCCCTGCTCGACATCGAGGAGGGGGCCGACATCGTCATGGTGAAGCCGGCCCTGGCCTACCTCGACGTGCTGCGCCAGGTGGCCGACGCCGCCGGCGAGCTCGGCGTCCCGGTGGCGGCGTACAACATCTCGGGGGAGTACGCCATGGTCGAGGCCGCCGCCGCGAACGGCTGGATCGACCGCGAGCCGGCCATCCTCGAGACGCTCACCTCGATCCGCCGGGCCGGGGCGGACATGATCCTGACCTACTGGGCCACCGAGGCCGCCCGCCTGTTGCGCTGACGAAGTGTGACTGTTTCTCCGCCGAAGTGGCGGAGTTTCTCCTTCGAGGTGTGTGGGTTTCTCCTGGTCAGAACCGCCTCGACGAGCAGTCGCCGCACCTGGCCGGAGAAACACTCACACTTCGAAGGAGAAGACCACACACTTCGCGGGACATGACAAGAGCCCCGGCCTGGGGGGTGTGGCCGGGGCTCTTGCGGGTCGTGCGTGGGTGCTACTTGCCGAGGCCGTAGCTCAGCAGGCAGTTGAGCAGCTGGACCGTCTGCGTCAGCTTCGGGTAGGTGCTCTGGCAGGCGCTCTGCGCCTCGGCCTTGGTCAGCGGGCCGAGGAGGCCGCTGATCAGGTTGGAGGTCACGGTGCCGACGCCCTTGTCGACGGTCTCGACCGTCTCCTTGACCGCGTCCGTGCCGCCCTTGATCGGGTCGCTGCCGCCGCCGGTGCCGCCGTCACCACCACCGGTGCCGCCGTCGCCGCCGCCCGTGCCGCCGTCGCCACCGCCGGTGCTGCCACCGTCGGAGCCGCCGGTCGAGCCGCCGGTGCTGCCACCGGTCGAGCCGCCGCCCGTGGTCGTGCCGCCGTGGTTGCGGCCCTTCGTGCCCTTGGGGCCGCCGACGTTGAAGCTCGGCGGCTCGGGGACGACATAGCCCGCGGCGGTCGAGTTGTTCGGCACCGAGGTGAAGTCGCCCTCGAGGTAGGCGTTCATGATCTTGAGGACCAGGTCGACGTAGGCGTCGCTGTGGTTGTAGCGGTAGACCGCCGCGCGCTGGCCGGCCACCGTGGAGAGGTCGCCGTCGCCGGAGCAGAGGTAGACCGCCGCGGCGAGCGCAGCGTCGTCGATGTCCTGCGGGTTGCGGGAGGCGTCGTCGTCAGCGTCCACGCCCACGACCTGCCAGGTCGACGGGATGAACTGCATCGGGCCGACCGCGCGGTCCCACTGGGTGTCGTTGTCGTAGACGCCGGCGTCGGTGTCGGAGACCGCCTTCGTCTTGTTCTTGCCGTTGAGCGGGATGCCGTAGATGCCCGGGGTCGCCACACCGTCGTCGTTGAGGACGTTGCCGCCGAAGCGACCGTGGTTGGACTCGACGCGGCCGATCGCGGCGATCAGCTGCCAGGTGATCTTGCAGCTCTTGTCGGCGGAGTTGATGACCGTCTCGGCGCGCTGGTACGCCGCCAGCGCGGCAGCCGGGATCGCGTTGGTCGACGCCGCGTTGACGATGCCCGCCGCGTTGCCGCCGTTGAGGCCCTCCACCTCGGCGGGGTCGGACAGGCTCGCCGGGTCGTCGATCGACTCCTCGGGCACGCTCGTGCCGTCGGTGACCTGACCCGGATTCTCCGCCGCGACGACCGGAGCCGCCACGCCGCCGATGCCGGCGACGGACGCCGTCCAGGCAGCCGACAGCAGCGCGAGCGGAATGATGGTGGCGACGCGTTGCAGCCGCCCCAGACGCTTCCTCGACATGTCCCGTCTCTCTCCCCTGGCCATCACTGGCCGTCTCGCGTGGGCCGCTCCCTCTAAGCCCCCACCTGTGCGCCGGCCGCGTGCGTCCGACCCACGAGGCGTGGACCGGCGTACGGCACGGCTCCTGGTCAACGAATCGTGACACACCGAAGTTATGGGTGTCACATGATCCGGACCACAATGCGGTCCCCGTGGTATGTGCACGCGGCACAAAGACGCCGGATGTGACACCACTCCCTCCCGGGAGCCCGGCCGCTCAGGTGGCTCTCAGGAAGGGACCGCGATGAGGGGCGCCGCGGGGGGATCGGTGACAATGCTGGAGTGCCCGACCTCGTGACCACCGGCCCGACCACCGGCTCCGACGACCTCTTCGCCCGGGCCCGCGCCGTGACCCCCGGTGGGGTGAACTCCCCGGTCCGGGCGTTCAACGCCGTCGGCGGCACCCCGCGGTTCATCCGCTCGGCCTCCGGCCCGTGGCTCACCGACGTCGACGGCAACACCTATGTCGACCTGGTCTGCTCGTGGGGGCCGATGCTGCTCGGCCACGGCCACCCCGCCGTGGTGGAGGCGGTCCAGGCGGCGCTGTCGCGCGGTACGTCGTACGGCACGCCCACGGAGGGGGAGGTGGCCCTCGTCGAGGCGATCGTCGCCCGCACCCCCGTCGAGCGCCTGCGCCTGGTGTCGTCGGGCACCGAGGCGACCATGTCGGCGATCCGGCTGGCGCGCGGCTTCACCGGGCGCGACGTCATCGTGAAGTTCGCCGGCTGCTACCACGGCCACGTCGACTCGCTGCTCGCCGCGGCCGGGTCCGGGCTGACCACCTTCTCCATCCCGGGGACGCCGGGCGTGCCGGCCAGCTCCACCGAGCTGACCCTGGTGCTGCCGTACAACGACCGCGAGGCGGTCGCCGCCGCGTTCGCCGAGCACGGCGACCGGATCGCCTGCCTGATCACCGAGGCCGCGCCCGGCAACATGGGCGTGGTCCCGCCGGCACCCGGCTTCAACCAGTTCCTCGCCGAGACCTGCCGCGCCCACGGTGCGCTGTTCATCAGCGACGAGGTGATGACCGGCTTCCGCGTCTCGAAGGCGGGCCAGTGGGGCACCGACGGTGCCGTCGAGGGCTGGGTCCCCGACCTGATGACCTTCGGCAAGGTGATGGGCGGCGGCCTGCCCGCCGCGGCCTTCGGCGGCCGCGCGGACGTGATGGGCCACCTCGCCCCCGAGGGCCCCGTCTACCAGGCCGGCACACTCTCGGGGAACCCGGTCGCGACCGCAGCCGGCCTCGCCACGCTCGATGCCGCGACCGACGAGGTCTACGCCCGGCTCGACGTGGTCGCCGACGCGCTGCGGGCCGGGGCCGCCGAGGCGTTCACCGCCGCGGGCGTCCCGCACGTCATCCAGTCGACCGGCTCGATGTTCTCCGTCTTCCTCACCGAGGACCCGGTCACCGACTACGCCGAGGCGCAGCGGACCGACGTGCCGGCGTACGCCGCCTTCTTCCACGCGATGCTCGACCACGGCGTGCACCTGCCGCCGTCCGCCTTCGAGGCGTGGTTCGTGTCGTCGTCCCACGACGACCGCGCGGTCCAGCAGGTCCTCGACGCCCTTCCGGTGGCCGCCCGCGCCGCCGCCGAGACCTTCGGAGCGAGCAAGTGACCGGCATCCCCGACACGATCGTCCACCTCGTCCGCCACGGCGAGGTCCACAACCCGCAGGGCATCCTCTACGGACGCCGTGACGGCTTCCACCTGTCGGTGCGCGGGCGGGCCATGGCCGACCGCGTGGGCGAGGCGCTCAAGGGCAACGACATCACCCTGATCCGGTCCTCGCCGCTCGAGCGCGCGCAGGAGACCGCGGCCCCGCTCGCGTCGGCGCTCGGCCTGGAGGTCGGCCTCGAGCCGCGGGTCATCGAGTCGCAGAACCGGTTCGAGGGCCTCACCTTCGGCAAGGGCAACAACGCGCTGCGCAACCCGCTGCTGTGGCGCCACCTCTACAACCCGTTCAAGCCGTCGTGGGGCGAGCCCTACCGGGCGATCGTCGAGCGGATGATGACGGCCGTCCACGACGCCCGCCGCGACGCCGCCGGCCACGAGGCGGTGCTGGTCTCCCACCAGCTGCCGATCTGGACGACCCGCCTCGCCGCGGAGAAGCGGTCCTTCCTGCACGACCCGCGCAAGCGGCAGTGCACCCTGTGCTCGATCACCTCCTTCGGGTTCGCGGGCGACGAGCTCGTCGAGATCTCCTACGCTGAGCCGGCGATCGACCTGATCCCGACCGGCGACATCGCCGCGCCGTTCTCGGCCGGTGACGCCCCCGAGGAGAACAAGCCGGAGGGGACACCGCCCGCATGATCCGTCGCGCCCTGGCCGGCCTGGCCGTGCTCGTCCTGACGTCCGGCTGCTCGGGCGTCAAGGGCACCGACGACCTCGAGTACGTCGGCGGCGACGGCAAGGTCGTCGAGGTCGCGAAGGACAAGCGCGAGGACCCGGTCGAGATCAGCGGGGAGACCGTGCAGGGCGAGCCGCTCGACATCAGCGACCTGCGCGGCAAGGCGGTCGTGCTCAACGTGTGGTGGTCCGGCTGCGGGCCGTGCCGCTCCGAGATGCCGATGCTGGTCGACGCCGAGGAGGAGCTGGGCAAGGACGAGGTGGCCTTCGTCGGCATCAACATCCGCGACCTGGCCCCCGAGAACGCCGCCGCCTTCGAGGACGACCGCGGCGTCGACTACCCCTCGCTCTACGACCCGGGCAGCGAGACCCTGGGCTCGCTCGGCAAGTACGAGACCCGGTCCGTGCCGGCGACGTACGTCCTCGACACCGAGGGCCGGGTCGCCGCGCTGATGAACGGTCCGGTGCCCTCGAAGAGCACCCTGGTGACCCTTGTCCGGGACGTCCTCGCGGAGAAGGGCTGAGGGTGGCGGGCTGATGGGTGAATGGTTCCAGGAGCAGGCCGCCGCCGGGTCGCTCGGCCTGGCCGTGCCGGTCGCCGCGATCGCCGGGCTGGTCTCCTTCTTCTCCCCGTGCGTGCTGCCGCTGCTGCCGGGCTACCTCTCCTACGCGACCGGGCTGTCCGGCGCGGACCTCGCCGCCGGTGAGGCCGGGAAGCGGCGCGGCCGGATGCTGCTCGGGTCGATCCTGTTCGTGCTCGGCTTCGCCGTCGTCTTCGTCTTCTACGGCACGGCCTTCGGCTCCATCGGCCAGCCGCTGCGCCGGTGGCAGGACGAGCTGCAGCTCGGCCTCGGCGTCGTCCTGATCGTGCTGGGCCTGGTCTTCGCGGGAGTCCTCTCGATCTTCCAGCGCGACCTGCGCATCCACAAGGTGCCCGCGGTCGGGCTCGGCGCCGCGCCCCTCATCGGCGCCCTCTTCGCGATCGGCTGGACGCCCTGCGTGGGTCCGACCTTCGGCGTGATCCTCAACCTCACCTTCGCCGACGGCGCCACCGCGGCCCGCGGTGGCCTGCTGGCGCTCTGCTACGCGCTGGGCCTCGGGCTGCCCTTCATCATCGTGGCCGTCGCCTACAACCGGCTGTCGAACGCGCTCGGCTGGGTACGCCGCCACCAGGTCGCCTTCATGCGCGTCGGTGGCGCCTTCCTCGTGGTCATCGGCGTCCTGATGGTCACCGGCTGGTGGGACCACGTCGTGCAGTGGGCCCAGCTGCAGACCGTGGACTTCGGGGAGACCATCCTGTGAGCACCGAGCCTGCGGGCACCGGCCGGAAGGCCGGCGAGCTCACCGCGCGCGAGCTGCTGCGCTGGGTGTGGCGCCAGGTCACCTCCATGCGCACCGCGCTGATGCTGCTCCTGCTGCTCGCGCTGGCCGCCATCCCCGGCTCGGTGATCCCGCAGGCCGACGTCGACTCCCTGGCGGTGACCCGCTGGAAGAGCGAGCACCCCAAGCTCACGCCCCTCTACGAGAAGCTCGACCTGTTCTCGGTCTACTCCTCGCCGTGGTTCTCGGCCGTCTACCTGCTGCTCGTCATCTCGCTCGTGGGCTGCATCGTTCCCCGGCTGTTCGTCTACTACCGCGCCCTGCGGGCCCAGCCCCCGGCGGCTCCCCGCCACCTCGGTCGCATGCCCGTGCAGGCGGCGTACACGACGGAGCGGAGCGCCGAGGAGGTGCTGGAGCAGGCGCGGACGGTGCTCGGCCGCCGGCACCGACTGCGGCCGGTCGCCGACGGCGACGACTTCGTCGCCGCCGAGCGCGGTTACCTCCGCGAGGCCGGCAACCTGCTCTTCCACCTGTCGGTGCTCGTGGTGCTGGCGGGCTTCGCGGTCGGTGGCCTGTGGGGCTACCAGGGCGGCGTGATCCTCGTCGAGGGCAGCACGTTCAGCAACAACCTCACGCAGTACGACGACTTCAAGCCCGGCGGCCTGTTCCGCCAGCAGCAGATGCAGGACTTCCGGTTCACGGTCGAGGACTTCGACGTGGACTGGCTGACCAAGGGGCCGCGGGCGGGACAGGCCCGCAAGTTCGAGGCGCACCTCAGCTACCACACCACGAAGGACGCCCCGGAGAAGGAGTACGACCTCCGGGTCAACCACCCGCTGGAGATCGACGGCACCGACGTGTTCCTGATCGGGCACGGCTACGCGCCCGTCGTGACCGTGCGCGACGGCGACGGCAAGGTCACCTACACCGGCCCGACGCCCTTCCTCCCGCAGGACGCGAGCTTCCTGTCCTTCGGCGTGATCAAGCCGCCCGTGGTCGACCCGCAGATCGGCCTGGAGGGCCTGTTCTACCCGTCCTTCGACATGCGCGACGGCAACCCGGTCACCGTCTTCGGCGACGACCTCAACCCGACCCTGTCGATGCTCGCCTACACCGGCGACCTCGGCTACGAGTCGGGCCGTTCGCAGTCGGTCTACGTGCTCGACAAGACCAACGCCAAGCCGATCCAGAAGGACGGCAAGCCGGTCCGTGTCGACCTGCAGGTCGGCGACACCTTCACGCTGCCCGACAACCTCGGCACGGTCACCTTCGACCGGGTCGACCCGTGGATCCGCGTGCAGATCAGCCAGACGCCCGGCAAGGGTGTCGCGCTGATCGGCATGATCATGGCCCTGATCGGCCTCTGCGCATCGCTCTTCATCCGGCCGCGCCGGGTGTGGGTGCGGGCGGTGCCCGGCACAATGACCGACGACGGCGCGACCCGGGTCGAGGTCGCCGTACTCGACAGGTCCGGCAACGGTGAGATGGACGAGGTCCTCGCCACCCTGCTCGGCCAGCTCAAGGAGAAGCAATGACCGACCTCAACTGGGAGAACCTCAGCAACCAGGCCGTCGCGGTGGCGGGCGTCCTCTACTTCATCGCGCTGCTGGTGCACCTCGCCGAGTGGGCCTCGCTGCGCCAGCCGGCCGCCGACCGCGAGCTGGTGGGCTCCGGCGGCGTCGACCTAGCCAAGGACTCCGCTCCGGTGGAGGAGCCGGAGCGGACCGCCTTCCTGGGCCGGCTCGGCTTCCTGCTGACCTGCTTCGCGTGCGTGGTGCACTTCGTGTCCCTCGTCGGCCGCGGCATGGCCGCGGACCCGAACCGGGTGCCGTGGGGCAACATGTACGAGTTCACCCTGACCGGCACGTTCGTCGTGACGCTGCTGTACGTCGCCCTCTACCGCCGCTTCGGCCTCGGCTGGATGGGCCCGCTCGTCGTCGGCTTCGTCGTCACCACGCTGATGGTCGCGGTGATCTGGCTGCACGACGAGGTCGCGCCGCTCACCGAGGCGCTGAACTCCCCGTGGCTGGTCATCCACGTGATCTCCGCCGTCATCGCGACCGGCGCGTTCACCCTCGGCGGCATCGCCTCGGTCATGTACCTCGTCCGGATGCGTGCCGAGCGCCGGGCCGAGGCGTCCGGCCGCCAGCTGCGCGGCTGGATCGCCCGGGTGCCGCAGCTCGACGCGCTCGACCGGCTCGCCTACCGGGTCCACGCCTTCGCGTTCCCGGTGTGGACCTTCGCGGTCCTCATCACCGGACCGATCTGGGCCCACGAGGCGTGGTCGCGCTACTGGAACTGGGACCCCAAGGAGGTCTGGGCGTTCATCACGTGGGTCGTCTACGCCGGCTACCTGCACGCCCGGGCGACCGCCGGCTGGAAGGGTCGCCGCGCCGCGATGCTCGCGCTCGTCGGCGTCGCCACCCTGTGGTTCAACTTCATCGGGATCAACTACTTCTCGACCGCGAGCCAGCACTCGTACGCCGTCGAGCGCCCGGCGTTCATCGACCAACGCTGACGACCGACCGCCCGTCGTACCGGACCCAGTGGCTGCCGGAGGCCCGCACCCACGACCACTGGGTCCGGTACGACGGCAGTCGGGCCTCAGCCGTCGGGCTGGTCCGGTGGGTTCTTGTGCTGCCGGCGCTCCTGCTGACGGCGCTGCCAGTCCAGGTCGCGCAGGAACGACTCGTCGTCGTCGGGCGCGACCGGCCGGGTCGGCGGCTTCGGCCGGGAGGGCCGCCGCGGCATCTGCTCGCCCCCGAGCCCGCGGTCCTGCATCCAGCGGACCGCGAGGTAGGTGACCGCCGCGAAGATCACGACGACGAGCAGCAGCTTCACTCCACCAGAGTAGAGCGGGGCTGGTGATCCCGCGCCCGGTCCCCGGGTCTCGATCCGGCAACGCTGCGACTTACCCTTGGACGGTGAAGGAGTTCTGGATCTACACCGCCCTGCGCGCCGGTCTGTTCGTCGGCGCGTTCTGCATCGTGTTCGGGGTGTGGTTCCTCGTCGCCGACTCGGTCAACCTGCTGTGGGTCTTCGTGATCGCGTTCCTGGTGAGTGGCGCGGCGTCCTACGTCCTCCTCGAGCGGCAGCGCGCTGCGTTCGCCGTGAAGGTCGAGGGCCGCGCAGGCCGGATCACCGAGAAGTACGAGGAGATGCGCGCCAAGGAGGACGAGGACTGATCGTCCTCACCCCTGCGCGAGTTGCCACTCTGACGGGTCGAGTTGCCGATTTGGCCGGTTGAGTTGCCCCTCGGGTCGCGCGCCGCGCACCAAGGTGGCAAGTCGACGGGCCGAGGTGGCAAGTCGACGGGCCAAGGTGGCAAGTCGACGGACCAAGGTGGCAAGTCGACGGACCAAGGTGGCAAGTCGACGGACCAAGGTGGCAAGTCGACGGGCCAAGGTGGCAAGTCGACGGGCCAAGGTGGCAAGTCGACGGGCCAAGGTGGCAAGTCGACGGGCCAAGGTGGCAAGTCGACGGGCCAAGGTGGCAAGTCGACGGGCCAAGGTGGCAAGTCGACTCGAAGTGGCAGGTCAGGCGAGCACGAGGCCGAGTCCGGCCAGGACCGCCCAGCCGAGCTCGGCGATGCCGGTCTGCTGCAGGACGGGGATGAGCGCCGGGCCGCCGGCGCCACCGAGCACGATCCGCGCGGCCCTCGTGGCGGGCAGCAGGAAGCCCAGGCCGAGCAGCGCCCACCATGACGTCAGCGCGGCGAGCACGACCACGGCCGCGGCGGAGACGCTGACCAGGACCGCGTAGAACCCCCGGGTACGACGATCGCCGAGCCGCACGGCCAGGGTGATCTTGCCCGAGACGGTGTCGGTGGGGATGTCGCGCAGGTTGTTGGCCACGAGGATGGCGCACGCCAGGGCACCGACGCCGGTGCCGGCGGCGACCGACGCCCAGCCGATCTCCCCCCAGCGCTCGGTCTGCACCCAGGTGGTGCCGACGACGGCGACGAGGCCGAAGAAGATGAAGACCATCACCTCGCCGAGGCCGAGGTAGCCGTAGGGCTTCGAGCCGCCGGTGTAGAACCAGGCGGCGAGCACGCTGACCGCGCCGACGGCGAGCAGCCACCACGCGGTCGTGGCGGCGAGGGCGATGCCGGCGACGGCGGCGACCCCGAAGGAGAGGAAGGCCGCCCGCTTCACCGCGGCCGGGGTGGCGAGGCCGGAGCCGACCAGGCGCAGCGGGCCGACTCGCTCGTCGTCGGTGCCGCGGATGCCGTCGGAGTAGTCGTTGGCGTAGTTGACGCCGACCTGGAGGGCGAGGCTGACCACGAGGGCGAGCAGTGCCTTCCACCAGACCGCGCTGTCGTCGTACACGGCGACGGCGGTGCCGACGAGGACCGGGGCGACGGCCGCGGGGAGGGTGCGGAGTCGGGCGCCGGCAATCCAGTGCTTCGCGGTGGCCATAGCCGTCGATCTAACCTCATCCCGCCGAGCTGCGACGAGTTGGGCGGGTCCAGATGGGTGTGATGCAGGCGCCCGGCGCGACGGCAGTCTGGCCGACTGTCGAGCGTCGGCAACGCAGCCAGCGCGCCCCTGTGGGGCCGCCCGGCCGTCGCAGGGCGGCGCGATGAGGTCAGGCAGGCTCGGGGGCCGGCACTCCCATCCGGGTCAGGTGTCGTTCGGCGGCCCGGGCGGCGGGGTGGATCAGCACGGCGGCGAGGAGCACGATCGCGGCGATCACCAGCCAGCCCTGGGCACCCCAGTGCATGGCCAGGAAGGTGTAGAGGGCGGGCGCCCAGACCGTGCCGAGGGTGTAGCCGAGCTGGGAGACGCCCTGGTACTCGCCGCGGCGGGCGGGGTCGGAGAGCTCGGCCTGCAGGCCCCACTCGCCGGCCGACTGGAAGAGCTCGGCGCCGGTGACCGTGACGTGGCCGACCCAGACCAGCACGATCGTCACCCAGCCGACGGTGTCGTGGGTGACCAGCACGATGCCGCAGGAGAGCACGAAGAAGAAGGCGCCGCGGCGCTGGGCGCGCAGCGAGTCGGCGACCGTGGTGATGCCGCGGGCCGCCGCCACCTGCAGCAGCACGGCCATCACGGTGTTGGTGCCGAACAGCCAGGCCAGCAGCACGCGCGGGGCGTCGGTCTCCTCGACCAGCCACAGCGGGATCACCACGTTGAGGAGCACCTGGTGGGTGCCGAGGACGCCGCCGAGGACGGCCATGGCGACGTAGCCGCGGTTGCGCAGGGCGCTGCGCTTGTCGCCCTTCCCGCCGTCCAGCACCGTCTCGAGGGCGGCCTCGAGTGGTGCCTCCTCGGTGTGGTGGATGACGGACGGCATCCGGGAGACGAGGACGGCGTTGAGGACGAGGAGGGCGGCGGTGGCGACCGGGACGGCGCGGATCATGGCGTCGTCGTTGGTCGCGAGCGCGACGCCGGCGAGCAGCGCGCCGAGGGTGTAGCCGACATTGCGGGCCGCGCGGAAGTAGGCGTTGGAGGAGACCCGCTCCTCCCGCGGGAAGATGTCGAAGCGGTAGGCGTTGCGGGCGGACCGGCTCGTCGTCACGACCAGCTCGAGGACGACGAGCATCGCGACGAAGGTGGCGAAGCCGCCGACGGCGAGCCAGGCGAGGTAGAGCAGCGCCTCGACGAGCGAGGCGAGCGCCCAGACCCGCTTGGCGCCGAACCGGTCGCTGAGCTTGCCGAGCGGCACCGCGAGCAGGAAGGTGACGGCTCCGGCGATCGAGAGGCCGAGGCCGACCCGGGCCGCGGAGAGCCCGACGATCTGGGTGAAGAAGACCGCGCTGCCGGTGAGGAAGACGCCGTCGCCGAACGCCGAGAGCACCGACTGCGCGGACAGCCGCCGGACCAGGGGAGTGGGGCCGGCCAGGCGGGCGATGCGGTCCGAGATATATCTTGACATCAAGACAATTCTACGCGCGCCGTCGGGCTCCTGTCGAACCATTTTCGGCGAGCCGCACCAGCCAGGCGAAGACCGCCGGCCCGGTGGGGTCCTGGGGAGCATCGTTCCAGAACAGCTCGGGGTGCCACTGCACGCCCAGGGCGGGGAGCGCCGGATCGGTCGCCTCGATCGCCTCGATCGTGCCGTCCATCGCCCACGCCGTCGCCCGCCAGTGCCGTCCGGGAGCTGCGACGGCCTGTCGGTGCAGGGCGGTGGTCGTCACGGCCGCGCCGACCAGGCCGTGCACCACGGAGCCGGGCCGTGTCGTCACGGCGTGGCCGGCCGCCGGCCGGCAATGGCCGGTCACGTCGTCGAGGACCCCGCCGAGGGCGACCGCCATCACCTGCAACCCGCGGCACGCGCCGAGCAGCGGTACGCCGGCGGCCACGACCGCGCGGACGAGCGCCGTCTCGTCCGCGTCGCGGGCGGGGTCCGCCCCGACGTCGTCGCCGCCGGTGAGCACCACGCCGTCGAGGACGTCCAGCAGGCCGGGCCCGGCGCCGGGAGGTACGACGACGGGCCGGCCCCCGCACGCGGTGACGGCGGCGGCGTACGCCGCGGCCGCGCCGTGCACCGGCAGCTCGCCGAACGGTCGCGGGACGAGCTGGTGGTGGCCGGCGATGCCGATCACCGGGCGTCGTACGCCGCTCACATCGCGACGAGTGCCGTGACGCCGAGGGCGATGCCGGAGGCGTAGGTGAACATCGCCCCCGAGTCGCGCACCGGGCCGTGCGCGGCGAGGGTCTTCGCCGACAGCATCCCGTAGGCGTGCAGGAGGCGGGCTGCCGCGGCCACGATCGCCAGGGCGTCGAGCCACCACCCGTCGGTGAGCGTCGAGCAGACGACGAGCAGGACGACGAGGGTCGGCACGTACTCGGCGGCGTTGCCGTGGGCGCGCTGGGCGATGAGCAGGCGGTCGGCCGGGTCGGTCGGCATCTGCGGCCCGTTCGCGCCGCGCATCGCGCGGTGTCGGGTGACGTTGGCGCCGAGGACGAACAGCAGGATGCCCATGAGGGCGATGCAGGTGATCACGGTGGTGCTCATGACGCGGCCATCACTTTCTGTCGGGTGGAGCTCTCGAGGTGGAGGAGCCGGCGCACGTACGCGCCGGACAGGTCGGTGCCGAGCAGGGCGTCGGCCTTGGCGGTGCCGCCGGGGCAGGTCACGTTGACCTCGATCAGGCGGCCGTCGATCACGTCGAGCCCGGCCATCGCGACGCCGTGCCGGGCGAGCAGCGGGGCGATTGCGGCGACGATGCGGCGGTCGGCGTCGTCGACGACCGCAGGCGCGGAGGGGGCGTCGATCCGGAAGTCGCCGGGCGACGGGTGGCGCAGCACCGCGCAGACCACCTCGCCGTCGAGCAGGAAGAGCCGCTTGTTCCCCTCCTGTACGGCGGCGAGGTACTCCTGCGCGACCACGTGCCGTCGTCCGCCGCCGGTCGCCGACTGGGCCAGCGCCAGCGCCGCACCGTCGTCGCGGAGCAGCCACACGTCCAGGCCGCCGAAGCCGTCGACCGGCTTCACGACCGCGGCCCCGTGCGCGGCGACGAAGCGCCGCACCTCCGCCGGGTCGGCGGTCACGAGCGTCGCCGGGCAGAGCTCCGGGAAGTGCAGGGCGAGGAGCTTCTCCTGCAGGGCCCGCACCCCGGCGGGCCGGTTGACGACCCGGGTGCCCGCGGACTCGACGAGGTCGAGCAGGTGGGTGGTGCGCAGGTAGCGGTCGTCGACGGGCGGGTCGATGCGGAGCAGGACGAGCTGGACGGCGTCGGCGACGTCGACGACCTGCGGCGTGCCGAGCCGCGACCACGGGGTGCCGACCAGCCAGCGGTGGTCGGCCCCGCGGGCACGCGGCCCGAGGGTCACCGGCCTCGCGGTCGCGCGCACCCGGCCGGCGACCACCGAGAGGTCCTCGGGGGTGCAGACCCGCACGGCCACACCGAGGTCCTGGGCCGCCGCGACCAGCCCGACGGTCGCGTCGATGGACGGGTCCAGGCCGGCCCACGGGTCGGCGACGACGAGGATGCTCATGATGCCTCCCGGAGCACGTCGGGGTGCCAGTCGAGCAGGGCCAGGCCGCGCTCCACGTCGCCGGTCCCGGCCGCGGCCGCAGCCCAGTGGTCGGCGAGCCGCCGCTGCTCGCCCGCGAGCGAGGCGAGGGCGGTACGACGCCGGGCGTCGTCGTACAGGAGGGCGGCGAGGGCCTGCAGCAGCCTGCCGACGCGGCGGGTCGGCTGGGCGTCGGGGAAGCGGACCTCCAGGTAGCGCCCACGGGGCCGGACGGGCGGGAAGAGGGTGCTGAGGTGGGCGGGGTCGCCGTCGACGAAGCGGGTCGCTCCCGCGGCGAACTGGGCGTAGGCGGCGACCGGGTCGTCGCCGTGGAGCAGCCGGTCGTCGAAGGCCGTGCGGCCGGGGTCGACGGCGAGCCAGGTGGTCAGCCGCCCGGTCGGACCGGTGCTGCGTGCCGTGGCCGCGGCGATGAAGGGGGCCGCCAGGAGCAGGAGCCGCCACTGCTCGCGGCCGGCCTGCCCGGGCCACCAGTCCAGGCAGGGCTGGGTCGAGGCGGTGGACCGCATCATCCGGCGTCCGGCCGGGCCGATCGTGTCGAGGTGGTGCTCCATGGCGTCGTACCGGGGAGTGCGGAGGTGGCGCGGTGTCGCCGGGTCCGCCGCCCGGACCGGGAGCGAGGAGAGGACGACGCCGTCGCCCTGCAGGTCGCGGGCGAGCGCGCAGGTCGCCGCGACGAGGTGGGTGCCGGCCTGCTCCGCCGATGCGGCCGGCGGCAGGCTCAGCTCGACCTGGCCGCCCGGCTCGAACGCCAGCCAGGGCTCGTAGGGGCGCCCGGCGCTCGCGCGGCGCACCCGGTCGGGGGCGGCGCTGCTGCCGTTGAAGAGGTCGAGGGCGAAGAGCTCCTGCTCGACTGCGACCCGGGTGGTGCGGTGCCGCGGGCGGAACAGGCGGGCGACCTCGGCGGCGACCGGTGCGGTGCGGGTCTGGGTGTCCATGGCATCTCCTGATAAAGTAAGGCTGCCTGTCGATTATTGGAAGGTAGCCTGTCAATGTCAAGAGCCTCCGAGCAGCCGGATCTCGAGCGACCGCACTTCGAGCCGTTCATCGCGCTCGCGGACAAGTGCGCCCGGGCGCTGCGCAACGACATGCTCACGAGCGCGCACGCCCGCGGCTTCACCGAGCTCGCGGGAGCCCACGACGCCGTCTTCGCGACCCTCCCGCCGGAGGGCGCACGAGCCGCTGACATGGCGACACGAGCGGGGATCACCCGTCAGTCGATGGGCGAGGTGGTCCGCGACATGGCCCGGCTCGGGATCGTGGAGATGGTCCCGGACCCGTCCGACCGGCGCGCCAAGATCGTGCGGTACACCGACTACGGACGGAAGGTCGCCCAGGGCGGCTTCGACCACATCCTCGAGGTGGAGGACATGCTGCGTGAGGAGTTCGGCGAGGAGGACCTCGCCACGACCCGGCGCGTGCTCGCCCGGGTCAGGGAGCTGCTGGCTGGGTCTCCGGCTCCGGACTGACCGGGAAGTGCTGGTCGCGGAAGCGCACGGCCAGCCCGAGCGACGGACCGGTCAGCACGGTGGCGGCGGTGACGATCGCGGCGATCACCAGCCAGCCCTCCTCGCCCCACTGCATCGCGAGGAAGGTGAACAGCGCAGGCGCCCACATCGAGCCCATCGCACGGCTGACGTCGGCGACGCCCTGGTACTCCCCGCGCCGCTTCGGGTCCATCAGCTCGGCCTGGAAGGACCAGCTCGCGCCGGAGATGAACAGCTCGGCGCCGGTCACCGTCACGTGGCCGAGCCACACCAGCAGCACGGTGACCAGGCCGACGGTCGAGTGGGTGACCAGCGTGATCAGGCAGGACACGACGAAGAAGGCGGTCGAGATCCAGACGTAGCGCATCGCGTCGCGCAGGTCCTTCACCCCCTTCGACGTGTACGCCGGCAGGAAGATGCACAGCACCGTGTTGGTCCCGAACAGCCAGGCCAGCAGCACGTGCGGTGCGTCCGTCGCCTCGACCAGCCACAGCGGGATCACCACGTTGAGCAGAGTCTGGTTGGTCCACAGGACGCCGAGGCAGAAGGTCACCAGGATCCAGCCCGGGTTGCGCAGCGGGCCGGGACCCGTCGGCCGCACCCGCGCCTCGCCGCTCGCGACGCGCAGGTCGTGCGGAGCCGCCGGCAGGCGCGCGATCCAGAACCCGTTGAAGCCCATCAGCACCGCCGCGAAGAGCGGCGACCAGCGGATCACCTCGAGGCTGTCGGTCGCCAGCGCGATGCCACCGATGATCGCGCCCAGGGTGAAGCCGAGGTTGAGCGAGGAGTAGAGGTAGGCCTGGGTCTCGACGCGCTCCTTCGGCGGGAGCACGTCGACCACGTAGGCCTGGTAGCTGGAGTGCCCGGCCGAGCCGAACAGCGCGAAGAACATGCCGACCGCGACGTACTCACCGAAGGAGCCGACGAAGGGCAGTGCCGCGAAGCAGGCCGCGCGGCCCCAGGTCGTCGCGGCCCAGACCCGCTTCGGGCCGAGCCGGTCGACCAGCCGGCCGGCGGGGTAGGCCATGAGGAACTCGGCGACGTTGACGATCGTCAGCGCGAGACCGACCTTGCTCGCCGACATCCCGACGACCTGGGTGAGGAAGACCGCGCTGCCGGTGTTGAACGCGCCCTCGCCCGTCGAGAAGAGGATCGACTGCGTGGCGAGGCGCCGCGACATCGGGGTCGGTGGGACCAGGCGCCGCCAGAACCCCTGCTTCGTCGCTTCGGCCGAGATGCTCATCGCCGGACATCTTCTCCCTGGCACTAGGTTTTGTCGCGTGGATTTCTGGGTCCCCGGCGGTTCTCCCGCCGATGTCGCCGCTCAGGCGCGCGCCTGGCTGGGTGGACCCGGCGACGTCCCGCTTCTCATCGCGACCTCGGGGTCCACGGGGACGCCGAAGCGGGTCGTGCTGCCACGCGACGCCGTGCTCGCCTCGGTCCGCGCCTCGGCGGCCCGGCTGGGCGCGAGCGGACCGTGGGTGCTGGCCCTGCCTCCGTCGTACGTCGCCGGGGTGCAGGTCGTGCTCCGCTCGCTCGTCGCCGGCCACGAGCCGACCCTGCTCGAGCGGGACGGGTGGCCGGCCGGCGAGGGCTGGTTCACCTCGCTGGTCCCGACCCAGCTGACCCGGATGCTCTCGTCGCCGGCGGACGTCGCGGCGCTGCGCCGCGCGCACACGGTGCTGCTCGGCGGCGGCCCGATCGGCGCCACGCTGCGCGCGCGGGCGGAGGAGGCCGGGGTGCACGTGGTCGCGACCTACGGCTCGGCCGAGACCGCCGGAGGGTGCGTGTACGACGGCGTCCCGCTCGACGGCGTCGCGGTCGCCCTCGGCGCCGGTGGCCGGGTGCGGATCGCCGGGCCCACCCTGTTCTCCGGGTACGACGGCCAGCCGGACCTGACCCGCGAGGTGCTCGTCGACGGGTGGTTCCTGACGTCCGACGCCGGCCGCTTCGACGAGGACGGCCGGCTGGCGCTGATCGGCCGGCTGGACGACGTGATCGTGACCGGCGGGCTGAACGTGCCGGGACCGGCGGTGGCGGAGCGGCTGCGCGCGCACCCGGCGATCGGGGAGGTCGAGGTGCTCGGCGTACCGGACGACGAGTGGGGCAACCGCGTCGTCGCCTTCGTCGTCCCCGGGTCCCCGGTGGCCGAGGAGGTCGACCAGCGACCGTCACGAGACCCCCGGCCGTCCGTCGACGAGCTCCGCGACTGGGTCGCCGGCGCCCACCCGCGGGCCTGGGCGCCGCGCCAGTGGGTGGTGCTCGACGCGATCCCGCTGCTGCCCAACGGCAAGCCCGACCGGCAGGCCCTCCGGGCGCTCGCCCTCGAGGACACCGCGTCGTGAAGGTCGTCGCCATCCCGATGCGCACTCGCTTCCGCGGCATCACCGTGCGGGAGGTCGCGCTGCTGCGCGGTCCCGCGGGCTGGGGGGAGTGGAGCCCGTTCCTGGAGTACCCCCCGGACGTCGCCGAGCCGTGGCTGCGCTGCGCCGAGGAGGCGATGGCGGGCGACTGGCCGGCGCCACTGCGCTCGTCGGTCCCGGTCAACGTCACCGTGCCCGCGGTCGGGCCCGAGCGCGCGCACGAGATCGTGCTCGCCGGCGGCTGCCGCACCGCGAAGGTGAAGGTCGCCGAGCCGGGCCAGACCACCGCCGACGACGAGGCGCGCGTCGAGGCCGTGCGCGACGCCCTCGGCCCCGGCGGCCACGTGCGCGTCGACGCCAACGGCGGCTGGTCCGTCGACGAAGCGGTCGCCGCGATCGGCCGGCTGGACCGTGCCGCCGGCGGCCTGGAGTACGTCGAGCAGCCGGTCGCCTCCGTCGAGGACCTCGCCCGCGTCCGCCGCCGCGTCGACGTGCCGATCGCCGCGGACGAGTCGATCCGCCGGGCCGAGGACCCCTACCGCGTGCGGGACCTCGAGGCCGCCGACATCGCGGTGCTCAAGGTCCAGCCCCTCGGCGGGGTGCGCGCCTGCCTGGAGATCGCCGAGCGGATCGGGCTCCCCGTCGTCGTGTCCTCTGCGCTGGAGACCTCGGTCGGGATCGCGGCGGGGGTCGCGCTCGCCGCCGCCCTGCCGTCGCTGCCGCACGCGTGCGGGCTGGCCACGGTCCAGCTGCTCACCGCGGACGTCGTGTCCGAGCCGCTCCTGCCCGTGGACGGGGCGCTGCCGGTACGACGGCCCGCGGTCGACGTACACAAGGTGGCGGGGGTGGGCGCGGCGCCGGATCGGGTCGCGCACTGGGAGGCCCGGCTCGCCGCCGTGCGGGCGTTGCGGGAGGATCGTCGGCCATGAGCACCGACGCGGACAGCGCTGCGGCCCTCGCCGAGGCGTGCGTGGCCTGGCTGGCCCGCGCCGGCGTGACGGACGTCGTCCTCGCACCCGGGTCGCGCAACGCGCCGCTCCTCCTCGCGCTCTGGTCGGCCGCGCCGGCCGGCGGCCCGCGCCTGCACACGCGGATCGACGAGCGCACCGCGGGCTTCCTCGCGCTCGGGCTCACCAAGTCGGGCGCCCGGGCAGCGGTCGTCACCACGTCCGGCACCGCCGTCGCCAACCTCCACCCCGCCGTCCTCGAAGCGGTCCACTCCGGCATCGACCTCGTCGTGGTCTCCGCCGACCGGCCGGCCCGGCTCCGCGGCACCGGCGCCAACCAGACCACCGACCAGGTCGGCATCTTCAGCCCCTTCGTCACCACCCACGACCTCGCGTCGGTGGCCGCCCTCGACGCCGTCCCCGTCACCGCCGCCGGCCCGCTCCACCTCAACCTGCAGCTCGACGCGCCCCTCGTCCCCGCCGCTCCTGTTGGCCACGCAACTACCGAATTCGTCGTGGAAACGGCGGATTCACGACAAGAATGGTTGGTGAACGGCGAACCGGCCGACCTGCAGAAGGGGCCGCGGACGGTGGTGGTCGCCGGGGACGACGCCGGTCCCCGGGCGCGCCAGCTGGCCGAGGCAGCGGGCTGGCCGCTGCTGGCGGAGCCGAGCAGCGGCGCGCGCACGGGCGACCACGCGCTGCGCACCTACCGGCTCCTGCTCGGCACGGATCTCGGCGCGCGCGTCGAGCGGGTCGTCGTCCTCGGTCGGCCGAGCCTGTCGCGGCCGGTCACCCGGCTCCTCGAGCGCGAGGACGTCGAGGTGCTGGTCGTGCCCTGCCCCGGCGTCTGGCCGCCGGCGCCTCCCGGCTCGACCGCCATCGGCGCACCCCGCTGGGTCGGCGACGGGCCGGACGACCCCGCCTGGCTCGACGAGTGGCGTACGGCGGACCGCGCGCTGGCCCGCCGGGTCGACCGGTTCCTCGCGGAGCAGCCCGCCCTGACGCCGTACGACGTCGCGGCGGCCACGCACGCAGCGCTCCCCGCCGGCGGGTTGCTCGTCGTCGGCGCCTCGAGCCCGATCCGGGACCTCGACCTGGTGGCCCGGCCGACCCCGGTCGGCAGCCGGCGCAAGGTGATCGCCAACCGCGGGCTGGCCGGCATCGACGGCACCATCAGCACGGCCGTGGGCGCGGCGCTCGGCCGTCAGGGGTCGACCCGGAACCTCGCCCTGATGGGCGACCTGACCTTCCTGCACGACCAGACGGCGCTGGTCCTCGGCCCGGACGAGCCCCGTCCGGACCTGACGATCGTGGTGCCCAACGACGACGGCGGCGCGATCTTCTCGATGCTCGAGCAGGGCGCACCCGAGCACGCGGCCTCCTTCGAGCGGCTCTTCGGGACGCCCCACGGCACCGACCTCGCCAGCCTCTGCGCGGCGGCGCGGGTCCCGCACCTGAGGGTCACCTCGCGGCCCGAGCTGGAGCAGGCGCTCGCCTCGCCGAACGGCGGGATCGAGGTCGTCGAGGCGGTCGTCGGACGGGCCGACCGCCGGCAGCTGGACGCGCGGATCCGATCCTTCGCGACCGACCCGGAAGAATAGGTCCCGTGGAGATCGCGTTCCTGCTCGTCGCCATTGCGGTCGTCGTCCTGACGGTCACCGCCCTGTCCGAGCGGGTCGAGATCCCCGCGCCCCTGACGCTGGTCGTCGTCGGCGTCGCGGCGTCGTACGTCCCGGGCGTGCCGGAGCTGCGGCTGGAGCCCGAGGTCGTGCTGCTGGGGCTGCTGCCACCGCTGCTCTACTCGGCCGCCGTCAACACGTCACTCGTCGACTTCAACGCCAACCGCGGACCGATCCTGCTGCTGTCGGTCGGGCTCGTCGCGTTCACGACCGTCGGCGTCGGAGCCGTGGTGAAGCTGGTCATCCCCGACCTGCACTGGGCGCTGGCGCTGGCCATCGGCGCCGTCGTGGCGCCGCCGGACGCCGTGGCCGCGACCGCGATCGGGCGCCGGATCGGCCTGCCGAGGCGGGTCGTGACGATCCTCGAGGGGGAGTCGCTGCTCAACGACGCCAGCGCGCTGGTGGCGCTGCGGACGGCCGTCGGCGCGCTCAGCGCGACGGTCGCGGCGTGGGAGGTCGGCCTCGACTTCGTGATCGCCGCCGGTGGTGGCGCCGCGATCGGCGGCGTGGTGTTCCTGGTGGTCGGCTTCATCCGCAAGAAGGTCACCGACCCGCTGCTCGACACCGCCATCTCGCTGGTGATCCCGTTCGCGTCGTACATCGTGGCCGAGGAGATCCACGCCTCCGGCGTGGTCGCGGTCGTCGTCGCGGGCCTGCTGCTCGGGCACGTCGCGCCCATCCTGCAGAGCGCGCAGTCGCGGATCGCCGAGCGCACCAACTGGCGCACCATCGCCTACGTCCTGGAGAACACCGTCTTCCTGCTGATCGGGCTGCAGGCCGACTGGCTGCTCGGCGAGGTCGGCGAGAGCGAGTTCGGGGCCGGCACCATCGCGATCGCCTGCGCGGCCGCCCTCGCCACCTGCGTGGTGCTGCGCCTCCTCTGGGTCTTCGCCGCCAGCGGACTGCTGCTGCGCCGTGGCCCCGAGGCCCGCACCGGTGAGCCGATGCCGATGCTGTGGCGCAGCTCCTTCCTCATCGGCTGGGCCGGCATGCGTGGCGTGGTCACCCTCGCCGCGGCGTTCACGGTCCCCGAGGACACCGAGCACCGCGAGGTGCTGCTGATCATCGCCTTCGCCGTCGTGGCGGGGACCCTGCTCGGCCAGGGCATGACCCTGCCCGCCCTCGCCCGCACCCTGCGGGTTCCGGGGCCCGACGCCCAGGACGACGCGCTCGCCCGCGCGACCCTGCTGCAGCAGGCGGCCAAGGCGGGCATCAAGAAGCTCGATGCCCTCGCGGCCGAGGACGAGGACCCGCTGCAGGTGCGGGACCTGATCATCCAGCGCATCGAGCAGCGCAACTTCGCCGCGTGGGAGCGGCTCGGCACGACCGCCGACCTCGAGAGCCCCAGCGACCTCTACGCCCGCTGGCGCGGCGCGATGATCGAGGAGGAGCGGCGCCGCGTGCTGGAGATCCGCTCCACCGGCAAGGTGCCGTCGGAGATCGTCAGCGAGGTGCTGGCGATGCTCGACGTCGAGGAGTCGATGCTCGACCACGCCGCCGCCCAGCGCGCGGAGATCAGGGCCGCCGCCAGCCGCCCCATCGCCGGCGGGTGCGAGCACCTGCAGTCCACGCCGCTGCTCGACCCGCCGCCCGCCCTCGCGTGCGCGCAGTGCCTCGCCGACGGGACCCAGTGGGTGGCGCTGCGGATGTGCCTGACCTGCGGGACGATCGGCTGCTGCGACTCCTCGCCGGGACGCCACGCCACTGCGCACTTCCGCGAGACCCAGCACCCGGTGATCCGTTCGGTGGAGCCGGGCGAGGACTGGCGCTGGTGCTACGTCCACCACCAGACCGGCTGAGCTCCTGAGCCCTCCGGCTACGGTGGGCACATGCGCCTGACCAAGTTCGGCCACGCCGCCGTCCGGATCGAGCACGACGGCACGACCCTGGTCCTGGACCCCGGCATGTGGAGCCAGCGCGAGTCGGTGGAGGGTGCCGACGCGGTGCTGATCACCCACGAGCACCCGGACCACTACGACGCCGACCACCTCCGCGCCACCGACGCCCCGATCTTCACGATCGCCGCCGTCGCGGCGCAGATCCGCGAGTCGGCACCCGACGTCGCGGAGCGGGTGCGCGTGGTCGCGCCCGACGAGACGTGGAGCATCGGCGGGATCGGCGTGCGCGCGATCGGCGAGCTGCACGCGGTGATCCACCCGGACCTGCCGCGCTTCCACAACAGCGGCTACCTGATGACGGTGGGGGAGGAGTCGGTCTTTCACCCGGGAGACGCCCTCACCGTTCCGGGCGTGCCGGTCGACGTACTCCTCGCGCCGGTGTGCGCACCGTGGATGCGGGCCAGCGAGGGCATCGACTTCGCCCGTGCCGTCGGCGCCGGTCGCAATGTCGCCATCCACGACCGCGTGTACTCCGCCGAGGGCCTCGGCATCGTCGACATGCAGTTCGGGCGGCTGCTCGGCGCCCGCGGGCTCGACTACGTCCGGCTCCCCGACGGCAGCGACCTGTAGGCGGCGCCGGTCGTCTCGACCGTCAGGCCCCCTCGGCAGGCTCTCAGGAACGACAGGCATGATGGCCGAATGCCGATCGCACGCTCCACCTACGCCGGTGTCGCCACCGGCGCCGTCCTCCTCGCCGGTGCCGTCGGGTTCGGCGTCGGCCTGCCGAAGGCCGTCGACGACCCGGGCACCTCGGTGTCCGCCGGGGACCTGCCGAAGCTGCCGGACCGGATCGACGACCGGTTCGTGGCGCTCGGCGCCGTGACGGCCGAGGAGGCGGGCGCGACCGCCGAGCAGGCGACCGAGTTCGAGACCGTCGCGAAGAACGCCGCGACCGGTGACGCCGATGCCGCGAGCAACCTCTCCGCGATCTACGACGCCGCGGTCACCCGCTCGTACATCGACGTCAAGGCGATGGGCCAGATCGCGCAGACCCAGGTGCGTCCCGCCCAGTTCGCCGTCACCGTGGTGCCCGGCGACGCGGGCCTGGTGATCCCCAGCGGCCCGTTCCAGGCCTCCCAGCAGGGGACCCACTACGAGCTCAAGGTCATCGACGGCTACCGCTGCTCGCTGATCTGGGCCGAGGCGGTCGACCCGACCACCGGGGCCCCCACGGGCGAGAAGCCGACCGGGTCGAACTACCAGCAGGTCGAGTGCCGCGCCGAGCGCGACGGCCTCACCTACGACCTGTTCGGCAACGGGCTCACGCCCGACGAGGTCGTCCACTACCTCGAGCTGGTCCTCGGCAAGACGGGCAGCGAGGACTGATCCTCGCCGCCCGCTCCTGTCCGGGCGGAGCTCAGCTCCAGTAGATGACGACCTTGTCGCCGACGTTGACCTGGTCGTAGAGCCAGGCCACGGCGTCGTGGTCACGGACGTTGACGCACCCGTGCGAGGCGCCGTTGTAGCCACGGGCCGCGAAGTCCGGTGAGTAGTGCACCGCCTGCCCGCCGGAGAAGAACATCGCGAACGGCATCGACGTGTGGTAGATCGTCGAGACGTGGTCGCGGCTCTTGCGCTGGATCGAGAAGACGCCCTCGCGGGTCGGCAGCTCGGCCGAGCCGAAGCGCACGTCGACCGTCTTGCGCACGTCGCCGTCGACGACCCAGCGCAGCGTGCGGCTGGACTTGTCGATGCACAGCACGCGGCCGGTGGTGCAGCGCGCGTCGAGCGGGCCGGGGGTGTTGCCGCCGTCGCCCGGAGGGGGCTGGTTGGTCAGCTCCGCCTTCGTCGGCTGGCGGGTCATCTCGTGCAGCCGGTCCAGCGTGCGCTGGTCGACCTCGCCGGTGACCTGGAAGCCGCGCTTGGCCTGGAAGCCGCGCACCGCCTCGGTCGTCACGTCGCCGTAGTTGTCGGTCACGTCGCCGCTGAACCAGTCGATCTGCTTCAGCCGCGCCTGGAGGTCGCGGACCTCCGGCCCCTTGTCGCCGGGGGACAGCAGCGCCGGGCCGGCCGGGGGCGGGCCGGGCTCCTTGCTCGGCTCGGGCTCCTTCGTCGGGTCGGGCTCCTCGCTCGGGTCCGGCTCGTCGGACGGCGTTGCCGACGGGTCGTCGGACGTGTCGTCCGACGGGTCGTCCGACGGCGTGGCCGTGCCGTCCTCGTGGGGCATCGCCACCGGCTGGTCGTCGCGCTGCTGGGCGGCCGCCGGGTGCGAGTCCTCCCAGGGCAGTGACTCGCCGCGCACGGCCCAGCCGACGCCGTACGCCATGACGGAGCAGACGGCCGCGATCACGGTGAGCAGGGTGATCCGGCGGGCGATGCGGGCTTTGGTGTTCATGCCCTTGTAGACGCCACGACCCACCGGTTGGTTGCGCGCGATTTTCCGCCGATACCCTTCCGGGGTGGCCCGCGCAGAGCTCGACAAGCAGCCCGCCGACGTCCGACGCATGTTCGATGCGGTCGCTCGGCGCTACGACCTGACCAACGACATCCTCTCGTTCGGGCAGGACCGGCGCTGGCGCAAGGAGGTGCTGGCCGCCGTCGACCCGTCGTACGGCGACCGCGTGCTCGACCTCGCGGCCGGGACCGGTACGTCGAGCCAGCCCTTCCAGGACGCCGGCGCGACCGTCATCCCGTGCGACTTCTCCGTCGGCATGCTGCAGGTCGGCAAGCAGCAGCTGCCGCACCTGCCGTTCACCGCGGGCGACGGCACCAGGCTGCCCTTCCGTGACGACACCTTCGACGCGGTCACGATCTCCTTCGGCCTGCGCAACATCGTCGACCCGGTCGCGGGCCTCGCGGAGATGCGCCGGGTCACCCGGCCGGGCGGCCGGCTGGTCGTGTGCGAGTTCAGCCACCCGACCTGGGCGCCGTGGCGCACGGTCTACCTCGAGTACCTCATGAAGACGCTCCCCGCCGTGGCGCGCGCCGTCTCCTCGTCGCCGGACGCCTACGTGTACCTCGCCGAGTCGATCCGCGCCTGGCCCGACCAGGCGGGACTCGCGGAGATGATCAAGGACGCCGGCTGGACCGGCGCGCAGTGGCGCAACCTCTCCGGCGGCATCGTCGCCCTGCACCGCGCGACCGCCTGAGCGGCTCGTGTGATCATTCCTGCGTGCAGCAGGAATGGACGCCGACCGAGCCCGAGCTGGACGCGCTGGTCCGCGCGACCGCGCGCCACCACTGGCGGGCCGTCGCCATCCCGGGCTCGGTCCTCGTGGTCGGCATCGGCTTCGTGGCGGCTGCGCTCAGCGGTGGCGGCCTCGGGCTCCTGCTGCTCGCCGTCGGCGCCCTGTGGCTGGGCTGGTCCGGCTACTCGGCACTGCGCGGCGCGCGCGAGGTGCTCGGCACGGCGTACCCGGTCGGTACGACGGTCTCGGCGGAGGCCACCGATGACGGCCTCGTCCTGCACACGGCCCGTGGTCGCGCGGAGTTCGCCTGGGAGCGCTTCGGCCGCCCGCGCCTCGGCCCGGTCGTCCTGATCGCTCGCGACCGCGTCACCAAGCGCTGGCTGATGGTCCCGCGCCAGCTGTTCCCGGAAGCGTGGCTGGACCGCGTGGGCGCGGCGGCGCGCGACGCCTGATCCCCGGGCTCTCGGCCCTGGCTCGATCTCGTGCGTGCCCACTCGACGGGGTCAGGTCACGGCTTGCCGGCCGCGAGCCGACAGGCGTACCGAGGCCGCCGATTTTCGCAACCCTCTCATGCGTTAAATCCGCAGGTCAGACGGTGGATCGACGTCCCGACGTGGTCTGCGCCACCCCCCTGTGCGCTCGCATCCGGGGAGTGGCAGGATGTGTGCCACGCCACTAGTGATTCTGTTCACAAGATCACGAGAGGGAGGCTCAGTGGAGCTCTACACACCGGTCCTGGTGCTCGCCGCTCTCGCCGCGTTGTTCGCGGTCGGCTCGGTCGCGATGAGCACGATGGTGGGCCCGCGCCGCTACAACCGCGCGAAGATGGACTCCTACGAGTGCGGCATCGAGCCGACGCCGCAGGCCCTCAGTGGCCGCTTCCCGGTGAAGTACTACATCACCGCGATGCTCTTCATCGTCTTCGACATCGAGATCATCTTCCTCTACCCGTGGGCCATGCAGCTGGACAACATGGCGTGGTTCGGGCTGGTCGAGATGGTCCTCTTCATCGCCACTGTCTTCGTCGCCTACGCCTACGTGTGGCGTCGCGGCGGGCTCGACTGGGACTGACCCGGAGGAACACGCACCCATGGGTATCGAGGAGAAGCTCCCCAGCGGAGTCCTGCTGAGCACGGTCGAGGGCCTGGCCGGCTACATGCGCAAGGCCAGCTTCTGGCCGGCGACCTTCGGCCTGGCCTGCTGCGCCATCGAGATGATGACCAGCGGCGGCCCCAAGTACGACCTCGCCCGCTTCGGCATGGAGGTCTTCCGCGCCAGCCCCCGCCAGGCCGACCTGATGATCGTCGCCGGCCGGGTGAGCCAGAAGATGGCCCCGGTGCTGCGCCAGATCTACGACCAGATGGCCGAGCCCAAGTGGGTGCTCGCGATGGGCGTGTGCGCCAGCAGCGGCGGCATGTTCAACAACTACGCGATCGTCCAGGGCGTCGACCACGTCGTCCCCGTCGACATGTACCTCCCCGGCTGCCCGCCGCGGCCGGAGATGCTGATCGACGCGATCCTCAAGCTGCACGACAAGGTCCAGCACGACACCCCCTTCGGCAAGAACCGCGAGGCCCAGATCCGCGAGCTCGAGGCCGAGGCCCTCGTCACGCTGCCGACCGGCGACCAGCGAGGACTCCTCCGATGAGCGACGAGAAGCCGGCCGAGAAGCAGGGCCCCGACAAGGCCGTCGAGCAGCCGGCCACCGAGCAGTCGCCCGAGAACGCCCCCGAGGCGCTGGGCGAGCCGGGCCTGGAGGTCCGCGCCGTCGGCGAGCGCCACGGCATGTTCGGGGTGAAGGGCAGCGGCGACACCAGCGGGTACGGCGGACTGGTCGCCCCCGTCGTACTGCCGGGCGCCGCGCAGCGGCCCTACGGCGGCTGGTTCGACGCGGTCGCCGACAAGCTCGACCCGCTGATCGAGCAGGTCGTCATCCACCGCGGCGAGATCACCTTCCACGTCCACCGCGACAACCTGGTCGCCGTGATGAAGCTGCTGCGCGACGACGCGGCGCTGCGCTTCGAGTTCCTCTCCGGCGTCAACGGCGTGCACTACCCCGGCGACGCGGGCCGCGAGCTGCACGCGGTCTACCACCTGGCGTCGTACACGTGGAACCGGCGGATCCGGGTGGAGACCAGCGCTCCCGACGCCGACCCGCACGTCCCGTCGGTCGTCGCGGTCTACCCCGCCGCCGACTGGCACGAGCGCGAGACCTGGGACATGTTCGGCCTGCAGTTCGACGGGCACCCGGCCCTGACCCGGATCCTGATGCCCGACGACTGGCCCGGCCACCCGCAGCGCAAGGACTACCCGCTCGGCGGCATCCCGGTCGAGTACAAGGGCGCCACCGTCCCGCCGCCGGACCAGCGGAGGAGCTACAACTGATGAGCACCGACTTCTACGCCGACCCGGCCGCCGACACCAGCGACGGCAAGGTCTTCACGGTCACCGGCCAGGACTGGGGCGACATCGCCTCCGGCCTCGGCGAGGGCGACGCGGCCGAGCGGGTCGTGGTCAACATGGGCCCGCAGCACCCGTCGACGCACGGCGTGCTCCGGCTGATCCTCGAGATCGAGGGCGAGACGGTGACCGAGGCCCGCTGCGGCATCGGCTACCTCCACACCGGCATCGAGAAGAACATGGAGTTCCGCACCTGGACGCAGGGCGTCACGTTCTGCACCCGGATGGACTACCTCTCGCCGTTCTTCAACGAGATGACCTACGTGCTGGGCGTCGAGCGGCTGCTCGACATCGAGGACGACATCCCGGAGAAGGCCCAGGTCATGCGGGTCCTGCTCATGGAGCTCAACCGGATCTCCTCGCACCTGGTCTGCATCGCGACCGGTGGCATGGAGATCGGCGCGCTGACGGTCATGACGATCGGCTTCCGCGAGCGCGAGCTGGTCCTCGACCTGTTCGAGCTGATCACCGGCCTGCGCATGAACCACGCGTTCATCCGCCCCGGCGGCGTCGCGCAGGACATGCCCCCGGGCGCGCTCGACCAGATCCGCGACTTCGTCGCGCTGATGAAGAAGCGCCTCCCGGAGTACGCCGCCCTCTGCAACGCGAACCCGATCTTCAAGGCCCGCCTGGAGAACGTCGGCCACCTCGACCTCGAGGGCTGCATGGCGCTCGGCCTCACCGGGCCGGTCCTGCGCAGCACCGGCTACGGCTTCGACCTCCGCAAGGCGCAGCCCTACTGCGGCTACGAGACCTACGACTTCGACGTGCAGACCTGGGACACCGCCGACTCCTACGGCCGCTTCCGGGTGCGCCTCAACGAGATGCACGAGTCGCTGAGGATCATCGAGCAGGCCGCCGACCGACTGGCCCGCCTCGAGGGCGCGCCGGTGATGGTGGCCGACAAGAAGGTCGCCTGGCCGAGCCAGCTCTCCATCGGCAGCGACGGCATGGGCAACAGCCTCGACCACATCCGCCACATCATGGGCGAGTCGATGGAGGCGCTGATCCACCACTTCAAGCTGGTGACCGAGGGCTTCCGCGTCCCGGCCGGCCAGGCCTACGTGCCGGTCGAGTCGCCGCGCGGCGAGCTCGGCGCGCACGTCGTCTCCGACGGCGGCACGCGCCCGTTCCGGGCGCACTTCCGCGACCCGTCGTTCAACAACCTCCAGGCGATGGGCGTGATGAGCGAGGGCGGCCAGATCGCCGACGTCATCGTCGCCATCGCGAGCATCGACCCCGTGATGGGAGGCGTCGACAGGTGAGCACCCCACCGATTGACGACAAGACGATCGGCGAGCTGCGCGAGATCGCGGCCCGCTACCCGGAGGCCCGCTCGGGCCTGCTGCCGATGCTGCACCTCGTGCAGTCGGTGCAGGGGCGGATCACTCCCGAGGGCATCGAGGCCTGCGCCGCGATCCTCGACATCAGCCCCGCCGAGGTCAACGGCGTCGCGACCTTCTACACGATGTACAAGAAGCACGGCGTCGGCGACTACCACGTCGGTGTGTGCACCAACACGCTGTGCGCGGTGATGGGCGGCGACGAGATCTTCGCCCGGCTCAAGGACCACCTCGACGTCGGCAACGACGAGGTGGCCGTCCAGCGCCAGGGCGACTCGCGCACGGTGAGCCTCGAGCACATCGAGTGCAACGCGGCGTGCGACTACGCCCCGGTCGTGATGGTCAACTGGGAGTTCATGGACAACCAGACCCCGGACTCGGCGGTCCAGATGGTCGAGGCGCTGCGCGCCGGCCACGACGTGAGCTCGACCCGCGGCCCGAAGCTGTGCACCTGGCGCGAGGCCGAGCGGGTGCTCGCCGGCTTCCCGGACGGCCGCGTCGACGAGGGCCCGACGGCGGGCCCGGCGTCGCTGGTGGGCCTGGAGATCGCCCGCGAGCGCGGGTGGAGCGCCCCTG
This sequence comes from Nocardioides sp. SRI_004, assembly GCF_057586415.1. Taxonomy (NCBI): domain Bacteria; kingdom Bacillati; phylum Actinomycetota; class Actinomycetes; order Propionibacteriales; family Nocardioidaceae; genus Nocardioides; species Nocardioides sp. SRI_004. The sequence continues at coordinate 149,472 of NZ_JBYCZV010000001.1, forward strand.
ACGCGGTCACGACCCCGGCCGTCGAGGCGGAGAAGAAGGCGGAGGGCTCCGATGGCTGACACCTTGACCCCGGTCCTGTCGGACACCTGGGACGCCGAGCAGGGCTGGAAGCTCGCCACTTACGCCGCCAGGGGCGGGTACGACGCCCTCGACGCCGCCTTCGCGATGAGCCCCGACGACGTGATCGCCGCCGTCAAGGACAGCGGCCTGCGCGGCCGTGGCGGCGCCGGCTTCCCGACCGGCATGAAGTGGTCCTTCATCCCGCAGGACAACCCGAAGCCGAAGTACCTCGTCGTCAACGCCGACGAGTCGGAGCCGGGCACCTGCAAGGACATCCCGCTGATGATGGGCAACCCGCACGTCCTCGTCGAGGGCGTGATCATCAGCTCCTACGCCATCCGCGCCAACAAGGCGTTCATCTACATCCGCGGCGAGGTCGTCCACGTGATCCGCCGGGTGCAGGCCGCGGTCGCCGAGGCCTACGCCGCCGGTCACCTCGGCAAGGACATCCACGGCTCGGGCTACGACCTCGACGTCGTCGTCCACGCCGGCGCCGGTGCCTACATCTGCGGCGAGGAGACGGCCCTGCTGGAGGGCCTCGAGGGTCGTCGCGGCCAGCCCCGCCTGCGCCCGCCGTTCCCCGCCGTCGCCGGCCTCTACGCCAGCCCGACGGTCATCAACAACGTCGAGTCCATCGCCTCGGTCCCCGCGATCGTGAAGAAGGGCGCGGCCTGGTTCGCGTCGATGGGCACGGAGAAGTCCAAGGGCCACGGCATCTTCTCGCTGTCGGGCCACGTGCAGAAGCCCGGCCAGTACGAGGCGCCGCTCGGCATCACGCTGCGCGAGCTGCTCGACCTGGCCGGTGGCATCCGCGAGGGCCACCAGCTGAAGTTCTGGACCCCCGGCGGCTCGAGCACGCCGCTGCTCACGGCCGACCACCTCGACGTACCCCTCGACTTCGAGGGCGTCGGCGGGGTCGGCTCGATGCTCGGCACCCGCGCCCTGCAGCTGTTCGACGAGACCGTGTGCGTCGTGCGCGCCGTGCTGCGCTGGACGGAGTTCTACAAGCACGAGTCCTGCGGCAAGTGCACGCCCTGCCGCGAGGGCACGTGGTGGCTGGTGCAGGCGCTCACCCGGCTGGAGAACGGCCAGGGCAGCGAGGCCGACCTCGACCAGCTGCTCGACCAGTGCGACAACATCCTGGGCCGCTCGTTCTGCGCGCTCGGCGACGGTGCGACGAGCCCGATCTCCAGCTCGATCCAGCACTTCCGCGACGAGTACCTCGCGCACCTCTCGCACGGCGGCTGCCCGTTCGATCCCGCGAAGTCCACGGCCTGGGCCGGGCAGGAGGTGTCGGCATGACGGTTTCGACAGGCTCGACCACCGGTGGTGTCGAGAGGACCGACCTGGTCACCCTCACCATCGACGGCGTCGAGGTCAGCGTCCCCAAGGACACCCTGGTCATCCGCGCCGCCGAGCAGATCGGCGTGCAGGTGCCGCGCTTCTGCGACCACCCGCTGCTCGCCCCGGTCGGTGCCTGCCGCCAGTGCCTGGTCGACGTCCCCGACGCGGGCAACGGCCGCGGCTTCCCGAAGCCGCAGGCCTCCTGCACGCTGCCGGTGGCCGAGGGCATGGTCGTCAGCACGCAGGTCACCAGCCCGGTCGCCGACAAGGCGCAGCAGGGCGTGATGGAGCTGCTGCTCATCAACCACCCGCTCGACTGCCCGGTCTGCGACAAGGGCGGCGAGTGCCCCCTGCAGAACCAGGCGATGTCCAACGGCCGCGGTGAGTCCCGCTTCTCCGACGAGCGCAACCGCGGCGTGAAGCGCACCTTCCCGAAGCCGATCAACCTCTCGCCGACGGTGCTGCTCGACCGCGAGCGCTGCATCGTGTGCCAGCGCTGCACCCGCTTCGCCGAGGAGATCGCGGGCGACCCGTTCATCGCGCTCGTCGAGCGTGGCGCCCAGCAGCAGATCGGCATCGCCGAGGACGCGCCCTTCCTGTCGTACTTCTCCGGCAACGTCATCCAGATCTGCCCGGTCGGCGCGCTCACCTCGGAGCAGTACCGCTTCCGCTCGCGCCCCTTCGACCTGGTCTCCTCGCCCGGCATCGCCGAGCACGACGCCTGCGGCTCGGCGATCCGCGTCGACCACCGCCGCGGCAAGGTGCTGCGCCGGCAGGCCGGCAACGACCCGGCGGTCAACGAGGAGTGGATCACCGACAAGGACCGGTTCGCCTTCGCCTACACGCAGGCCGACGACCGGCTCGGCTACCCGCAGGTGCGCGACGAGGACGGGACCCTCCGCCCCGCGTCGTGGCCCGAGGCGTTCGTGGTCGCGGCCCGCGGCCTCGCCGCCGCGAAGGCGGCCGGCGGCGTCGGCGTGCTCACCGGCGGCCGGCTGAGCGTCGAGGACGCCTATGCCTACAGCAAGTTCGCGCGCGTCGCGCTCGGCACCAACGACATCGACTTCCGGGCCCGTCCGCTGTCCGCGGAGGAGACCTCCTTCCTGGCCAGCCACGTGGTCCTCACCGGACCGGCCGGCGGCGCCGTGACGTACGACGACCTCGAGTCCGCCGCGAAGGTCGTCCTCGTGGGCCTGGAGCCCGAGGACGAGTCCGGCGCGGTGTTCCTGCGCCTGCGCAAGTCGGTCCTCGCGGGCGGCACCGAGGTGGTCAGCCTGGCGCCGTACACGACCCGCGGGCTGGCCAAGCTCGCCGCGCGCCTGGTCCCGACCGCGCCCGGCGACGAGCCCGCCGCGCTGCAGGCCCTCGCGGGCGAGCTCGACGCGACCAGCGTGCTGCTCGTGGGCGAGCGGCTCGCGACCGTGCCCGGCGCGCTGAGCGCCGCCGCCTCCGTCGCCGCCAGCAGCGGTGCCCGGCTGGCCTGGGTGCCGCGCCGTGCCGGTGACCGCGGTGCGCTCGAGGCCGGCTGCCTGCCGACCCTGCTGCCCGGTGGCCGTCCGGTCGCCGACGCGGCCGCCCGCGTCGACGTCGCCACGGCCTGGGGCGTCGACGCGCTGCCCGAGGCCGACGGTCGCGACGCCGACGGCATCGTCGCCGCGCTCGCGTCCGGCGAGCTCGGCGGCCTGGTCGTCGCGGGCGTCGACCCCGACGACACGGCCGACCCGGCCGCGACCCGGGCCGCCCTCGCGGCGGCGCCCTTCGTGGTCGCCTTCGACATCCGCCGCACCGAGGTCACCGACGCCGCCGACGTCGTCTTCCCGGTCGCCCCGACCTCGGAGAAGTCCGGCACCTTCGTCAACTGGGAGGGCCGCGTCCGGTCCTGGGAGGCCGCGCTGCACCAGCCGTCCTCGCTGCCCGAGCTGCGCGCGCTCTCCGGCATCGCCGACGAGCTGGGCGCCCCGCTCGGCTTCCGCACCGTCGACGAGGTCCGCGCCGAGATGGGCCAGCTGGGTCCGTGGGACGGCGAGCGGGTCGCAGCGGCGGTCGAGGAGGTCGCGCAGCGACCGTCACGAGACCCCGGCACCCTCGCGCTCTCCACCTGGAAGCAGCTGCTCGACAACGGCTCGCTCCAGGACGGCGACAAGTACCTCAAGGCCACGGCCCGCACGCCCGTCGCGCTCGTCACCCGGGAGGTGTACGACGCCCACGGGCCCACCGTCACGCTCACCGGTGACCGCGGCGCGATCACGCTGCCGGCCGAGATCGCCGACGACCTCGTCGAGGGCGTCGTGTGGGTGCCGGCCAACTCGGTCGGCAACGGCGTGCTCGCCGACCTGGCGTCGCCCGGGACGACGGTCACGATCAGCGGAGCGGAAGGGACGCACGGATGAACACGGCACTCAGCGCGTTCGGCAACGACGTCTGGTGGATCGTCCTGGTCAAGACGCTCCTCGTCTTCGTGGTCCTGGTCCTCCTGACGCTGTTCAACATCTGGTGGGAGCGCCGGGTCGTGGCCCGGATGCAGCACCGCATCGGCCCCAACGTGCACGGCCCCTTCGGCCTGCTGCAGTCGCTGGCCGACGGCGTGAAGCTGGCGTTCAAGGAGGACCTGATCCCGAAGGCCGCCGACAAGGTGGTCTTCGTGCTCGCGCCCGTCATCTGCGTGGTGCCGGCGTTCGTGACCTTCAGCGTGATCCCGTTCGGCCCGGAGGTGACGCTCTTCGGTGAGCGCACACCGCTCCAGCTGACCGACATGCCGGTGGCGGTCCTGTTCGTGATGGCGATCGCGTCGATCGGCATCTACGGCATCGTCCTCGGCGGCTGGTCCAGCGGGTCGACGTACTCGCTGCTGGGCGGGCTGCGCTCGAGCGCGCAGATGATCTCCTACGAGGTCGCCATGGGCCTGGCCCTGGTCGCGGTGTTCATGTACGCCGGGTCGATGTCGACGAGCGAGATCGTCGCCGCCCAGGACGACCTGTGGTTCGGCCTGATCCTGCTGCCGTCCTTCGTCATCTACGCGATCGCGATGGTGGGCGAGACCAACCGTGCGCCCTTCGACCTCCCCGAGGCCGAGGGCGAGCTGGTCGGCGGCTTCCACACCGAGTACTCCAGCCTGAAGTTCGCGCTCTTCTTCCTCGCCGAGTACATCAACATGGCGACCGTCTCCGCGCTCGCCACGACGCTCTTCCTCGGCGGCTGGCACGCGCCCTTCTGGATCGACGAGTTCTGGGCGGGCGCCAACGAGGGCTACTGGCCGGTGCTGTGGTTCTTCGGCAAGGTGCTGTCCTTCATCTTCGTCTTCATCTGGCTGCGCGGCTCGCTCCCGCGGCTGCGCTACGACCAGTTCATGGCGTTCGGCTGGAAGCGGCTGATCCCGATCTCGCTGGTCTGGATCGTCGCCGTCGCGACCATGCGGGTCGCCCGCAACGAGGGCGCCTTCGAGGACGGCTTCAGCGGCAACCCGCAGTTCTGGATGATCATGATCGGCGTCGTCCTCGTGGTGCTGCTGGTGACCTTCCTGGTGCCGGAGAAGACGCCCGAGGCCCCGACCCAGGTCCGTACGCCGCGTGCCGGCGGCTTCCCGGTCCCGCCGATGCCGACGGGCGGCGCCGTCCGCGGTGCGGCCGCGCCGCTGGTGTTCCGCACCGACCACACATCCGTCCAGCCGACCGATGCAGGGGTGAGCAATGGCTGAGCAGCCGGGGCAGTCCGGGCCGAAGGGCCCGTCGCTCAAGGAACAGCTCTGGGACCCGGTCGCCGGGTTCGGGGTCACCTTCCGGACGATGTTCCGCAAGGTCGTCACCGAGCAGTACCCGAAGGAGAAGCTGCCGACCGCGCCGCGCTTCCACGGCCGCCACCAGCTCAACCGCTGGCCTGATGGCCTGGAGAAGTGCGTCGGGTGCGAGCTGTGCGCGTGGGCGTGCCCCGCGGACGCGATCTACGTCGAGGGCGCCGAGAACCGCGACGACCTCGCCGACGGCGAGTCCGGTCGCTACTCCGCCGGCGAGCGCTACGGCCGCGTCTACCAGATCAACTACCTGCGCTGCATCCTCTGCGGCCTGTGCATCGAGGCCTGCCCGACCCGGGCGCTGACGATGACCAACGAGTACGAGCTGGCCGACGACAGCCGCGCCAGCCTGATCTACGAGAAGTCCGACCTGCTCGCCCCGCTGCTGCCCGGCATGCAGGAGCCGCCGCACGCGCAGCTGCTCGGCAACGACGACGCCTACTACCGCGGCGACTTCCAGCAGCCGGTCCCCGTGCCGGCCGTCCCGGGCGAGGGGGCGGGCAAGTGACCGCCTTCTGGATCCTCGCGCCGATCATGGTCGTCGCGGCGCTGGGCCTGCTGTTCGTCCGCAAGGCCGTGCACGCCGCGCTGCTGCTGGCCGTGGTGATGATCAGCCTCGCCGTGCTCTACGCGGTGCTCGAGGCGCCCTTCCTGTTCGCGGTGCAGATCATCGTCTACACCGGCGCCATCCTGATGCTCTTCCTGTTCGTGCTGATGCTCGTCGGCGTCGACGCGTCCGACTCCGTCGTCGAGACGATCAAGGGCCAGCGCGCGCTCGCCTGGTTCACCGGCCTGGCCTTCGTCGTCGTGCTGGTCGTCGGGTTCACGCAGCTCACCTTCGGCACGGCGGTCGGGCTCGACGAGGCGAACGAGGGCGGCAACGTCCAGGCCCTGGCCAACCTGCTGTTCTCCCGCTACGTCTTCATCTTCGAGGTCACCAGCGCGCTGCTGATCACCGCGGCGGTGGGGGCGATGGTGCTCGCGCACCGTGAGCGGCTCACGCCGCGTCGTACCCAGGCGGACATCGCGGCCGACCGGATCCGGGCCTACGCCGAGACCGGCGCCCACCTCGGACCGCTGCCGCCACCGGGTGTCTACGCCCGGCACAACGCCGTCGACACCCCGGCCCTGCTGCCCGACGGCAGCCCGGCCCCGGCGTCGGTGTCCCGCGTGCTCGCCGCGCGCGGCACGATGCAGGCGACCGGCCTCAAGGACATCGAGGCGATCAAGGACCAGCTGGGCGTCGAGCCCGCCGAGGCGCCCGAGACCGCCGGCAGGACGGCCGCCAGCGGCTCCACGGAGGAGAACGCCGCGCCCATCGGCACGGCCAGCTTGTCCCCTGGCGACGACCCGACCGGGCCCGGTGCTGCGAACGGCACCGTGACTGAAGGCTCTCAGGGAGGTGACCACTGATGGAACTGACGCCGTACGTCGTCCTGTCAGCCATCCTCTTCACGATCGGCTCGATCGGGGTGCTCACCCGGCGCAACGCCATCGTCGTGTTCATGTGCGTCGAGCTGATGCTCAACGCCTGCAACCTCGCCTTCGTCGCCTTCGCCCACCAGCACGGCAACCTCGACGGCCAGGTCGCCGCCTTCTTCGTGATGGTGGTCGCCGCGGCCGAGGTCGTGGTCGGACTGGCGATCATCATGACCATCTTCCGCACCCGACGCTCGGCCTCGGTCGACGACGCCAGCCTGCTGAAGTTCTGAGGACGCCCCATGCACGCACTCTCCGCACTCGCGCTCGCCTCGAGCGAGACGCACGTCCCGGTGGTCGCCCCCGCCGAGGCCGACGGTGTCCTCAACCTGCTCTGGCTGGTCATCGCGCTGCCCCTGGCCGGCGCGGCCGTCCTGCTGCTGCTGGGCAACCGGCGCAGCCAGGGCTACGGCCACTGGATCGGCCTGGGCACCATCTCGGTGTCCTTCCTGCTCAGCCTGGTCTCGTTCGTCACGCTGCTCGGGCGCGACGAGGGCGACCGGCAGGTCGCGAAGCACCTGTGGACCTGGATGGAGGCCGGCCGTCTCGACGTCGGCTTCGACATCCTCTACGACCCGCTGTCGGCGCTCTTCCTGCTGCTGATCACCGGCGTCGGCTCGCTGATCCACCTCTATTCGGTGGGCTACATGGCGCACGACCCGCGCCGGTCGCGCTTCTTCGCCTATCTCAACCTCTTCGTCGCCGCGATGCTCACGCTCGTCCTCGCGGAGAACTACGTGGGGCTGTTCCTGGGCTGGGAGGGCGTCGGCCTGGCGTCGTACCTGCTCATCGGGTTCTGGCAGCACAAGCCCTCCGCGGCCGCTGCCGCCAAGAAGGCCTTCGTCATCAACCGCGTCGGTGACATGGGCCTGGGCCTGGCGATCTTCCTGATGTTCGCGACCTTCGGCACCACCAGCTTCAGCGGCATCAGCGCCCTGTCGAGCGGCGCGACCGAGACGACCCTCAACTGGATCGGCGTGCTCCTGCTCGTCGGTGCCTGCGGCAAGTCCGCGCAGGTCCCGCTGCAGGCCTGGCTGCTCGACGCGATGGAGGGCCCGACCCCGGTGTCGGCGCTGATCCACGCGGCGACCATGGTCACCGCCGGGGTCTACCTCGTGACCCGCTCCAACTTCATCTTCGAGCTGGCGCCGGCCGCGCAGACCGCCGTCGTCATCGTCGCCACCGTCACGCTCCTGTGGGGCGCGATCATCGGTTGTGCCAAGGACGACATCAAGAAGGGCCTCGCGGGCTCCACGATGAGCCAGATCGGCTACATGATGCTCGGCGCCGGCCTCGGCGTCGCCGGCTACGCCTTCGCGATCTTCCACCTGCTGACCCACGGCTTCTTCAAGGCCAACATGTTCCTGGGCGCCGGCTCGGTGATGCACGCGATGGACGACGACGTCGACATGCGCCACTACGGCGCGCTCAACAAGGCGCTGCCCGTCACCTTCGCGACCTTCGCCCTCGGCTTCCTCGCGATCATCGGCGTCCCGCCCTTCGCCGGCTTCTGGTCGAAGGACAAGATCATCGAGACCGCGCTGGTCGAGAACCCCGTCGTCGGCATCTGCGCCCTGCTGGGTGCCGGCATCACCGGCTTCTACATGACCCGGATGATGCTGATGACCTTCTTCACCCAGAAGCGGTGGGAGAAGGGCGTCCACCCGCACGAGAGCCCGAAGGTCATGACCATCCCGCTCATCGTGCTCGCGGCGCTGTCCGCCCTCGGCGGCCTGATGCTCGCCGGCAACTGGATCGTCGACTGGCTGAGCCCGGTCGTCGGCCACGCCGAGCACGAGGAGCCGCCGATCCCGGTCATCCTCATCACGCTCATCACCATCGCGGTGGTCGCCGCCGGCGTCGCGCTCGCCTGGTTCCTGGTCGGCAAGCAGGAGGTGCCGCGGGAGGCCCCGGCCGACGTGTCCTTCGCGACCAAGGCCGCCCGTGCCGACCTGTACGGCGACGCGATCAACGACACCCTCGTGGTCAACCCGGGCCTGGCGACCGTCCGCGGCTCCGTCGGCGCCGACCGCACCCTCGTCGACGGGCTGTTCACCGGGGGAGCGACGATCGTCGCCGGCACCGGTGAGCTGCTCCGGCGGCTGCAGAACGGCTACGTCCGCTCCTACGCGCTCGGCATCCTCGGTGGCGCCGTGCTCCTCGTCCTGACCCTGGTGGCGGTGAACTGATGCTGTCGTTCCTGATCTGGCTCCCGGTCGTCGGAGCGGCGGTGGTCGCGTTCGCGCCCCGCTCGCTCAGCAAGACGCTCGGGCTCGGCATCGCGCTGGCGACCCTGGTCGTCGCGGTCGTCGCCGCTGTCCAGTACGACGTCGACGGCGGCCGCCAGTTCGTCGAGGAGGTCGAGTGGATCGAGGCCTTCGGCGTCCACTACGCCCTCGGCCTCGACGGCCTCGGCCTGCTGATGGTCCTGCTGACCGTGCTCCTGGTGCCGCTCGTCCTCGGCGCCGAGTGGTTCAAGGCCGACGACCCCGCCGGCGGCGGCGCCCGCGCGTTCGTGGCCTGGGCGCTCGCGCTGGAGGGCCTCTCGCTCGCGGTGTTCTGCGCGACCGACGTCTTCCTCTTCTACGTCGTCTTCGAGGCCACCCTGATCCCGGCCTACTTCCTCGTCGGCAGCTTCGGCCGCGAGGGCCGGGGCGCGGCGGCGCTGAAGTTCCTGATGTTCCAGCTCGCCGGCGGCCTGATCCTGCTGGCGTCCGTGATCGGTCTCTACGTCGTCTCCTCGCAGGCCGGCGAGCCGTCGTACCTCCTCTCGGACCTGGAGAAGCTCGACATCGGCACGGAGGCCGGCCGCTGGCTGTTCTTCGGCTTCTTCATCGCGTTCGCGATCAAGGCGCCGCTGTTCCCGGTGCACACCTGGCTGGCCGACACCACCGAGAAGGCGACGCCCGGCACGGGCGTGCTGCTGGTCTGCATCCTCGACAAGATCGGCACCTTCGGGATGCTGCGCTTCTGCCTCGGGATCTTCCCGGAGGCCTCGCAGTGGGCGACCCCGTTCGTGATCACCCTGGCGCTGATCTCGGTGGTCTACGGCGCGCTGCTCGCCATCGGCCAGGACGACGTCTTCCGCCTGATCGGCCTGACCTCGCTCAGCCACTTCGGGCTGATCACGCTCGGCATCTTCACGATGAGCACCCAGGGCGGCACCGGCTCGATCCTCTACATGGTCAACCACGGCCTCGGCACGGCGGCGCTCTTCCTCGTCGCGGGCTACCTCTACGACCGGCGCGGCACCTCGCTGATCAGCGAGATGGGCGGCATCGAGAAGGTCGCCCCGGTCCTGGCCGGGCTCTTCCTGGTCGCCGGCCTCGCCACGCTCGGCCTGCCGGGCCTCTCGCCGTTCGTCAGCGAGTTCATGGTGCTGCTCGCCGCCTTCGGCTACGCCTGGTACGTCGGCGCGATCGCCATCACCGCCGTGGTGCTGGCCGCGATCTACGTGCTGTGGATGTACCAGCGCACCATGACCGGGCCGACGCCGGCCGACGTGGAGGGCACCGCGGACCTCGGCCTGCGCGAGATCGCAGCCGTCGCCCCGCTGGTCGTGGCGCTGGTGTTCCTCGGCTTCTACCCGGCCCCGCTGACCGACGTCAGCAACCCCACCGTCGGTGAGCTCCTGCACGAGCAGGTGGGCGTCGACGACGACCCGCCGACGGTGGATCCGACCGATGTCGAGCACGACGAGCAGGAAGCGGAGGCGCACTGATGGAGTTCGTGAAGCCCGAGCTCGAGTACGCCGAGCTCCTGCCGCTGCTGATCGTCCTCGGCGCCGCGTGCGTGGGCGTCCTGTTCGAGGCGCTCCTGCCGCGCGACCTTCGCCGCCTGCCCCAGGTGGCGCTCAGCCTCGCCGCCCTGATCTCCGCCCTGGTCGCCACGATCCTCGTCGGGGCCGACCTCGACGAGCACACCGGCATCGCCGGCGCCGAGGGCAAGGGCCTCGTCGGCGCGATGGGCTCGGTCGTCGTCGACGGCCCGACCGTCTACCTCTGGGGCCTGCTGCTCGTCTTCGCCATCGGCGGGGTCGCGCTCTTCGCCGAGCGTCGCCTCGAGGGCGGGGTCTCGGCGTTCACCGGCCAGGCGGCCGCGCTGCCCGGCACGGACACCGAGCGCGACGCGTCGACCCGCGGGCTCGAGCACACCGAGGTCTACCCGCTGCTGCTCTTCGCGGTCGGCGGCATGCTGCTCTTCCCGGCCTCGGGCGACCTGCTGACGATGTTCGTCGCGCTCGAGGTCCTCTCGCTGCCGCTCTACCTGCTCTGCGGGCTCGCCCGCCGGCGCCGCCTGCTGAGCCAGGAGGCGGCCATGAAGTACTTCCTGCTCGGCGCCTTCGCCTCCGGCTTCTTCCTGTACGGCGCCGCGCTGGTCTACGGCTACGCCGGGTCGGTCACCTTCGCCGGGATCAACGAGGCGGTCCGTGCGGGCGGGGCCAACCACGGCCTCCTGCTCGCCGGCATCGCGCTGCTCTCGGTCGGCCTGCTGTTCAAGGTCGGTGCCGCCCCGTTCCAGGCCTGGACGCCGGACGTCTACCAGGGCGCCCCGACTGCGGTCACCGCGTTCATGGCCGCCGGCACGAAGGTCGCCGCCTTCGGCGCCCTGCTGCGCCTGCTCTACGTCGCGTTCGGCGGCGAGCGCTGGAGCTGGCAGCCGATGCTGTGGGTCGTCGCGATCGCGTCGATGGTGCTGGGCGCCGCGCTGGCCGTCGTACAGAACGACGTCAAGCGGATGCTGGCCTACTCCTCCGTCGCGCACACCGGCTTCCTGCTCGTGGGCGTGCTGGGCGTGCAGAGCGCGGGCGACCTGGCCGAGGGCCAGTACACCTCGCTCGAGGGCGTGCTGTTCTACCTCACGACCTACGGCTTCGCGATGATCGGCTCGTTCGCGGTCGTCACCCTGGTGCGCGACGCGGGCGGCGAGGCGACCCACTACGACCGCTGGGCCGGGCTGGGCAAGCGCTCGCCGCTGGTGGCCGGTGCCTTCGCCTTCTTCCTGCTGTCGATGGCGGGCATCCCGCTGACTGCCGGCTTCATCGGCAAGTGGGCGGTCTTCACCTCGGCGATGTCCGCCGGCGCCTGGCCGATCGTGCTCGTGGCGATCGCGTCGAGCATCGTCGCGATCACCTTCTACGTGCGCCACATCCGGCTGATGTTCTTCACCGAGGCGCACCCGGACGGTGGTGGCGCGGTCACGACGCCGTCGCTGCTGACCTCGGTGACCGTCGTCGTCTGCCTCGCGGCGACCCTCGTCCTCGGCGTGGTGCCGGGCCCGGTTCTCGAGCTGGTCACCCATACGGGAGACTTCATCAGGTGACGAGTGCTCCATCGCCCGCTGAGCTGGCCCTCCCGATCCTCGACGAGGCGCTGGCCGAGCGTCTGCGCGGCCGGATGGCCACGGTCGAGGACGCCCTCTACGCCCACGCGTCCAGCCGGGCGCCGTACGTCACCGAGGCGGCGCGGCACCTGCTCGCCGCCGGTGGCAAGCGGTTCCGCCCGCTGCTGGTGCTGCTGGCGGCCGAGGCCGGGCCGCGCCCCGACGCCGACGAGGTGCTCACCGCGGCGTGCGTCGTGGAGATCACCCACGTGGGCTCGCTCTACCACGACGACGTGATGGACGAGGCGGAGCTGCGTCGCGGCGAGGACTCCGCCAACGCGCGCTACGACAACCTGGTCGCGATCCTCACGGGCGACTGGCTCTTCGCGAAGTCGTCGGAGCTCACCGCCCAGCTCGGCCCCGAGGCCGTCCGGATCCAGGCGGAGACCTTCACCCGGCTGGTCGAGGGCCAGATCCTCGAGACGGTGAAGCCGGGCCCCGACGAGGACGCGCTCGCCCACTACCTCGAGGTCGTCGCCGGCAAGACCGGCTCGCTGATCGCGACGTCGGCCCACTACGGCGCGCTCTTCTCGGGTGCCGCCCCCGAGGTCGTCGCCGCCCTCACCGCGTACGGCGAGCTGGTCGGCACCGCCTTCCAGCTCTCCGACGACATCCTCGACATCGCCTCGGAGAGCGAGGAGTCCGGCAAGACGCCGGGCACCGACCTCAAGGAGGGCGTGCCCACGCTGCCGGTGCTCATCGCCCGTGCCTCGACGGACCCGGCCGACGCCCGGCTGCTGGAGCTGCTCGACCCCGAGCGCTCCGACCTGGCAGGTGACGCCGAGCTGCACGCCGAGGCGCTGGACCTGCTGCGCAAGCACCCGGCGATGGCGGAGGCCCAGGCCTACGTCGTCGCCCGTGCGCAGGAGGCCAAGCGGTTGCTCGAGGTGCTTCCCGAGGGCTCGGTGCGGAGCGCCCTCGAGGCGTTCGCGGACGTGGTGGCGGTCCGCTCCGCCTGAGCTGCGCGGCGCCGCCCGGCACAGGCTGATCGGCGACGCCTTCCATGGGCTCGGCCGTTCCGTCTCGGCGTACCCTCGGCAATCTGTACCAAGTCAGTTAAGTTTGATTGTCATGAGCACGATGGCCACCAACCAGGACCTCGACCCGGTCGCGCTGCGACAGGCGTTCGGGGTCTTCCCGACCGGGGTGGTCGCGCTCGCTGCCGAGATCGACGACGAGCCGGTCGGCCTCGCCGCCAGCTCGTTCACCTCGGTCAGCCTCGATCCACCCCTGGTCTCCGTCTCGGTCGCGCGCACGTCGAAGACGTGGCCCGACCTCCGCCGGGCGCGCCACTTCGGCGTGACCGTGCTGGCCGACCACCACGGAGCCGTCTGTCGCCAGCTGTCCGGGCCCGTCGGCGAGCGCTTCGCCGGCATCGACGTCACCGTCACCGACGAAGGAGCGGTCACCCTCGACGAGGGCCTGGTCCGCTTCTCCTGCTCGCTCTACCGCGAGGTCGACGCCGGCGACCACGTCATCGTCCTGCTGCAGGTCCACGCGGTCGAGCACGGCGCCGAGGACGACGCCGGCCACCCCCTCGTCTTCCACCGCAGCGGCTTCGGCCGCCTCGAGCGGAGCGCCTGACCAGGCGGCTCCCCCCTCGATCGCCTCGTGCGGCAGCGACGTGCACCCCGTCCGCTGCCGCACGAGGCCTCCATGCACGGGTTTCCCCCGGTGCGCCACGGGGCAGGAGGCCCGGCGCACGCACCGTTGATTCGATCTCGAGGGGGATCACCCATGCGCATGACCCGTTTCGCCACCGCTCTTCTCGCCGTCGTCATCGCGACGATCGTCGGCCTCACCGCCACCACCGACGCCCGCGCCGCGGCGCCGGTCGCCGAGAAGGCCCTGCCGCGGCACACCGTCGCCAACCTGCGGACCTTCGAGTCCGCTCGCGACGGCATCTTCTACACCAAGGGCAATGTGACCTCGCAGCCCGGCATCCGCGTCTGGCTGCAGGCCCACAAGAACGGTGGCCGCCCCGGCTACCAGGGCGTGACCTCGGTGGTCTCCGCCCGCACCAACGGCGCCTTCTCCATCCGCTTCGTCGGCCGGTGCAACACGACGTACCGGATCGTGCTGAAGCCGACGGTGAACTACACCTACCTGGTGCGCCAGCTCGGCACGGTCACCTGCAGCTGACCTCGCGCGACCTGCTTCAGACGGCGGACGCCTCGGCCACCAGGCCGAGCGTCCGCCGTCTGTGCTGCAGGGCCTCGAACGTGAAGACCGCGAGTGCCAGCCAGACCAGCGCGAAGCCGACCCAGCGGCCCGGGGGCATGTGCTCGCCGAGGACGGTGATGCCGAGCAGGAACTGCAGGACCGGCGCGAGGTACTGCAAGAGCCCCAGCGTCGTCATCGAGACGCGGGTGGCCGCAGCGCCGAAGCAGAGGAGGGGGACGGCCGTCACGACGCCGCTCGCGACCAGCAGCGCCACGTGGCCCGCGCCCTCGCCGGTGAAGTGGCCATCGCCGGTGCTGCCGAGCCACACCAGGTAGGCGAGGGCGAACGGCGCGATCACCGCCGTCTCGAAGGCCAGGCTCTCGAAGGTGCCGACGCCGGCCGACTTCTTCGCCAGGCCGTAGGTGCCGAAGGAGAAGGCGAGCACGAGCGCCACGACGGGCGGGCGTCCGTAGTCGACGGTCAGCACGGCCACCGCGACGAACCCGAGCCCGAGCGCCCACCACTGCGCGGGCCGCAGCCGTTCACCGAGCACGAGGACCCCCATCAGCACCGTCACCAGCGGGTTGATGAAGTAGCCCAGCGACGTCTCGACCACCCGGTCGTTGTTGACGCCGTAGATGTAGGTGCCCCAGTTGGACGTGATCGTGATCGCGGCGACCACCAGCAGCAGCGTCGTACGACGGTCGCGGAGGATGTCGCGCAGGGCGGCACCCCGGCGCAGCGCCACGACGAGCACACCCATGACGACCACGGACCACACGATCCGGTGGGCCAGGATCTCGACCGGCCCGCTCGGCTCCAGCAGTGGCCAGTAGAGCGGGAACGCACCCCACAGCACGTAGGCGGTGACGCCGAGCAGGAATCCCCGTCGTGCGTCAGCCACCCGGCGAGGTTAGCCCTCCGTGAAGAGACCTCACCAATCGAACCGTTCGTCGAGGAGGTCGCGCAGCGACCGTCACGTTCCGTCGTTCGTCGAGGAGGTCGCGCAGCGACCCTCACGTTCCGTCGTTCGTCGAGGAGGTCGCGCAGCGACCGTCACGTTCCGTCGTTCGTCGAGGAGGTCGCGCAGCGACCGTCACGAGACGCCTCGCTCCGGTGCACCTGCTGTGCCGTTGCCATCTCGCCGCGCAACAGGCTCCGGGCTCGTGACGCGCCATGCCCTCGCTTGCTTCGCTGCGCGAGTGCGTCGGCGCTCCTCGACCTCCTCGCTGATCAGCGACCGTGCTCGTTCCTCGCACGGTCGCTGCGCTCGGACCTCAGTCGATGGTCCAGGTGTCGCCGGCGTTGATGAGCGCGGTGAGGCGCTCCTCCGGCGAGCCCTGGGCGGCGACCGCCTCGGACGCGGTGGCGACCTGGGCGCGGGCCTGGTCGTCATACGTCGGGCGCTCGACCTGGCGGAAGATGCCGATCGGGCTGCGGTTGAGGTAGCCCGCGTCGGTCAGCCGCGAGATCGCGAAGGCGGTCGACGGGTCGGGGTTCTGTGCGTCGTGGACGATGATCGCCTCGGCTGCGACGGAGGCGGTGTCGGCGACCTCGACGGCACCGCCGGCGCCGCGCACGAGGGCCTTGTCGCCGAGCCCGGTCGCCTCGTCGCGCACGCCGAAGGTGATCGGCTGGTCGTGGGTGAGCGGGATCAGCGCGTGGGCGTTGTCGCGGTCCTTGATCGCGTCGAACGCACCGTCGTTGAAGATCGGGCAGTTCTGGTAGATCTCGACGAACGACGTGCCGCGGTGGGCAGCGGCAGCGGCGAGCACCGCCGTGAGGTGCTTGCGGTCGGAGTCGATGGTCCGCGCGACGAAGGACGCCTCGGCGCC
This sequence comes from Nocardioides sp. SRI_004, assembly GCF_057586415.1. Lineage (NCBI taxonomy): Bacteria > Bacillati > Actinomycetota > Actinomycetes > Propionibacteriales > Nocardioidaceae > Nocardioides > Nocardioides sp. SRI_004. Next base: position 165,522 of record NZ_JBYCZV010000001.1, read on the forward strand.
CAGCGCGAGGGAGACCGGGTTGAACGGGTGGTCGAGCGAGCCCACCGGGGTGGACTTGGTGACCTTGCCGACCTCGGAGGTGGGGGAGTACTGGCCCTTGGTGAGGCCGTAGATCCGGTTGTTGAACAGCAGGATCGTCATGTTCACGTTGCGGCGCAGGGCGTGGATCAGGTGGTTGCCGCCGATGGACAGCGCGTCGCCGTCACCGGTGACGACCCACACCGAGAGGTCCTCGCGGGCCGTGGCGATGCCGGTCGCGATCGACGGCGCGCGGCCGTGGATCGAGTGCATGCCGAAGGTGTCGAGGTAGTACGGGAAGCGCGAGCTGCAGCCGATGCCCGAGACGAAGACGATGTTCTCGCGGCGCAGGCCCAGGTCCGGCAGGAAGGACTGCACGGCCTTGAGCACGGCGTAGTCACCGCAGCCGGGGCACCAGCGGACCTCCTGGTCGGAGGAGAAGTCCTTCGCGGTCTGGGTCTCGCCCTCGGCCAGGGTCGGGACGAGCGCGGTGCCCCCCGAATGAACAGTGGGCATGGGGAGATCGGCGCTTGTCGTAGGGGTGCTCATCGGAGCGGAGCCTCCTCGTGGTCGGCAGGAAGGTTGAGGCCGTGCTCGCCGAGGTCGACCTCGCGGCCCTCGGCCTCGCCGACGAGCACGCCGATGGCCTCGGCGAGCTCGGCGGCCTTGAGCGGCAGCCCGTAGACGTGGTTGTAGCCCTGGGCGTCGACGAGGTACTCGGCGCGCAGCATCTTGCTCAGCTGGCCGAGGTTCATCTCGGGGACGAGGACCTTGTCGTAGCCCTTGAGGATCTCGCCGAGGTCCTTCGGGAACGGGTTGAGGTGGCGCAGGTGGACCTGCGCGACGTCGTACCCGGCGCGGCGGACGCGGCGGCACGCGGCACCGATCGGTCCGTACGTCGACCCCCAGCCGATCACGAGGACCTTGGCCTCGCCGGACGGGTCGTCGACCTCGAGCGGCGGGAGGGAGTCGGCGATGCGCTGCACCTTCTCCTGGCGGATCCGGACCATCTTGTCGTGGTTGGCCGGGTCGTAGGAGATGTTGCCGTGGCCCTCGCCCTTCTCGAGGCCGCCGATGCGGTGCTCGAGACCGGCGGTGCCGGGGACGGCCCACGGGCGGGCGAGCGTCTCGGGGTCGCGCAGGTAGGGCCAGAAGTCCTTCGTGCCATCGCCCTTGTCGTGGTTGGCCTCGGTGGCGAAGTCGGCCTCGATCACCGGCAGCTCGTCGACGGACGGGATCGCCCACGGCTCGGAGCCGTTGGCGAGGTAGCCGTCGGAGAGCAGGAAGACGGGCGTGCGGTAGGTGACCGCGATCCGGGCGGCCTCGACGGCGGCGGCGAAGCAGTCGCCGGGCGACTGCGGCGCCACGATCGGAACCGGCGCCTCGCCGTTGCGGCCGTACATGGCCTGGAGCAGGTCGGCCTGCTCGGTCTTGGTCGGCAGGCCGGTCGAGGGGCCGCCGCGCTGGACGTTGACGACGACCAGCGGCAGCTCGGTCATCACGGCCAGGCCGATCGCCTCGGACTTGAGCGCGATGCCGGGGCCCGAGGTGGTGGTGATCGCGAGCTGCCCGGCGAACGAGGCGCCGATCGCGGCGCCGATGCCGGCGATCTCGTCCTCGGCCTGCAGCGTGGTGACGCCGAAGGCCTTGTGCTTCGAGAGCTCGTGCAGGATGTCGGAGGCCGGGGTGATCGGGTAGGACCCGAGGAACACCGGCAGCTTGGACCGGACGCCCGCGGCGACGAGGCCGTAGGACAGGGCCAGGTTGCCGGTGATGTTGCGGTAGGTGCCCGCGTGCATCTTGGCGGGCTTGATCTCGTACTGGACGACGAAGGTCTCGGTGGTCTCGCCGTAGTTCCAGCCGGCCTTGAAGGCGGCGATGTTGGCGCCGAGGATGTCGGCGACCTTGGCGAACTTCTTCTCGAGGAAGGCGATCGTCGGCTCGGTCGGGCGGCCGTACATCCACGACAGCAGGCCCAGGGCGAACATGTTCTTCGCGCGGGCGGCGTCCTTGCGGGAGAGGCCGAACTCCTTGACCGCCTCGACCGTGATGCCGGTCAGGTCGACGGGCTGGACCTGGAAGCCGGCGAGGATGTCGTCGACCTCGCCCAGCTTGTCGAGCGGGTTGGAGGAGTAGCCCGCCTTGTCCAGGTTGCGCTTGGTGAAGTCGTGGGTGTCGACGATGATCGTCGCGCCCTTCGGCAGGTCGCCCAGGTTGGCCTTGAGGGCGGCAGGGTTCATCGCGACCAGCACGTCGGGCCGGTCGCCCGCGGTGAGGATGTCGTGGTCGGCGAAGTGGATCTGGAACGAGCTGACACCCGGGATCGTGCCCTGGGGCGCCCGGATCTCGGCCGGGAAGTTCGGCAGCGTCACCAGGTCGTTGCCGAAGACGGCCGACTCCTGGGTGAACCGGTCACCGGTCAGCTGCATGCCATCACCGGAGTCACCCGCGAACCGGATGATCACCCGGTCCAGCTGCTTGACCTGCTTGGTCTGGCTCACGTTCGGTCCAACTCTCTCGCACGACGGTCGCGGCGCCCGCGCCGTCCCGATGCCGACGGCGGGCGCTGCTGATTCTACGGCCAAATCTAGAACGCGTTCCACTTTTGGTGGACACCTGTCCAGTTCGGCCGGGCGGACCCCGCGGTCCGCGACCTCCCCACGATAGACGGCCGACTGCGACCGACCCATCCGGCGCCGCCAGATGGGCGGCCCGAGGGGCCGTGGGTGACGTGACCTGCGCCACTCCGGGGTGGCCTCTGTCTCAAAGTGTGTCGAGTAACTCGCCAATGTGTATTATTCCACTCGAATTTAGTGCGACCTTGCAGGGTGCGAGGCGTGACAGACCGGGACAGCAAGGAATGGGTGCAATGAAGCGAGTGATCAAGGCGGCAGCCCTGGCAGTGACGGGCGCTCTGGCGCTGACGGCCTGCGCCAGCGCTGACGGTGGCAGTGACGACGCGGGCAAGACGATCAACATCGTCGGCTTCGCCGTTCCCGAGGCGGCCAACAAGGCCGCTGCCGAGAAGTTCAACGAGACCGACGCCGGCAAGGACGTCACCTTCTCCGGTTCGTACGGCGCCTCCGGCGACCAGAGCCGCAAGGTCGTCGACACCAAGGGCAAGGACACCGACTACGTCGTGTTCTCGCTCGAGCCCGACATGACCCGCCTGGTGGACGCCGGCCTCGTCGCCGAGGACTGGAACCAGGGCGAGAACAAGGGCATCGTCTCGAGCTCCGTCGCGGTCATCGCCACCGAGGCCGGCAACCCGCTCGGCATCAAGGACTGGGACGACCTGACCCGCCCCGACGTCAAGATCGTCACCCCCGACCCGGCCAGCTCCGGCTCGGCGAAGTGGAACATCCTCGCCCTCTACACCTACGCGAAGTCGACCGGCGCGACCGAGGCCCAGGCCGACGAGTTCCTCAAGAAGGTCTTCAAGAACGTCACCACCTGGGCCGCCAGCGGCCGTGAGGCGACCGAGGCGTTCAAGAAGGGCGTCGGCAACGTGCTGCTGACCTACGAGAACGAGGCCATCCTGGCCAAGCAGAACGGCGAGGACCTCGACTACATCGTCCCGGACCACACCTTCAAGATCGAGAACCCGGGCGCCGTCCTGAAGGACGCCGCTCCCGTCGCCACCGACTGGCTCGACTTCATCCTCAGCGACGAGGGCCAGCTCGCCTTCGTCTCCAAGGGCTTCCGCCCCGTGACCGACGTCGACATCGCCGGTGTCGAGGTCGACGGTGCCAACGACCCGGCCAACCCGTTCCCGGCGGTCAAGGACCTCAGCACGGCCGCGGACCTCGGTGGCTGGTCGGCCATCAACAAGGAGTGGTTCGGCAAGGACGGCGAGAAGCTGCGCTTCGACAAGCTGTACGCCGAAGCCACGAAGCAGTGACCGACACGCTCGTGTCACCCGCAGGGCCGGCTCCGTCACGGGGCCGGCCCTCGGGCCGTGGAAAGGGCAGCTCCGGCCGCTTTCCGCTGACCCCCGCCTCGGGCATCGGCCTGGGCGTGGCGCTGGTGTGGTTCAGCATCCTGGTGCTGATCCCGCTGGCGGCGGTGGTCGGCGCGGCTGCGGCCGGGGGGTGGTCGAACTTCTGGGACACGCTGACCGATGCCCAGACCTTCGCCGCCCTGAGGCTGACGGTGGTCGAGGCGCTCCTGGTGACCCTCGCCAACGCCGTGATCGGCACGGTCGTGGCCTGGGTGCTGGTCCGTGACCAGTTCTTCGGCAAGCGGATCCTCGACGTCGTCATCGACATCCCGTTCGCGCTCCCGACGATCGTCGCCGGCCTCATCCTGCTCAGCCTGTGGGGGCCGGACAGCCCGGTCGGCGTCAACATCGTGAACACCCGGCAGGGCATCTTCCTGGCGCTGCTGTTCGTGACGTTGCCGTTCGTCGTCCGCACCGTCCAGCCCGTGCTGATCGAGCTGGACGCGGACGTCGAGGAGGCGGCGGCGTCGCTGGGTGCCTCGCGGTTCACGACCTTCCGCCGGATCATCCTGCCGAGCCTGGTGCCGGCGATCGCGGCCGGTTCGTCGCTGGGCTTCGCCCGTGCGATCAGCGAGTTCGGCTCGCTGGTGCTGATCTCGGGCAACACGCCGTACGAGACCGAGGTCGCGTCGCTGAAGATCCTGAAGTTCCTCGAGGGTGACAACCAGGACGGCGCCGCTGCGGTCGCCGTCCTGCTGCTCATCGTCGCCGTGGTGACGATCGTGGCCCTGGACGTGATCTCGCGAAGGGTGGCGCGCCGTGGCTGACACCCGACAGATCCGGGCCCGCCGGGGCCCCGTCGCCTACGCGCTGCGCGTGTTCGTGATCGTCTACCTCACGGTGCTGGTCATCTGGCCGCTCTACGAGGTCGGCAAGCAGACGTTCGCGCCGACCAAGAAGGGGGCGGAGGCCGGGTTCGGTGCGTTCATGGACCGGCTCACCGACCCCTCGGTGACCTACGCCTTCAACCTGACCGGGACCGTGGCGTTCTGGGCCGTGGTGATCAACACCGTCTTCGGTGTGGGCATCTCGCTGCTCATCGTGCGCTACCAGTTCCCCGGTCGGCGGATCCTGTCCGTGCTCGTGGACCTGCCGATGTCGGTCTCGCCGGTCGTCGTCGGCCTCGCGCTGGTGCTGGCCTACAGCACCGGCAAGGGCTGGTTCGGGGAGGCGCTGGAGTCGATCGGCTTCTTCGTCATCGGTACGACGCCGGGGCTGATCATGGCCACCGCCTTCGTCAGCCTGCCGCTGGTGATCCGCGAGATCGTCCCCGTCCTGGAGGAGATCGGCACCGACGCCGAGATGGCCGCCAGCAGCCTCGGGGCCAGCGGCTGGCAGACCTTCCGGCGGATCACCCTGCCGAGCATCAAGTGGGCCGTGATCTACGGCGTGGTGCTCAGCATGGCCCGCTCGCTCGGGGAGTTCGGCGCGGTGAAGATCGTCAGCCCGGGCGCCGAGCGCCGGGGCGAGACCGCCACCCTCCTCATCCAGAACCGCTACACCAACTACGAGGAGCCCACGGCGTACGCCGCCGCGTTCGTGCTCGTGCTCGCCTCCGTGCTCGCCCTCGTCGTCGTGTCCCTGATCCGCAAGGAGGATCACGCATGAGCATCGAAGTAAGGGGTGTCGGCAAGCGCTACGGCGACTTCGTCGCCCTCGACGACATCAACGTCTCCCTGCCCACCGGCCAGCTCACCGCCCTGCTCGGGCCGAGCGGTGGCGGCAAGTCGACCCTGCTGCGGATCATCGCCGGCCTGGAGAGCGCCGACGGCGGCTCGGTGGAGATCGAGGGCGTCGACGCGACCAAGCTCCCGCCGCAGAAGCGCAACGTCGGCTTCGTCTTCCAGCACTACGCCGTCTTCAAGCACATGACGGTCGCGAAGAACGTCGCCTTCGGGCTCGAGATCCGCAAGCGGCCCAAGGCCGAGGTGAAGGCGAAGGTCGCCGAGCTCCTGGAGCTGGTGCACCTCTCGCAGTTCGCGCACCGGCTGCCCTCGCAGCTCTCCGGTGGCCAGCGCCAGCGCCTCGCCCTGGCCCGCGCCCTCGCGGTCGAGCCGTCGGTGCTGCTGCTGGACGAGCCGTTCGGTGCCCTCGACGCGAAGGTCCGCAAGGAGCTGCGCGACTGGCTGCGCCGGCTGCACGACGAGGTCCACGTGACGACCGTGTTCGTCACCCACGACCAGGAGGAGGCCCTCGAGGTCGCCGACGAGATCGTCGTCATCAACGAGGGCCGGATCGAGCAGATCGGCACGCCCGACCAGCTGTACGACGAGCCGGCCAACGACTTCGTCATGGGCTTCCTCGGCGAGGTGACCCAGCTGGGTGGCGTGCGACTGCGGCCGCACGACATCGACCTGGCCACCACCCCCGGTGCCCCGGACGCGGTCGCCGGCCGGGTCGTCCGGGCGCTGCGGGTGGGCTTCGAGGTCCGCTTCACCGTGGACGTCGAGGGCCAGGCCGAGCCGACGCTCGTCGTCCTGTCCCGCACGCACGCGCGAGCGCTGGACCTCGACGTGGGCGCGCAGGTGTGGCTGCGGCCGACGACCGGTGCGACCTCGGTGCCGGTGCTGGGGTCCCCGGCCACGAAGGCGCTGGCCTGATCGACGCGTCGGTGGGGGGGTGCGGGCCTGGTCCCGCGCCCCCCACTGCCCGTCTCCTAGTCTGGGACCCGTGAGCTATCTCCGGGCGACCAGGATCGTGTGCTGGCTGCTCGGCGCCGCGTTCGTGGTGTCGGTCGTCCACTACGTCGACAACTACGTCAACTACGACGACTACCCGGTCCAGCCGGCCGACTCGGCGCTGCCGACGGTCACCAAGGACCTGGTGGCGATCAGCTGGTTCGTGTTCACCGCACTGGGCGGCATCGGGCTGCTGCTGTGGTTCCGCCGCCACATCACCACCTCGGCGGTCTTCCTGACCGCCTACTCCGTCTCCGGCCTCATCGGCATCGGCCACTACACCGTGGCCGGCGCTACCGACATGGTCTGGTGGCGCCAGACGCACGTCGTCCTCGACATCGCCTGCGGCGCGGCGGTCCTGGGCTTCGCGCTGTGGGCGGCCCGCAACTCCAGCGAGCTCATCCCGCCGGCTGCGAAGACCCCGGCGAGCGCTCCTCAGCGCGACGCTTGAGCCCCTCCGCGTGCCGCCGGAAGCCGTCGGCCACGCGCCCCGGCCCGGCCAGCCGCACCAGCGGGCCGCGGAACTCCTCGACCGTCTCGTACGACGTCGGGCCGCCGGGTCGCTGCGTGAGGGCCTGGTGGCGCACGCCGCGCACCAGCCCCAGTCGTGACGGCAGGCCCTCGTAGACGTAGGACATCCGCGCGGTCGTCGTACCGGAGGCGTCGGTGGTGGGGCCCTCGAGCGCGGTGATCCGCTCGGGGGAGCGGGTGCGGGAGCCGTTGGCCCACACCACGTGGAGCACGATCGGGTTGCCGACGGCCGCCGGCTGCGCGGTCTCCGCGCGCTCAACGAAGGGGTTCCACTCGCCGTAGCGCTCCGTGTCGAGCATGATCGCCCAGACCTGGTCGAGCGGGGCGTCGATGTCGATGCTGGCCGACGGGTTCATGGCGCGATCATGCCGGACGAGGGGCCGGTACGGTCGGGGCATGGTGGTCGTCCACGAGACCGTGGCCTCACGGGTCCTGCTCGGCGCGGGTGCCCGGCACTCCGTCCCCGAGGAGGTCCAGCGGCTCGGTGCGACCCGGGTCCTCCTCGTCGCGACCGGGTCGGCCCGCGCGGCCCGCGACGAGCTCGAGGCGGCGCTGGGGGAGCGGGCGGTGGCCCGCTTCGACGGCGCCGTGGTGCACACGCCCGTCGCCGTGACCGGGCAGGCGATGGCCGTCGTCGAGGAGGCCGCCGCCGACGCCGTGGTGACGATCGGCGGCGGGTCGGCGATCGGGCTGGGCAAGGCGATCGTCGCCCGCGCCGGCATCCCGCACCTGGCGCTGCCGACGACCTACGCCGGCTCGGAGGTCACGCCCGTCCTCGGCGAGACGACCGACGGCGTGAAGCAGACCCGCCGCGACCCGGCGCTGCTCCCCGGCACCGTCGTGTACGACGTCGAGCTGACCCTGCGGATGCCCTTCGGCCTGACCCTGACCAGTGCCGTCAACGCCCTCGCGCACGCGGTGGAGGCGCTCTGGGCGCCGGATGCGACGCCGGTCAGCGACGCCCTCGCCACGGAGGCCTCCCGGCTGCTCCTGGAGGCGCTCCCGACGGTGCTCGGCGACCCCGCCGGCCTCCCGGCGAGGACCGCGCTGCAGGAGGGCGCCTGGCTCGCGGGCACCTGCCTGGCCACGGCGCGGATGGGCCTGCACCACCAGCTCGCGCACGCCCTCGGCGGCACCTTCGACCTGCCGCACGCCGAGCTGCACACGATGCTGCTGGCGCACGTGCTGCGCCACAACCTGCCACACGCCCCGACCGCCGCCCACCGGCTGCGCGCGATCACCGGGGACGACCCCGTCGCGGCGGTCGCCGCGCTGGCGGCGGCGTACGACGGGCCGCGGCGGCTGCGCGACCTCGGGGTGCCCGCCGACGGCCTGGCCGCGGTCGCGGAGCGGGTCGCCGCGGCGCCGTACCCGAACCCGGGTCCGACGGACGCGGCCTCGGTCGAGGCGGTGCTCCGCGCCGCCTGGTGAGGCTGCGTGGGGCCCGGGCTCAGCCGGCGCGCTGGGCGTAGGTGTTGGCGAGCCCCGCGATGTCGTTCACGTAGGCGTCGGAGTGGTTGAAGCTGAAGACCGCCCGGCGCCAGGCGGCGGCACCGGTGAGCTCGCCGCTGTGGCACAGGTAGCGGCCCGCGGCGAGGGCCGCGTCGTCGATCTGGTTGGGGTCGGCGACGCCGTCGCCGTTGGCGTCGGCGGCCCAGGTCTCCCACGTCGAGGGGATGAACTGCAGTGGACCGACCGCACGGTCCCACCGCGTGTCACCGTCGAGGGAGCCGCCGTCGGTGTCGTGGACCGCGCCGAACGCACCGCCGTCGAGGGCCGGGCCGCGGATGGCCGGCCGCGGCAGGCCGTCGGCGCCCAGCACCGAGCCGTTGACCGACCCGTGGCGCGACTCGACGCCGCCGAGCGCGGCGATGGTGTTCCACGCGACCTTGCAGTCCGGCTGCTCGGCGGCGACCTGCAGGTGCGCCCGCGCGTACGCCGCCAGCGCCCGGACCGGGATCTGGGTGCGGGCGGCCGTCGTCTCCAGCCAGGTGGGGTCGGGCAGGTAGGGGTCGGCGACCGGGGCGTCCGCCTGCTGCTGGGCGCCACCGACGGTGGCGGCCGCGGTGGGCGCGGCCGTCTCCGTCGTGGGTGGCTGGGGCAGCGGGCCGCCCTGCCCGGCGTACGCGACGGCGACGGCCAGGCCGATGAGCACCGCCAGCCCGGCCGCCACGACGCCGATCGCCGCGGCGAGTCCGCGATGGTGGGTCACCGACGCAGTGTGCCTGATGGAAGGTCAGGGGACGTAGCCGGCGGCGACGAGCTCGGCTGCGAAGTCGTCAAGGGTCTCGCGGTTGCGGTCGATGAACCTCGGACGCGATCTCTGCAGCTCCTTGCGCAGGGTCGAGAAGTAGTCCTGGGCGCAATCCGCGTAGAAGACGCCGAGATCCAACAGCCTCGATTCGCTGGCACCACCGGCGTTCTCGTCGTTGACCTGCTTGAGGTAGTCGTTGACCGGGTCTGCGACGGAGATCTTCGAGCCGGACTTCTCGCTCAGGCATCGGGCCAGACCGGGCTTCTTGTCCTGCACCGCTGCGGACTGCTCGGCGGACAGGACCACCTCGTACCAGGAGTCCGACGCCTGGCGCCACCCGGCGTAGTGCGGGAGGTCCGGCTCCAGGTCTGTGCAGTCGGCGTCGAGACCCTCGAGGCGCTTGTCCTCGTCCTCGACGGCGTCCTGCTCGAAGAACCCCTTCTCGCGGATGAGGTCGAGGTCGGCGAACCTGCTCTGATCCTCGCGGTTGTAGGTGCCGTCGACGGCACCGGGCTCGCCGCCGCACTCCTCGATCCCGAGGTTGCGCGTGAACTGCAGGACGCGCATGGCACGGCGCATCTGGCCTCCGGGCATCTCGAAGGCAGCGGAGATGACGTCTTGGAGCACCTGCGGCTCCACCGTGGCAGGAAGCGTTCCCAGGGTCCGCGACGGCTCCGAGCTGCCGGGCTCTCCATCTTCAGTGGAGTTGCAGGCGGTGCACGCCGCCAGAGCGGCGAGGAGAGCGATCCGGGCTGCCGATCGAGTCAGCACGACCTTCAGTAGGCGTAGCCGACTTGCTGGATGACGACCTTGGCCTGGCCCTTGATGTCGCGTCCGGTGATCGTGTTGCCCACGACCATGTCGACCACTCCGTCATCCCCGCGGTTGACCCGAGTCCAACCGAGGCTGCTGATCTTCCACTCGCCGTCCTTGTAGTAGCGGCCGCGGATGTCGTCGGCGCGCTGTGTCGTGCCCGTGGCGAAGACGCCCTCGCAGTCGGAGGTCGCCTTGAAGTTCTGGGACGCCCCGAGACTCACGTGGGTCATCTTGGGGGCGAGGGCGCACGTGAAGGTGCCGGCCTCGGCTGCCGGGGAGACAGTGGCGAGGCTGGCGATCGCGAGGCCGGCCGTGACGGCGCACTTGACGAGAGTGTTCATGGATTCCTCCGAGCTGTGACATGAACCACAAGGGGCGGCTGCAGCGTAACAGCGGATTCGGCGACAGATCGGTGAATCTTCTCAAGAACGAGAATTTTGCCGAGCGGAGGACGGGCGTCGACGCGACGGCACTCGTCAGCTGCGCAAGGCCTCCATGGGTGAGATGGAGCCCGCCTGGATTGCGGGAAGGATGCCCCCCAGGCCCGCGGCCCCCACCCCGCCCGTGATCGCGGCCAGTACCCAGCGTGGGTCGACGATCAGCTCCAGGCCTTGGCCGGCACACCACAGCGACAACCCGAGCAGCCCGACCGCCGCGCCGATGACCGAGGCCAACGCGCCTGCCAGCAATGACTCCACCAGGATAAGGCCGGCGAGCCGACGTCGGGACCAGCCCAGCGCGGAGCGTAGGCCCAGCTCGCGTATCCGGTAGGCCACCGTCATGGCCAGCGTGTTGGCGACTCCGATGAGACCGACCACGCCCACGAAGACGCCGAGCCCGATGCCGAGCATGCGCAGCTGGTCGCCCACCTGCTGGGGTAGCCGGGCCGAGTCGGGCGGGGTCGCGTTGTGCAGCAACATCACGTTTCCGGGATCGAGTGCCGAGAGGGCGAACGCCGCCACCGGCGCGGCCGAACCAGGGCGTACTCCGATCAACAGCCGGACGTTCTCCCCAGCGCCGAGAGCGGCGTCGGCGGCAGGTCGGGTCATGATCACGCTGCTGTTCACGTAGGCATAGGTCGGGGGCGCCTCGAGGATGCCCCGGACGTCGTACTCCCGGCCGTCGACCTCGACGCGGTTGCCGCCATCGAGGTCCAGGCCCACCCCCAGTCGGGCGGCGGCGTCCTGCCCGAGCCAGACACCGGCCGGCGCCTGGCCGAACGCCGCACCTGCGGTCGACCGGGCTCGGATGAGGTCCAATCCGGGCGCGTCGGCAACCACCACCGGGACGACGGTCGTGGTGTCGGACGCGCCCGCACGCGCGACGGCGACGTTGTCGCGCCAGATCGACAGCTCCCCGGCCCCGGCGGTGACCGACAGCGAGAGGACCTGCTCCCGGCCTTCCTCCGGGAAGCCGGACTCGGGGACATTGCGCCCCGCGATCACGACGGTGCTGGCACGTTGCTGGTCGAAGGCCCGGTCCACCTTGACCTGCTGGGTGTCGGCGAGTGTCACCGCACTGACGACGGTCGCCACACCGATCAGGATCCCGAACATCAGGGCGACGGTCCGCATCGGCTTGACCGTGAGCGAGGCGTAGGCGTCCCTCGCTAGCAACGCAAGTGGATACGGGGCGCTCACGCGGACACCCGGCCATCCACCACGCGGACCACCCTCGCGGCGTAGTCGGTGATGCGCGGGTCGTGGGACACGACGATCAACGTGACACCGTCCGCGGAGAGGCCGAAGAGCAGCTCCAGAACGGCGGCTCCGGTGGCCTGGTCCAACGAGCCGGTGGGCTCGTCGGCGATCAGGAGACGCGGTGCCTTGACCAGTGCGCGAGCCACCGCGACGCGTTGGCGCTCGCCACCAGAGAGGGTGGCGGCCCGCTGGCCGACACGTTGCTCGAGCCCGACCTTGGCCAGCGCCTCCTCCGAGCGCTGCACCACCACCTTGCGGGACACGGAGGTCGACACCACCCCCAAGGCGACGTTCTCCAGCACCGTTCGCTCGTCCATCAGGTGCGCCGACTGAAAGACGAAGCCCACGTTCGTGGCGCGGAAGGCGGCGAGCCCCCTGGGCGACCGGGCGGTCATCGGTTCGCCGTCGAAGAGGTAGTCGCCGGTCGACGGGCTCTGGAGTCCGCCGATGATCGAGGCCAGCGTTGTCTTGCCGGCGCCTGACGGACCTGTGATCGCGATCTGCTCGCCGGTACCGATCTGCAAGGACGTCGGATGGAGCACGGTGCGCGAGACTTCCCCGGACACCTCGAAGCCGACGTCGCCCAGCTCGATCAGGCTCATCGGTCCTGCCCCAGTCCGACGTAGGCCCCGAGCTGGACGCGGAGCCCGTCGGACAGTCCGTCGCCGGACACGACCACGGTCCCGTCACGTTCCTCGACGACTGTCACCGGGACGTCCGGCCCGCCGTCCGCGGGGCGCACTGCACGATCACCACTCGGGGCGTCGAACAGGGCCAGCGACGGTACGGCGAAGTCGCCCGCCGACTCGGCGACCACCGTCGCCGTCGGTGAGCCCAGCCGTGGGGGACGCCGCGCGGACCTGGCTTCGTCGGGCGACGTGGAGACCACCAGCACGACGACAACGACGGCAAGACTCACGACGAACGCGACCAGCAGGCCTGCGCCGAACCGCCGGACCCGGCCTTGTCGCTGCATGCGAAACCCCCGAGGCTCCCGTGTCGACGCGTCGGGCCGGGACACTACCAGTGCCGAGATCGCCCCGGGGCGTCGCCGGCGCGACATTTTTTAGAACCCTTGTGGGCCGTGATGGGAGGTGTTACAAAGTGGCTCCACATCGAGACAGCGGGGTTTCAGATGCGAAAAATCGCAGCGGGTTGCGTAGCAGGACTTCTGTTGATCGTCGGGACATTCATGGCGCCACCGACCGCCAACGCCGCTTGGGGAAGCTTCCTGAGCGCCAACAAGTACTACACCGTCCAAGGCATGCAGATCCTCGTGTCCGGGTCTGGCTACCAGTACAACTGGGGCTGTGGCCTCAAGGACTGCGACCAGGTCAGCCAGGTCTACGGATTCATCGGCCGGACCGGCGGGGAGGTCAAGGGCAACAAGGCCCGTATCAAGGTTCAGACCACGTTCACCGGTGCGCAGATGGGCTTCTCCGTCGGCGGTTCGATGAGTGGACCTTCTGGTTCGGCGAGCGTGTCCCCGCTGTCCAACGGATGCGGGATGTCGGAGTGGTACGAAAGCCGCCTCAACTCTCGACAGGTCAGCATCGACAACGGTGACGGCGTCTTCTGCAAGGCGAGCACCTACGCCTGGATCTGCTCCGTGAAGCTGACCGCCCAGGGCGCGATCCGTTTCGGCGACCAGTGGATCGGCAACAGCGCGTCCGACACCGAGGACGTCGGCTGCTGAACACCATCGAAGCGCGGCGCCTGCGTACTGTCGTTGCAGCGGGCGCCGCGCTCCTCCTCGCGACCTTGGTCGTCGTCACGCTGCACGAACGGGACAGCTCCGCCGAGCCGCCCGGTGCCGCGTGGGTCGCGCGCACCGGGACGATGATCGCGCAGTCCCTGAACGTCGGCCCGCCGCCGCACCTGGTGGTGCCGCCGAGCGACGTCGATTCGTATCGCATGGCCCAGGCGGTCACCGCTCTGGCTCGTTTCGGGGAGCTCGAGGACCGCGACTGGGATGAGTTCGACCAACGTGTGTCGAGCAGTCTCAAGAGCGAGCTGGCCGATGGCTACGCGGGGCCCTTCAGCCTGGGAGCGCAACTGGTGACTGCGTCGCAGGCCGCCGGCCGGTCCTACTCCCGAGACGTGGACGCGTCGCTCCGTGGGCTTGCGCAGAGGGGCGCCGACGACGACATCTACGACCTGGCTGCGGCGGCCCTCGTCCAGCAGTGGGCCGCGCAGGAGGGTGAGCCGGTCGCCGGTGCGCTCCCGGCCCGCGACGTACGACGGGCCGTGGCGACGGTCGGGTGCCGAGGCTCCGAGGCGCTCTTCCTCCAGGCCACGTTGGTCCGGGTCGAGGTGACCGACACGGGCTGCGACCAGGCTCAACGCGACTCCATGGTCGACGACGAGATCGCGACCCTGCGTTCGGTCCCGACGAAGGAGCCGCTCTCCGGTGACACGGCGCTCCTTCTTCGTGCGACCGGCGCCGTGGCCCGGACGCCCGTGCAGGCTGCGGCGGTCAGCGGTCTCAAGTCCACCTTTCTCGCCCGCCTCGCCAGAGGCGACGTGGTCGATCCGCTGACGGTGACGTTCGCCCTGTCGGAGACGCCCGGTGAGGGTCACATCTCCACCGAGCTCGCGGCGTACCTGCGCTCGGTGCTGGCCATGGGTGGTCCGCCGGTCGTCCAGCGGCTCTCCCCGAGCGCCGCAGCGGCTGTTGCTCGCACGCTCGACCTGGCCGGCCGCAAGGTGCCCGCGGGTTTGCTCGTCGATTCTGCCGACCTCCCGACGGAGCCACGAGCCCGCGTGCTCCTCGCGCTGGGGGCGACCTCTGCAGAGGCGGAGAGCATGCTGGCGGTCGCGAGCCCTCCGAAGGATCGGGGCCAACCGGTGACAGGCGTCTTCCAACTGCTGCTGCGCGACGGAGCATCCCTGTGCTCCCGGTGGGGCTCCTCCGCGGTCCGCGTTGCGCGGGACACCAGCAGCACTCTGGTCGATCGCAGCCTCGCCTACCGCTACGCCCAGAGCTGCGGTCGGGAGGACCCGCCGACGCTGCAGGCCATCAGGACCGATTGGGAAGGCCTCGAGGAGTCCGACCTGCGCGCCGTCTTCACGAAGCAGGCGGTCGCCTGCGCGCTCCAGTTCGGCAAGCTCCGCCCGCCTGCTCGCATCTGGCGTGAGTGGGGATCAGCCGCACAGCAGTCCGGTGGTGTGAACGACGAGACCGGCGACTTCGACGTCTCCCAGACGCTGATGATGACCGTGCTGCTCACCGACCCCGGCACCGTCTGCACGGAGGGCGTGTACGGCTAGCGGGGTTCGGCCAGCCCGCGGTGGTGGGTCACCGGTAGTTGGTGAACTGCACCGCGAAGTCGTAGTCCTGCGCCTTGACCAGCTGCTGGACCGCCTGCAGGTCGTCGCGCTTCTTCGAGGAGATGCGCAGCTCGTCGCCCTGGATCTGCGCCTTGACGCCCTTCGGGCCCTCGTCGCGGATCAGCTTGGAGACCTTCTTGGCGTCCTCGGAGCTGATGCCCTCCTTGAGGGTGATCCCGATCTTGGACACCTGGCCGGACTGGCGCGGCTCGGAGGCGTCGAGGATCTTCAGCGACTGGTTGCGCTTGATCAGCTTGTCCTGGAAGACGCTCAGCACCGCGCTGGCGCGGTCGTCGGCGGACGCGCTGATCTCGATCGCGTGCTCGCCCTTCCACTCGATGCTGGCGCCGGTGCCCTTGAAGTCGAAGCGGGTCGCGATCTCGCGGGCGGTCTGCCCGAGCGCGTTGTCGACCTCCTGGCGGTCGATCTTGCTGACGATGTCGAAGGAGGAGTCGGCCATGGGTTCGTCACCTGCGCGTCGTTGAGGTTTTCGGTTGGACGGTGTTGCTGCGCTATTGTTTCGCGTCGTCGCCGACCTTCCAACTCAGGAGACGCTCCGTAGGCAGGGAGCGGGTCGGAGGCACAACCCGGCAGATTGCCCGAGCGGCCAAAGGGAGCTGACTGTAAATCAGCCGGCATTGCCTACGTAGGTTCGAATCCTGCATCTGCCACGGGTACGACGAGGGGCCCGGTCCACTGGACCGGGCCCCTCGCGCATCTCTCGGGACCGCTCAGGAGAGCGGGTGGTTGGCGACGAACACGCGGCCGGGGTCGACCTCGTCGCGGAGCCGGCACAGCGCGGCCCAGTCGTAGCCGTCGTAGAACCGGCTGGCTTCGACCCGCGTCTCGGCGAAGGTCGGGACGAGGGCGACCCGCGACCATGCCGACATCGCCCGGACGACCGAGAAGGCGGCGGCGCGGCCCGCGACGGCGGCCTGCGGCGTCGGCGCGGGCGCAAGGCACATCAGGGCGTACTCGCCGCTGACCGACGACAGGACGCCGCCGCCCGCCACGGGCTTCGCGAGCTGGCCGCCCAGGTGGCGGAGCTCGGCGAACATGAGGCCGCTGCGGGTCCCGGGACCCACTTGGGCGAGGAACGCCTCGACGGCGGCGTCGTCGAGCGGACCGAGGACGCTGTGGTCGGCGACCGCCGGCGTCGGGCCGGGCGGGTCCATGTGGACCTGGAGCAGCGCCGGGGCCGGGATCCGGCCGAAGGTGTCCATCTCCGGGGAGAGCGCCCGCAGCGGGGCGAGGACCTCGGCCGCCCGCTCGTCGGTCTCGAGGATCGCGCCGTCGATGACGACCAGGTCCCGCCCGGAGAGGAAGGGCGGCAGCTCCGGCAGTGGCGGGAAGCTCATCACCCGCAGCGACGTGGTGGCGCTGTCGGGGGCGGTGCGGCTCCACTCGGTCCAGGTGCGGACCACCTCGGGGGCGCGCTCGCGGTCCCACAGCAGCATGCCGGCGAAGACGTCGGCATAGGGCAGCAGGCCGAGCTCGACCGCGACGACGATGCCGAAGTTGCCGGCGCCGCCTCCCCGCAGCCCCCAGAACAGGTCGCGGTCCTCGTCGGCCGTCGCCCGCCGCAGGTCGCCGTCGGCGGTGATCACCTCGACGGCGCGCACCGAGTTGGCCGCGACGCCGTGCCGACGGGCGTAGAAGGACAGTCCGCCACTGAGCACGTAGCCCACCACGCCGACGTCGCCGGCCGAGCCGTGCAGCACGGACCGGCCGTGAGCGGCGGCCGCGACGGCGACGTCCTGCCACAGGGTGCCGCCGAGGACCCGGACGGTGCCGGCGGCAGCGTCGACGCTGACGCCGGTCAGCTCGTGCAGCCGGACCAGGACGACGTCGGCCAGCGAGCCCTCGCCGAGCGCGGCCGCGCCGTGGCCGGTGCTCTGCGGGGCGACCCGGAGTCCGGCGGCGACGGCCGCGCGGACCACGTCGCTGACCTGCTCGATCGTGCGCGGGACCGCGACGGCGGCCGGCCGCTGCTCGACCGCCAGGTTCCAGGGGGTGCTGGCGGCGTCGTACCCGGGATCGCCGGGGAGGTGCACCTCGCAGCCGCTGTCGAGCGTGGACAGGGTGCTGGTGTCGGGGGTGGTGGTCATGGTGGAGCCTTCGTTCTCTCGGGTGCCTGACGCCGAGAACGATCAGGTCCGGGAACGGTCGCGAACCATCCCCGATCCGTGGGGAAATCATGACCCCGCGCTCTGGGGGCGGACCAGACCCAGAAATATGGGATACCGCGCCGCGGCGGGTTGCTCCACACTTCTGGCATGGCGGTGCGTGCTCGGGGCGCGGACACACGAAGGGCCTCGAGAGATGACGACCAGCGGACTGACTGCTGAGCGCGTGCGGCAGGACGTCGACGTCGTCGCGCGCGCGGGACTGGACCTCGAGTCCTTCCTGGAGGAGGCCGTCGCGTCGATCCAGCGGGCCGTGCCGTGGGTCAGTGTCTGCATCGGCACGCACGACCCGAGCACCCACATGCTCACCAGCGCCCGCAAGTACGGCGATCTCCGGGTCCGCAACAGCCACGACCACGAGTTCGGGCTGATCGAGTACGGCACCGTCGAGGAGACGTCGTTCACCGAGCTGGCGCGCGGCCAGGTCGCGGCCGCCGGGGTCCACCTCGTGACGGGCGGCGAGGTCGAGCGCTCGTTCCGCCTGTCGACGTTCATGAGGCCCAACTTCGGCTACGGCGACGAGGCGCGGATGGCCTTCCGTGACGGCCGCGAGGTCTGGGGCGCGATGGCGCTCTTCCGCGGCACCGACGACGACCCGTTCGACCAGGCGGAGGTGGACTTCCTCGGCTCCCTGTCGACCGCGCTGGCCCACGGGGTGCGGGCCGGCATGCTGACCCGGCTCGCCGACGTCGTACCGGTGGCCGAGGCGCCCAGCACCGGTCCCGCCGTGATCATCGTCGGCCCGGACGACCAGATCACCCAGATGACGCCGGCCGCCGAGCAGCGGCTCGGCGAGCTCGTCACCGGCCCCGCCCACTGCGACCCGCTGTCCCCGATCGCGGCCCTCATCGGCGCCGCCCGTCGCTACGCGCGCGGCGAGTGGGACCGGATCCCGCGGTGCCGGCTGCGCACCGTGTCGGGCATGTGGCTCGTGCTGCAGGCCGGTCCGCTCAGCTCGTTCGGTGACCGCGACGGCGACGTGGTGATCACCATCGAGGAGGCGCGCCCGCCGGAGATCGTCGCGCTGGTCGTCGCCGCGTTCGGGCTGACCCCGCGCGAGCGCGACGTCACCCAGCTGGTGCTGCAGGGCGTGGACACCAAGGAGATCGCGCGGACCCTGCACCTGTCGGCGTACACGGTCCAGGACCACCTCAAGTCGGTCTTCGACAAGGCCGACGTGCGCTCGCGGCGCGAGCTGATCGCGCGGATCTACTTCGACCAGTACGTCCCGCGGATGGGCGGCGAGCTGGCGCCGTCGGGCTGGTTCGCCTGACGAACCGCCGGACGCACTGCTCATGGCGCACGACTGAGGCCCGCCGTGGGAAGACGGGCCCCAGCGTCCGGCCGGCCGACGCTGCTCAGCGCAGGACGGGGAACCGCCGGACGAGCGACGTGCGTGCCCAGGCAGCGCCGAGGCCCCAGGTGTCGCCGGCGAGGGTGAGGGCGAGGACGACGAGCGCGACCGCGCCGATCAGGTGGTCGTCGATGACCGGGTTGTTCTCCAGCGGCATCGAGGCGAGCCACATCAGCAGGTAGAGGGCGCCGCCGGTGACGGCGGTGATCCGGACGCCGATCCCGAGCACGAGGGCCGTGCCGATGCCCGCGAGCCCGATCATGAACAGCCAGTCCGCCCAGGCGTCACCGGCCATGCCGGTGAAGAAGTCGTGGAACGGGTTGTCCGCCGGGACGCCGAAGGTCAGGAAGCCGAAGGTCGGGCTGCCGCCGTGGATCCAGGCGTCGGGGCCGAAGCGGTCGACCGCTCCGGTCTCGCCGTTGACGCCGGTGGCGTAGCCGAGCGCCAGCAGCTTGTCGAAGAAGGCCCACAGGAAGGTCAGGCCGAAGCCGAGGCGCAGGACGGCGAGGCCGCGCCGGGCCGCGCCGTCGGTGACGATGTCGCGCTCGACCATGGTGGCGAGGTGGGTGGGGCGCTGCAGGAGGGCCATCACTGCTCCTATGTCCGGGGACGATCCCCTGTCCGTGGCGGGTGCTTGCAGCACCAGCCTCGTGCAGCGCCCGGCCGGCCGGCAGGGCCACGATGCCGTCCCCGCGGGGGACCTTCGGCCCTCGGACGTCGTCAGCCCGGGAAGGCGACGACCTCGCCGACCACGGCCACCCGGACCCGGTCGCCCGCGGCGGGCACCGAGTCGGCCGGGGTGCGGGCGGCGACCTGCTCGCCCGTCTCGAGCCGCAGCCGGATGGTCGCGTCGTGGCCGAAGAAGCTGACGTCGACGACCTCGCCCGGCGTCCCGGTGCCGTCGGTGCGGATCTGGAGCTGCTCGGAGCGGACGGCCAGCTGGGCGGGGCCGGTGGCCACGTCGCCCGCCTTCACGGCGACCTCACCGAGCGCGCAGCTGCCGCGTCCGCCGCCGGTGATCCGACCGGGCAGCAGCGTGGCGTGGCCGATGAAGGAAGCCACCCGCGGGTCGGCCGGCTGCAGGTAGACCTCGGCGGGCGCCGCGACCTGGAGGAACTGGCCCGCGGCCATCACCGCCACCTGGTCGGCGAGCGAGAGCGCCTCGCCCTGGTCGTGGGTGACCAGCACGGCCGCCGCCTCCGCCGCCCGCAACGCGCGTACGACGGCCCGGCCGGTCTCCTCGCGCAGGCCCGCGTCGAGGGAGGAGAACGGCTCGTCGAGCAGGACGAGGCTGGGGCGCGGCGCCAGCGCCCGCGCGAGGGCGACCCGCTGCTGCTGGCCGCCGGAGAGCTGGTGGGGGAACCGGGTCGCGAGCTCCGGGGCGAGCTCGACCATCGCCAGGGCCTCGTCGACGACCGCGGCTGCCGAGCGCCGCTCGCTGCGGGGGAGGCCGAAGGTGATGTTGCGGGCGACCGTCAGGTGCGGGAAGAGCGCGCCCTCCTGCGGGACGTAGCCGATGCCGCGCTTGCGGGCCGGCACGCTGCGCCCCTTGCCCACGACCCGCTCCCCGGCGACGTCGATCGTGCCGGCGCTCGGCTCGACGAAGCCGGCGACCGCCCGCAGCAGGGTCGTCTTGCCGCAGCCGGACGAACCGAGGATCGCGGTCACGCCGGACGTGACGGTCAGGTCGATGCCGCGGAGCACGGGCTCCTTGCCGTAGCCGGCCTCCAGCGCGCGGATCTCGAGTGCGGTCATCGGTCGCTCCTGATGGAGAGGCGGGCGAGCAGCCAGGTGGAGGGGACGGAGAGCAGGACCAGGGCCAGCGCATAGGGCGCCGCGGCGCCGTACGCGATCGACGAGGCGTCGGACCAGAACTTCGTGGCGAGCGTCTCCGTGCCGATCGGGGCGAGGAGCAGGGTGGCGGTCAGCTCGGTCGAGACCGCGAGCGCGACGAGCGCGGCGGCCGACGCCAGACCGGGTACGACGAGCGGCAGGGTCACCCGGCGCGCCACCTCCGGTCCGCTGCAGCCGAGGCTGCGGGCCACCTCCTCGAGGCCGGGCGGCACCAGCTCGAAGGTCCCGCGCACGCTGACGACGGCGCGGGGCAGGAAGAGGATCAGGTAGCCGGTCAGCAGCAGCGCGAGGGTCTGGTAGAGGTCCGGCACGACCCGGATCGACACGGTCACCAGCGCCAGCGCGATCACGATGCCCGGCATCGCGCTCGCGGTGTAGACGCTGCGCTCGATGGCGGTGGTCAGCAGGCCGCGGTGCCGCACGGCCAGCCACACGACGGGCACCGCGGCGGCCGTGGTGACCGCGCCACCGAGGACCGCGAGCAGCAGGGTGTTGCCCAGCGCGCTGGTGAGCTCGCCGCCCTCGAGGCCGCTCGACGTGCCGCGGACCAGCCACCGGACGAGCGCGTAGACGGGCACGGCCAGCGACCACGCGACGAGCGCGGCCAGGCCGGCGCCGACGACCGGGCGCAGCCGGCCGAGCCGGACGGGGGTGGCGGCGCGGCTGGTGCCGGCGCCCACCCGACTGCGCGGCCGGTGCCCGCGCAGGAGCACCTCGATGCCCAGCAGGAGCAGGCAGAAGGTGACCAGGACGAGGGCGAGCAGGGTCGCCTCGGGGCCGTTGAAGACGGTGGCGTACTGCTGGAGGATCGCGGTCGTCAGGGTCGGGTAGTTGAGGAGCTGCAGGGCGCCGTACTCGGCGAGCAGGTGCAGCCCGACGAGGAGCGCCCCGCCGAGGACGGCGGGGCTGACCGCCGGCAGGGTCACCCGCAGGAAGACCTGCCACGGGCCCTTGCCCAGAGCGGTCGCGACCTCCTCGACGGCCGGGTCCAGCCGGCGCAGCGCCGCGACCGTCGGCAGGTAGACGAGCGGGTAGTAGGACAGCGTCACGACCATCACCGCGCCGGGGAAGGACTGCACCGCGTGGGTCGTGGACACCCAGCCGAAGCCGTTGACGAACGCGGGGACGGCCAGCGGTGCGCACAGCAGTCCGTGCCACCAGCCCCGGCCTCGTACGTCGGTCCGCTCGACCACCCAGGCGCCGGCGACCCCGACCAGGACGCTGGTCAGCACCCCGACCAGCAGGAGGCGGGTGGTGTTCCACAGCAGCTCGCCGATGCGTGGCCGCCACAGGAAGTCGGCGGCCTCACCACCGCCGAGCTCGGCGGTGGTGAAGAGGACGTAGCCGAGCGGGACGAGGGTCAGCGCCGCGATCGCCAGGCCGACCAGGAGGAGCGGCGGGGTGGGCGCGGCGACCCCTCGCGGCCGCGTGGCTGCGAGGGGTCGTCGCGTGCTGGTCCCGTCGGTCAGAGGAAGCCGACCTCGGTCATCAGGTCAACGACCTTCTTCGAGTCGAGGTCGGACACGTTGACCTCCGGGGGCTGCAGCTTGCTGAACTTCTTGGTCACGCCCGGGAGCTCGACGGCCGGGTTGAGCGGGTACTCCAGCGCGTAGCTGTCGGCGAGGACCTGCTGGCCCTTCTCGCCCACGAGGAACTCGATGAACTGCTCCGCCTCGTCCTTCATGTCGCTCGACTTCAGCACACCGGCGCCGGAGACGCTGACGAAGGCGCCCGGGTCCTGGTCGGTGAAGTAGTACTGCGCGGAGTGGTCGCTGACGTCGCCGTTCTCCTTGCGGTCGCGCTCCCAGTAGTAGTGGTAGACGATGCCGACCTCGACCTCGCCGGAGTTGACCTGCTCCAGCACGACGTTGTTGCCGTCGAGCACCTTGCCGTTGGCCTTGATGCCCGCGAGCCAGGCCTTCGTCGCGTCCTCGCCCTCGAGGTCGAGCACCGCGGCGACGATGGCCTGGAAGTCCGCCCCGGCGGGGGAGAAGGCGATGCGGCCCTTCCACTCCGGCTTCGCGAGGTCCATCAGCGACGCCGGCAGGTCGGACTCCTGCACCTGGTCGGTGTTGTAGACGAGGACGGTGGAGCGCGCGACGAAGCCGGTCCAGAGGCCGCTCGTGGGCCGGTACTGCGCCGGGATCGGCGCGACGAGGTCGGCCGGGAGCTTCTCGAACAGCCCGGCGGCCTCGACCTGCGACATCGCCGGCGAGTTCTCGGTCAGGAAGACATCGGCGGGCGACGCGTCGCCCTCCTGGACCAGCTGATTGGACAGCTCGAGGTCCTTGCCGTTGCGCAGCTCGACCTCGATGCCGGTCTCCTCGGTGAACTTCGGCGCCAGCTCCTCGAGCAGCTGCTCGTGCTGGGCGTTGTAGATCACGAGCTTGGGCTCGTCGTCGCCGCAGGCGGCGAGGAGCGGGGCGACCAGCGTGAGGGCCGCGGCGCCGAGGACGGCGCGCACGAGCTGCTGCTTGTTCATCAGGCTTCCTGTCGGGTGAGTTGGTGGCGAGCGTAGTGAGGTCGGATCCGGTCGGTCAGCCCGGCCCAGGACGCGGCCTGGGCCCGCTCGACGACGCGCCAGGCGAGCACGCCGACGGCCAGCGACGCGAGCAGGCCGCCCAGCGGCCAGTGGTCCTCCAGCCGCGGGTAGACCTGCCAGTGCGTGAGGTAGATGTAGAGCGATGCGCTGGCGAGCGTCCCGGTCGCGCCGACGAGCACCCGCGGCCACGGCACCGTCGGCAGCCAGACCAGCGCCAGCAGGCCGACCGCGATGATCAGGTCGCGGCGGGTGTCGCCGGTGAGGTCCCACGTGCCGAGCAGCAGCAGGCCGGCCGCCACGGCACGCTGCGGGACACCGCGCGCGACCGCCGCCGCCCAGCCGCCGGCGAACAGCCAGGCGACGAAGAGCGAGGAGTGGATCACGTCGCCGTCGTACGACGCCAGGTCGGCCCACCACCGCGGGACGAGCGCCAGGGCGGTCAGCGCGGCGGCGAGCCCGAACCGGTGCCGCCGCTCGAGCGCCATGACCACCGGCACCGACGCGAACAGGCCGGCGCCCAGCGCGAGCAGCAGCACGACCTCGACGAACCAGAAGTGCCAGGCCGGCTCGGACCAGTCGGCGCCGCCGAGGACGTCGTTGAGCAGGAGGACCGTGCGCCACGGGTACATGCCGGTGGCCACGTGGACCGCGCCGATCCACGCGATCGAGGGGACCGCGATGCGGGCGGCGGACCGGACGACGCGCCGGACGCGCTCGCGGGAGTCCTCGTCGGTGAGGTGGAAGCGCGCGAAGTTGGCGCCGGCGACGGCGAGCAGCACGTGTGCACCGCCGACCAGCACCCAGAGGTTGGTGTGGGAGCCGACGATCATCACGATCGCGAGTGCCCGCAGCGGGATCGTGGTGTCGACGCGGGCGAACCACCGGTGCCGCCGGGCCCGCGTCGCCCCGTCCGCCCCGCCCGCACCGTCCGCGCCGTCACCGGTGCGGTCGAGGAGCGCGAGGTCGGCGATCGTGCGCCGCTGCCAGTCCGACGGGAGCCGGCCGAGGCGCTGCTCGAGGCGGAGCGAGAGCTCGACGTAGGACAGGGAGTCGCCGCCGAGCGTGACGAACGAGTCCTGGGGGCCGACGACGTCGCGGCCGAGGACGCGGCCGTAGAGCCGGACCAGCGACTGCACCGGCGAGCCGGGCCCGGTCTCGGGAACCGGCTGCAGGCGGGCGAGGGCCTGCTGGTCGAGCTTGCCGTTGGCGAGTCGGGGCAGGTCGGCGACCGGCACGACGCGGACGGCGTGCGGCGGCAGCCCGGTGTCGCCGGACACGGTCGCCGCCACCTCGGCCAGCACGAGCGCGTCCGGCTCGCCCGGGACGGCGACGACGAGCTGCTCCGCGTCGGACGCCTCGGCACACCCGGCGTCGTGGCCGCCGAGGCCGAGCAGGGTCTGCACGCGGTCGAGGTCGATCCGCTGGCCGAAGAGCTTGGCGAAGCGCGAGCGCCGCCCGACGATCTCGACCAGCCCGTCGGCGGAGATCCGGGCGAGGTCGCCGGTGCGCAGCTCGTCGAGGTCCGCGCCACGGGCCAGGTCGAGTGGCGACTCGGCGTAGCCCATCATCACGTTGGGGCCGGCGTACACGAGCTCGCCGACGTCCGGGCCGGCACCCTCGACGGGGTCCAGCCGGAACGAGCCGCCGGGGATCGCGACACCGACGGCGTGCGGGTGGGTGCTCGCCAGGTGGGGCGGCAGCCAGGCCATCCGCGCCGTCGCCTCGGTCTGGCCGTACATCACGACCAGATCCCAGCCCTCGGTCTCGCCCTGTGCGCCGAGGGCGCGCACCCGCTCGGGTGCCATCCGGCCGCCGGCCTGCGTGACCTGGCGCAGCGTCGGCAGCTGCGGCCAGCCGGTCGAGCCGAGCAGGTCGAAGGTGTACGGCACCCCCGCGAAGGACGTCACGCCGTGCGACCGCGCGTCGGCCCACAGGCCCGGCTCGGTCACCGACCGGTCGTCGAGCAGCACGGACGCGCCCGCGGCGAGGTGGCTGTGCAGCACCGACAGGCCGTAGCAGTAGTCGAGGGGGAGCGTGGTCAGCGCGACGTCGTCCTCCCGGAGCCCCAGGTACGACGCGATGGCGGCCGCGTTGGCGTCCAGGTTGGCCGCCGACAGCCGCACCAGCTTGGGGGACCCCGTCGAGCCCGAGGTGCTCAGCAGCAGCCGGAGGTCCGGGTGGAGCACCGGCGCGAGCGTGCCGGTCGGGCGCCAGCCGCCGGCGTCGTACTCGATGGAGGTGCCGTAGGCGGCGGCGAGCGCGGGGTCGCGGGACAGGAGGGTGGCGTGGCCGCCGGTGAGGGCGGCGAGCCACGCGACGACGAACTCGACGGTGGGCTCGGGGCGGAGCCGGACGAGGTGGCGCCGGCCCTGCGCGGTCAGCGACTCGAGCGCGGTGCGGGCGTCGGCGACCCGGCGGTTGAGCTCGGCGTAGCTGACCGAGCGGCCGCCGGCGTGGAGGGCGGGCGCGTCGCCGTGGCGCGCGAGGTCGACGGCGAACCCCGCCACGACCTGTGCACCGGCTGTGCCTTTCCCCATGACAGGAAGGCTAAAGCAAGGCTGCCCTCAGTACAGAAAGCCTGTCCTAACTTGTGGGCGGCTCAGCCCTGCGGCGTGAGCAGGAACACGGGGATCACCCGGTCGGTCCACTCGACGTACTTGTCGTAGTTGGGCCACACGGTGACCATGTGCGCCCACGCCTTCTCCTTCTCCGCGCCGGTCAGCTCGCGCCAGGTGCAGGTGTGGTGACGGCGGTGGTAGTCGATCTCCACGGTCTCGGCGGCGCGGAGGTTCGCCGACCAGACGGGCGGCTTCGGAGCGCCGAACGAGGAGCCGGCGATCAGCCAGCCGCCCTGCCACGGGACGCACAGCAGGGGCGTCGAGCGCGAGATGCCGCTCTTGCGGCCCTTCACGGTCAGCAGCAGGCTCGGCAGCCCGGCGAGGCCGACGAGGCTGACCCGGCGCCTCGTGAGGCGCTGGAGGTGCTGGTCGGTCCACGTGATCTGGGGGAGCAGGCGCGGCATCCACGGCTGGGCGCCGAGCTTGATCGCGACGGGGGTGAACAGGCCCATGCGGCGAACCCTAGATGAGTGAGTGCAAGGGAGCGTGCGAGAACTTGGACTCACTCATCTGGTGTCCCTGCTTGCGGACTTCGCCGTTCCCACCCGCGCCGTTGCCCGTTCGTTCAACCGCCCGACGCCGGGCCGCCCTACGGTCCGCTTCGTGATCACGCGTGGGCTCCTCGGCGGGGTGCTGGTGTTCCTCGGCGGTCTCGTCACGGCCACGCTGCCGCAGTCGACCCCCGTCCTGCGGATCGCCGTGCTCGGCTCGATCCGCGGTCACGAGGTCGGCCGGATGGCGGGACTGGTGCTCGTCCTGGCCGGTCTCGGCCTGCTGGCGAGCGCCTGGCTGCGGCTGTGCCGCACCGTCGCGGTCGGCGACCGGGAGACCGGCGACACCCGGGAGGGCGTCGCGCTGGTGCGCTTCGCGTCGGCCGTGTGGTGCGCGCCGCTCGTGCTCGCCCCGCCGCTGTTCTCCCGCGACGGATGGTCCTACGCCGCCCAGGGCATGCTCGCCAGGGTCGGGCTCTCGCCCTACGAGTGGGGTCCCGGCGCGCTCGCGCCCGACAACTTCCTGCCGCTGCCGACCTGGCTGACCGCCCCGCCGATCGTGCAGGCCGTCGACCCGCTGTGGTGGGACACCGCGACGCCCTACGGCCCGGTGCCGGTGTTCTTCGGCGCCCTCGCCGCCGGTACGACGGGCAACCCGTGGGCCCTCGTGGTCGCCCACCGAGGCCTGGCGCTCGTGGGCCTGGCGCTCCTCGCCTGGTCGGTGCCGCGGCTGGCCGCCTGGACGGGGGCCAACCCGGCGATCGCCTCGGCGGTCGTGCTGGTCTCGCCGCTGATGATCGCCAACGGCGTCGCCGGGCTGCACAACGACCTGCTCATGGTCGGCCTGATGGCCGCCGCGCTCGTCGTGGCTGCCGAGCGCGGCTGGGCCTGGGGCGCGGTGGTCGCCGGCTTCGCCGCGGGGGTGAAGGTGCCCGGGGGACTGGTCTGCGTCGGCATCGCGCTCGTGTCCCTGCCCGTCGGCGCGGCGCTGCTGCCGCGACTGCGCCGGCTCGCGTCGGTGGGCGCCGTCGCGGTCGGCACCCTGCTCGGCCTCGGCGTCGTCACCGGCCTCGGCAACGGCTGGCTGCACGCCCTGACCGTCCCCGGCGAGGTCAACACCCCGCTGTCGGCGACCACGCTGGTCGGCGGCATCCTCGACTTCCTGGCCCTCCACCTCGGCATCCCCACCGGCCCCGCCTTCTTCCGCGACCTCGTCCGCGCCCTGGGCCTGCTCACTGCCCTGGGCATCGGGGCGTGGGTGGCGCTCGGGTGGCGGACGGGCGAGCGGCGTACCGCGCTGGCAGGGGTCGCCACGGCCGGTGCCGCCTTCGTGCTGCTCTCCCCGGTCGTGCACCTCTGGTACTTCCTGATGCTGCCGCCGTTCCTCGCCACCCAGAGGCTGCGCCCGCACGCCATGGGCGCCCTCGTCGGCATCTCGATGCTGCTCGGCCTCGTCGCGCCGCTCGACTCCTCGCTGCACGGCGCCTACTACGCGATCGTGCTCGGCTCGATGACCGTCGCGCTGCTGATGCCGGTCCTCCTCCTCACCCGCAGCGCCCGCGAGTCCGTCGCCCGCGTCGTGGCCCCGCTCGCCCCCGCCCGCCCACCCGCCGAGGTGTGAGGGTTTCTCCGCCGAAGTGTGAGGGTTTCTCCGCCGAAGTGTGAGGGTTTCTCCGCCGAAGTGTGAGAGTTTCTCCGCCGAAGTGTCAGGGCTTCTCCGCCGAAGTGTCACTTCTGCACGGTCGAGGTGTCAGGCGCTGAGCACCCCGACCCGCTCCCCGGCGTGCAGGGCGAGCATCCGGGCGACGGTGCGGTCCCAGCCGAACTGCTCCGCGCGCTGACGCGCCGCCCGTCGTACGACGTCCTCGGGGCGCGCCGCGAGCCGCTGGACGGCATCGGCGAGGGCCGCCGGGGTCGGGCTTCCCCAGGCGCCACAGGCGCGGTCGACGAGCTCGCGCGCGCCTCCGCGGTCCGCGGTGACCACCGGCGTGCCGCAGGCGAGCGCCTCCAGCACGGCCAGGCCGAAGGTCTCGCCGGGACAGACGGACAGGGCGACGTCGGCGGCGGCGATGCGGTCGCGCAGCGCGTCGCGCCCGTCGACGTACCCGTGGAAGTGGACGGGCGCGCCCTCCGCGATCTCCTCGAGCTCGTCGCGGTGCGGGCCCTCGCCGTACACGTCCATCCGCAGCGGTACGCCGCGCCGGTGCAGCTCGACGGCAGTCGCGACGGCCAGGTGCGGGGACTTCTCCCGGGAGAGCCGGCCGGCGTGGACGAGCCGCAGCTCCCGCCTGCCTGCCCGCGACTCCCGTGGGACGGGACGGAAGGTGTCCAGGTCG
Source organism: Nocardioides sp. SRI_004 (assembly GCF_057586415.1). Lineage (NCBI taxonomy): Bacteria > Bacillati > Actinomycetota > Actinomycetes > Propionibacteriales > Nocardioidaceae > Nocardioides > Nocardioides sp. SRI_004. Next base: position 194,230 of record NZ_JBYCZV010000001.1, read on the forward strand.
ACGCCGAGCGGCACCCGCTCGACGGGGCACCCGGCCGCGGCGGCGACCAGCCGGAACTCCTCCTCGGCGTAGCGCGAGGTCACCACGACGGTGTCGAAGCTGCGGACCAGCAGCCGGTTGAGCAGGCCGATGGAGACCTTCGAGGTGGTGTCGAGGCCGGAGCGCATCGCGAACATGTCGCCCATCCGCTCGTGGGACAGCAGCACCGACCGCACCCCGTTGCGCCGCGCCCACCAGGCGACGGGCAGCAGGGTCAGCTTGTCGCTCCACTCGACGCTGGTCGGCTGCCAGCGCTCGAGCACCTCCGTCACCCGCCAGGGCTCGACGATCAGCCGGTAGCCGCCGCCGACGCGGGGTGCGCGGACCTGGACCACCTCGCCGAGCTCGGTCGACGTCACGGTGTCGACCGGTCCGGGGATGACGAGGAGTCGCTCGGCTCCCGCGTCGACGTACCCCCGGCCGAGGTGCTCGATCGCGGTCCGCATGCCCCCGGAGGTGGCTCCGACGAAGTTGGCCAGCTGGGCGATCCGCACGGGGCCACGATGACGACAGCGGATGAACTGATGCCCACCACACGGTTGACGGGCGCGGAAGGATACTGAGGTGTGAGCAATCCCGAGAAGGACCCGGACCCGGTCGTCTGCGAGAGCCGTCAGGCGGCGGGCGTGGAGCTGATGACGCCGCGTGAGGTGCCGCTCGGCGGCCCCCGTGCGATGCCGGTACGCCGCACGCTGCCGCAGCGGCACCGGTCGCTGATCGGTGCCTGGTGCTTCCTCGACCACTACGGCCCGGACCTGGTGAGCGAGAGCGGCGGCATGGAGGTCGCGCCCCACCCGCACACCGGGCTGCAGACGGTCAGCTGGCTGTTCACGGGCGAGATCGAGCACCGCGACAGCGCCGGCAACGTCGCCATGGTGCGCCCCCAGGAGGTCAACCTGATGACCGCCGGCCGCGGCATCAGCCACTCCGAGGTGTCGACCCCGGAGACCACGGTCCTGCACGGTGCCCAGCTCTGGGTCGCGCTGCCCGACGCCGACCGCGACACCGACCCGGGCTTCGAGCACTACGCGCCCGAGCAGGTCGCCGGTGACGGCTGGCGGGCCCACGTCTTCCTCGGCTCGCTGCTCGGCGACAGCTCGCCGGTCGCGACCTTCACGCCGCTGCTCGGGGCCGAGGTGGTGCTCGACCCCGGCACGACCCTCGTGGTCCCCGTCGACGAGACCTTCGAGCACGGGGTCCTCGTCGACCTCGGCTCGGTCACGGTCGGTGACCTCGACGCCAAGGCGTCCGACCTCGCCTACGTGCCGACGGGCGCCCAGGAGATCCGCCTGGTCGCCGGCGACGAGGGCGCTCGCGTGCTGGTGCTCGGAGGCCCGCCGTTCGGAGAGTCGATCGTGATGTGGTGGAACTTCGTGGGCCGCACCCACGACGAGATCGTCGACTACCGCGCCGCCTGGCAGGGCCAGATCACCGACCCGGACTCGGGGGAGGTGCTGCCCGACAGCCGCCTCGTCGCGCCGGGGCGGTTCGGCGTCGTACCCGACCAGCCGCTGCGGCCCATCCCCGCGCCCGGCCTGCCGAACGCCCGCCTGCGAGAGCGCCGGTGATCGCTGGCCTGACCTGGCTGGTGGGGTTCCAGCTCGTCGGGGAGCTGGTGGTGCGCGTCGCCGACCTGCCCGTGCCCGGCCCGGTCGTCGGGATGCTGGTGCTCTTCGTCTTCCTCCGCCTGCGCCGGTACGACGACAGCCGCTCGCTCGTGCGCGCGGGCTCCGGCCTGCTGCGCCACCTGCAGCTGTTCTTCATCCCGGCGGGCGTCGGGGTGGTGGCGTACTGGTCGGTGCTCGGCCGCGACGCCCTGCCGATCACGGTCGCGATCCTCGGCTCGTGGTTCCTCGGACTGGTCGCGGTGGCCTGGACGGCGGTGCTCCTCGAGCGGTTGCTCGGCAAGCCCCGCGACGACCTCGGGGCCGACCCGACGGCACCGGGGGCGGCGTGAGCAGCCCCCTCGACGCGGCCCTCGAGGTCGCCCGCTCGCCGCTCGGCCTGCTCGGCGTCACGCTGGTCGGCTACCAGCTGGGCCGGTGGGTCCAGGAGCGCACCGATGGCCACGCGGCCGCGCAGCCGGTGCTCGTGGCGGTCGCGGTCGTCGGTGCCGCGATCACGCTGCTCGACGTCGACTACCCGTCGTACCGCTCGGCCACCGAGCTCGTCGCCTTCTGGCTCGGCCCGGCGACGGTCGCGCTGGCGATCCCGCTGCACCGCCAGGCCGACCGGCTCAAGGGCTTCGCGGTCCCGATGCTGGTCGCCGTCACCGTCGGTGCCGTCGTGTCGATCGTCTCGGCGGTCCTGCTGGCGCGGGCGCTGGGCGCCGACGAGGAGCTGGAGCGGACGCTCGCGCCGAAGGCGGCGACGACCCCGGTCGCGATCGCGGTCACGGAGTCGCTCGGCGGGATCCCGCCGCTCGCCGCGGTGCTGGTGATCCTGATCGGCATCGTCGGGGCCGTCATCGGCCCGTCGACCCTCAACCTGCTCCGCGTCCGGGACCGACGGGCCCGGGGGCTCGCGATCGGCGCGGTCTCCCACGGGGTCGGTGCCTCCCGGATGCTGCGCGAGGACGAGACGGAGGGGGCCTTCGCCGGGCTGTCGATGGGCCTGACCGCGCTCGCGATCAGCCTGCTCGTCCCGGTGCTCGCCCTGGTGCTGTTCTGACGCGCGAAGTGTGAGGCTTTCTCCGTCGAGGTGTGAGGGTTTCTCCGTCGAGGTGTGAGGGTTTCTCCGTCGAGGTGTGACTCCGTGCGGCCGCCGCTGGGGACCATCGCACACCTCGGTGGAGAAACCGGCCCACTTCGGCGGAGAAACCGGCCCACTTCGGCGGAGAGGACCGCACACCTCGCGGCCACCAGAAGCCTCCGAAACTCCGACCGTGGTCGGACGCCTGGGCGTCGCCGAGCCGTTAGTTTCCCTGCATGCGCGTGCACTCCTTCACCGACGATGCCCTCGGCGACCTCGACGCGGTCGGCCTGGCCGAGCACCTGCGGGCCGGCAAGGTCTCGCCCCTGGAGGTGGTCGACGCGGCCGTCGCCCGGCTCGGGACGGTCGACGACCACCTGAACGCGATGGCCTACACGGCCGTCCAGCGGGCCCGCTCCGAGGCCCGCAGCGTCCAGCCGGGGAGCTCCTTCTTCGCGGGCGTGCCCACGCTGGTGAAGGACAACGTCGACGTCGCCGGCATGCCGACCCGCTCCGGCACGGACGCGTGGGAGCCGCGGCCGATGAGGAAGGACGGCGACTTCGCCGCGATGTACCTCGCGACCGGGATGGTCGCGCTCGGCAAGAGCCAGCTGTCGGAGTACGGCTTCAGCGGGTCCGCGGAGCACCCCCGGCTCGGCGCCGTACGGACGCCGTGGAGCACCGAGCACTCCGCCGGCGCCTCGAGCTCCGGCTCCGCGGCGCTGGTCGCCGCGGGTGTCGTCCCGATCGCCCACGCCAACGACGGCGGCGGGTCCATCCGCATCCCGGCGGCCGTCAACGGTCTCGTCGGCCTGAAGCCCACCCGTGGCCGGCTGGCGCAGGACAAGGTCTTCCGCGACATGCCGATCCGGATCGTGTCCGACGGCGTCGTGACCCGCTCCGTGCGTGACACGGCCGCGTTCTACCGCGAGGCCGAGCGGATCCACCGCACCCTCGAGCTGCCGCCGATCGGCGACCTCACCCGCCCCGGCAAGCGCCGCCTGCGGATCGCGCTGAACACCTCGGGTGTCGGCCGCGGTGCCGACGCCGCGACCAAGGCGCTGACCGAGCAGATCGCCGCGCTGCTGGAGGACCTCGGCCACACGGTGACCGAGTCCGACGTCCCCGTCGGGCCGTCGTTCGCCGACGACTTCCTGCTCTACTGGGCGCTGCTGGCGCAGGCGATGCTGGCGATGGGCCGACCCGCGCACGGGCGCACGTGGGACCGCTCCCGCCACGACAACCTCACCCTCGGCCTGGCCCGTCACGCGCGCCGCAACCTGCACCGGGTGCCGGGCGCGATCACCCGCCTCAAGCGGGCGGCCGCACAGGCCGAGCTCTACTACGAGCGGTACGACGTCGCGCTCACCCCCACCCTGGCCACCGAGACCCCGAAGATCGGCCACCTCGACCCGACCCAGTCCTTCGACGTGATCATGGACAAGCTGCTCGACTGGGTGGCCTTCACGCCGTGGCAGAACGTCACCGGTGCCCCCGCGATCTCCCTGCCCCTCGCGACCACGGCGGGCGGGCTCCCGCAGGGGATGATGTTCGGCGCCGCGCCGGGCCACGAGGCGCTCCTGATCGCGCTCGCCTACGAGCTCGAGGAGGCCCGGCCGTTCGCCCGGATCCAGGCGTAGAACCCCTGCCTCGCGCGCGAAGTGCACGCCGATTTCGCGCCGCACGGGGGCCCGTATATAGTTCTCCGGCGTTGCCCCTTTAGCTCAGTCGGCAGAGCGTCTCCATGGTAAGGAGAAGGTCTACGGTTCGATTCCGTAAAGGGGCTCTGGGAGCCAGGGTCCGCCGATCCGAGCCGGAAACGGCCCGGGGAGGCGGGAGCCCTGCCGCCCCTGGCGGGGTAGCTCAGGTGGTTAGAGCACACGGCTCATAATCGTGGTGTCGCGGGTTCGAGTCCCGCCCCCGCTACGCCAGATGACGAAGCAGCACCAGCAGTACCCCCAAGACGCATCCAGAAGGACTTCCCGTGGCCAGCAAGAGCTCTGACGTTCGCCCCAAGATCACGCTTGCCTGCGTGGACTGCAAGGAGCGCAACTACATCACGAAGAAGAACCGGCGCAACGACCCCGACCGCATCGAGCTGTCGAAGTTCTGCCCGCGCTGCCGCAAGCACACCGCGCACCGCGAGACCCGCTGATCGCAGCGCTCGCCGAGCGCTCCGAAGGCCCGTCGCCCCACCGGGGTGGCGGGCCTTCGTCGTGCTCCCGCGCGCGCCGGCCGCACTGACTCGCGAGTAGCCGGAGGCCCCGACTAGGGTCGGGCCATGCCGAGCGACTCCCTCGTCGGACGCGCCTTCCCCCCGACGCAGCCCACGACCGTGACCGAGGAGGCCGTCCGGGCCTTCGTCGACGCGGTCGGTGGCAGCACCGGCGACGCCGTCCCGCCGACCTTCCCCATCGTCGTCACCTTCGCCGCGCTCCAGGACTTCCTCGCGGCCGAGCAGATCGAGCTGTCCCGCATCGTCCACGGCGACCAGCGCTTCCGCTACGAGCGCCCCGTCGTGGTCGGTGACGTGCTGACCGCCACGCTCACCGTGACCGGCGTCCGCTCGATCGGCGGCAACGACATCATCAGCACGTCGAGCGAGATCACCGACGCCTCCGGCGCCGTCGTGTGTACGGCGACCGCCACCATCGTCCACCGCGGAGGTGCCGCATGAGCGAGCTGACCAGCGGGGCCGAGCTGCCCGCGATCACCTACGACGTGACCCGCGCCGACCTGGTCGCCTACGCCCACGCCAGCGGCGACCACAACCCGATCCACCAGGACGAGGAGATCGCCCTCGCGGTCGGCCTCCCCGGCGTGATCGCCCACGGGATGTACACCCTGGCGCTCGTCGGCCGCGCGGTCGGCGAGTGGACCGGGGGAGCCGAGGTCGTCGAGATCGGCGCGAAGTTCGTCGCGCCGGTCGTCGTACCCGCTGAGGGCGCGGCGCGGGTGACCCTGGCCGGGACCGTCGGCGAGCGCACCGACGACGGCCTGCTGCCGCTCGCGCTGACCATCACCGTCGACGGCACGAAGGTGCTCGGGGCGCCCAAGGCCGTCGTCCGTGCCTGACCCCACGCTCGCCGACCTCACCACCCTGCGGCTCGGCGGCCCCGCCGGCCGCTACGTGCCGGTGGCGGACGCCGACGCCCTCGTCGCGGCCGTGACCGAGGCGGATGCCGCCGGGGAGTCGGTGCTGCTCGTCGGCGGCGGCAGCAACCTCGTCGTGGCCGACGAGGGCTTCGCCGGGACGGTCGTCCACCTCGTCGGCGGCGGGGTGCACGTCGACGGGGACGCCTGCGGCGTCGCCAGCGTGACCGTCGCCGCGGGGGAGCCGTGGGACGGCTTCGTGGCGCGCGCGGTCGCGGAGGGCTGGGTGGGCGTCGAGGCGCTCTCCGGCATCCCCGGGACCACCGGCGCCACCCCGGTGCAGAACGTCGGCGCCTACGGCCAGGAGGTGGCCCAGACGATCGCCCGCGTGCGGGTCTGGGACCGCGTGCTCAAGGGCCAGCGCACCTTCTCCGCCGAGGAGTGCCGCTTCGCCTACCGCCACTCGCGGTTCAAGGCCGACCCCGCACGGCACCTCGTCCTCGACGTCACCTTCGAGTTCCACGCCGGCGAGCTGTCCGCGCCGGTCGCGTACGCCGAGCTCGCCCGCACCCTCGGCGTCGAGCAGGGGGAGCGCGCACCGCTGGCCGAGGTCCGGGAGGCCGTGCTCGGCCTGCGCCGCGGCAAGGGGATGGTGCTCGACGCGGCCGACCACGACACGTGGAGCGCAGGCTCGTTCTTCACCAACCCCATCGTCGACCCTGCGCTGGTGCCCGACGGTGCGCCGTCGTACCCGCAGCCGGACGGGAGCGTGAAGACCAGCGCCGCGTGGCTGATCGACCACGCCGGCTTCGGCAAGGGCCACGGCCTCGACCGGCCGGGGGCGCGGGTCTCGCTGTCGACCAAGCACACGCTGGCGCTGACCAACCGCGGCGGCGCCACGACGGCCGAGCTGCTCGACCTGGCCCGCGAGGTCCGCGACGGGGTGCGCGAACGGTTCGGGATCACCCTGGTCAACGAGCCGGTGCTGGTCGGCACCAGCCTCTGACGGCTCAGGCGCCGGTGCTGAACACCGCGGCCAGGAAGACGAAGAACGCCAGGATCAGCAGCAGGCCGATCACGCCGAGGACCACCCCGATGATGCCGGTGACGAGGCCGGCCGTCGCGACGCCCTCGCCGCCGTACTGCCGCGGGTTGGCGCGGATCTCGCGTCGCGAGCGCACCCCCAGCCAGATCGCGAACGGGGAGCAGGCCGCCGCGACGAAGGTGATCAGGAGGAACGGCGTCAGCAGGATCCCCGCGATCCCGACGATGCCCAGCACGAGCGACGTGGTCGCGAGCTGGTGGGTCGGGGCGCCGAAGGCGACGTACTGCTGGTTGACCTGGTAGGGCGCGCCCCCCGGAGGGTTGACCGGGTACGGCGCCCAGCCCGGCCCGCCGGGAGCGCCGGCACCGGGCGCGCCGTAGCCGCCGTACCCACCGCCGGCGGGCGGGGGCGGTGGAGCGCTGTCGTACGACGGGCCCTCGGGCGTCGGCTTGTCGAAGGAGGGGCTGGGTGCGGGCGGGACCATCCGGGTCGGCTCCGCGCCGGGAGCCGCCGCGCCGCCCACGTCGCCGTAGGCCGGGGAGTCGTCGGGGCTCGGCTCCGGGCCGGACGGGGACGCCAGGGGCGGCTGCTCGCTCATGGCCTCATCCTTCCATCCGCGGACCCGGTGGAAACGGGATCAGGAGTCCGGTGCGGCCAGCCAGGCGTCGATGTCGGCCAGCGCGCGCTCCCGCAGATCCTGCGGGGCGTTGCTGGCCCGCAGCGACATCCGGGCGAGCTCGGCGAGCTGGGCGTCGGAGAGGTCGTGGGCCGCGCGCATCGTGGCGTACTGCCCGGCCAGCCGCGACCCGAACAGGAGCGGGTCGTCGGCGCCGAGGGCGATCGTCGCGCCGGCCTCCAGCAGCGTCGGCAGCGGCACGGAGGTCAGGTCGGAGTAGACCCCGAGCGCGACGTTCGAGACGGGGCACACCTCGAGCGCGACACCGGTGTCGACGATCCGCTTCAGCAGGTCGGCGTCCTCGGCGGCCCGCACCCCGTGCCCCAGTCGTCCGGCGTGCAGCGAGTCGAGGCAGGTGCGGATGTGCTCCGGTCCTCGCAGCTCGCCGCCGTGCGGAGCCAGCAGGAGGCCCGCCCTCTCGGCGATCGCGAACGCGCCCGCGAAGTCCTCGGTGCGCCCGCGCCGCTCGTCGTTCGACAACCCGAAGCCGACGACGCCCCGGTCGACGTACTGGCTGGCCAGCCGGGCGAGGGTGCGGGCGTCGAGCGGGTGCCGGGTCCGGTTGGCGGCGATCACGACCGCCATGCCCAGGCCGGTGCGCTCGGACGCGTCGCGCACGGCGTCGAGGACCAGGTCGGTGAAGGCGGTGATCCCGCCGAAGCGGCCGCCGTAGCCGCTCGGGTCGACCTGGATCTCCAGCCAACGGCCGCCGTCGGCGACATCGTCCTCGGCGGCCTCGCGCACGAGCCGGCGCACGTCGTCCTCGGTCCGCAGCACGGAGCGTGCGACGTCGTACAGGCGCTGGAACCGGAACCAGCCCTTCTCGTCCGCCGCCGTCAGCTGCGGCGGCCACTCCGCCACGAGTGCGTCGGGCAGGTGGATGCCGTCGCGCTCGGCGAGCTCGAGCAGCGTCGCGTGCCGCATGGAACCGGTGAAGTGCAGGTGGAGGTGGGCCTTGGGTAGAGCATGGAGGTCCCGCACGGCGCCATCGTAGGGGCGCCCCTCCAGCGCCGTGCCCGCGGAGTCGGGGCGGGCCGGCTTTGGACCGGTGTGGGTCGGGTGGGTAGAGTCACCCACTGGTGGTTCCTCCACATGATGAGTCGCGCCCGGACGTTGGTCGGGAACGACTCGGGAGAAGCCCGAAGGGCACTAGCTCAATTGGCAGAGCATCGGCCTCCAAAGCCGAGGGTTGGGGGTTCAAGTCCCTCGTGCCCTGCAAGAGATGACGTAGTCGAAGTGGCGAAAGGGTGAGCAGCGTGTCGGACGCTCCGGCAGTCCGCGGGGGTCACAAGGACTCCTCGGGCGGCAAGCACCCCGAGAAGCGCACCGGTCCGGTGACCTTCTACCGCCAGGTCGTCGCCGAGCTGCGCAAGGTGGTCTACCCCACCCGCGACCAGCTGGTGACCTACTTCTTCGTCGTCCTCGCGTTCGTTCTCGTGATGATCGCGCTCGTGTCGCTGCTGGACCTGGGTCTCGGCAAGCTCGCGTTCGAGGTCTTCACCGGCGCGGACGACATCTGATCCCTCCCTCCCGGGTGGGGTTGTCGGCGACATTTTCGAACAACTGATGGAGCAGCACGTGTCGGAGCAGTACGACTCGGCCCCCGAGATCGACGAGGCGGCCGACCAGGTCGAGGCCGTGGAGGCCGCTGACGAGGACGCCCTCGAGGCGACCCTCGAGGCGGACGACACCGAGCAGGCCGTCGAGGTCGACGAGACCGTCGACGTCGAGGGTGCTGACGAGATCGCCGCCGTCGAGGACGAGGCCGACGAGCCCGCCGAGGACGCCGCCGACGACGTCGAGGACGCCGAGGACGCCGAGGACGAGGCCGCTGAGGACGAGCCCGCCGAGGCTGCTGACGAGGACCCGCTCGAGGCGTTCCGCCGCGAGCTGTGGGCCAAGCCGGGCGACTGGTTCGTCGTGCACACCTACTCCGGCATGGAGAACCGGGTGAAGCAGAACCTCGAGAACCGGATCCACTCCCTCAACATGGAGGACTACATCCACGAGATCGTGGTCCCCACCGAGGAGGTCGCGGAGATCAAGAACGGCCAGCGCAAGATGGTCAAGCGCACCGTTCTCCCCGGCTACGTGCTGGTCCGCATGGACCTCACCGACGAGTCGTGGGCCGCCGTGCGCCACACCCCGTCGGTCACCGGCTTCGTCGGCCACAGCCACCAGCCGGTGCCGCTGAGCATGGACGAGGTCGAGAAGATGCTCGCCCCCGCCGTCGTCACCGCCGCGGCCGCCGAGGCCGAGGCCGCTGCCGCCTCCGGTGGTGGTACGACGAGCGCCGCTCCCGCGAAGAAGCCGGTCGAGGTCGTCGACTTCGGCGTCAACGACTCGGTCCTCATCGTCGACGGCGCCTTCGCGACGCTGCACGCCACGATCACCGAGATCAACGCCGAGGCCCAGCGGGTCAAGGCCCTGGTCGAGATCTTCGGCCGCGAGACCCCGGTCGAGCTGTCGTTCGCGCAGATCCAGCGCGTCTGACCGACCGCCGGAATTTCACTCCCGCGCCCGCGCGCGGAAGAATGTCTGGGTTGCCCGGCTCCGGCCGGGTCACGCAGGTGGCAGAGGGCTGTCCAACAGCTCCTCGTCATGACCACGAGAGAAAGAGATAGAGGAATGCCTCCCAAGAAGAAGATCGCCGCACTCGTCAAGGTGCAGCTGCAGGCCGGCTCGGCCACCCCGGCTCCGCCGGTCGGTACCGCGCTCGGTCCCCACGGCGTCAACATCATGGACTTCTGCAAGGCGTACAACGCCCAGACCGAGTCCATGCGCGGCAACGTCATCCCGGTCGAGATCACGATCTACGAGGACCGGTCGTTCGACTTCATCACGAAGACGCCGCCGGCCGCTGAGCTGATCAAGAAGGCCGCCGGCCTCAAGAAGGGCTCGGGCGTCCCGCACAAGGAGAAGGTCGGCAAGCTGACCAAGGACCAGGTGCGCGAGATCGCGACGACGAAGCTCCCCGACCTCAACGCCAACGACATCGACGCCGCCATGAAGATCGTGGAGGGCACTGCCCGCTCCATGGGCGTCACCATCGACGGCTGAAGAACCGTGGAAGGGCCGCGCTGGCCCGCTGACCACACCTCCTCCTCTACTTAAGGAATCACCATGCAGCGCAGCAAGACCTACCGCGCGGCTGCGGAGACGTTCGACAAGAACGAGCTCTACGCGCCGCTCGCCGCGATCAAGATCGCGAAGACCGCCAGCAAGAAGAAGTTCGACGAGACCGTCGACGTCGTCTTCCGCCTCGGCGTCGACCCCCGCAAGGCCGACCAGATGGTGCGCGGCACCGTCAACCTGCCCCACGGCACCGGCAAGACCGCTCGCGTCCTCGTGTTCGCGAACGGTGACAAGGCCGAGGCCGCCCGCGAGGCCGGCGCGGACTTCGTCGGCAGCGACGAGCTGATCGACAAGGTCGCCGGCGGCTGGACCGACTTCGACGCCGTCGTCGCCACCCCGGACCTGATGGGCAAGGTCGGCCGCCTCGGTCGCGTGCTCGGCCCCCGTGGCCTCATGCCGAACCCCAAGGTCGGCACCGTCACCCCGGACCCGGCCAAGGCCGTCTCCGACATCAAGGGCGGCAAGATCGAGTTCCGCGTCGACCGCCACGCCAACCTGCACTTCATCATCGGCAAGGCGTCCTTCTCCGAGACCCAGCTCGCGGAGAACTACGCCGCCGCCCTCGAGGAGGTGCTGCGGCTCAAGCCGGCCAGCTCCAAGGGCCGCTACCTGAAGAAGGTCACCGTCTCCACGACCATGGGCCCCGGCGTCCAGGTCGACCCCAACCGCATCAAGAACGTCGCGGTCGAGGACGAGGCCACCGCCTGACCCAGGCTCCAGCCAGTACGACGCCCGCCGCTCCCGCAAGGGACGGCGGGCGTCGTACATTTCCGGCACCTTCGTAGGGTGGGCGCGTGAGGCGACTTCTCGGGACGCTGCTCGTCGTTCTGGTGCTCCCGGCCTGCTCGACCGATGACGGTTCGGAGCCCGGCGCGGACGCCCCGGTCGAGTCCGTCGGCACCACGGCGCCACCGGGCCTCGAGGAGGTCCCTCCCGGCTACGACCAGCAGCTGGACGGCCCGCCGCCGGCCAAGGACGACGACCTCGACGGAGCCGCGCTCACCGCGCTCCTGCGCACACGGGCATCGGTCGCGGCCGACGGCCATTGCACCCGCGACCAGGTCTTCGTGAGACTGGCGGGCTTCGACCTCTCCCTGGGCCACCGCTACTCGCGGATCGAGGTGCGCAACGACTCGGACCGGTCCTGCGTCGTGGAGGGCGTGCCCGGCATCGGCGTGCGTGGCGCGTGGGGGTCGCGGTTCGTGCCCGAGGTCGAGCACACCGACCGGGACCTGAACGGCGAGCCGATCGCGGCGGTGCCCGTCCGGCTGGCGCCGGGGGAGCGGGCCGCCGCCCTGATCGAGTGGACCGGCGACCTCGCCGGGGCCGAGTCCGAGCAGGCGTCGATGCTGGTCGTCCAGCTGGCGTCGGGCCAGGTCCCCGTCCCGGTGCCCGCGGTGGCCGACGGGGAGCGCATCGACATCGGCCAGTTCACGACGATCCGGCTGGCGCCGTTCGTCGCCGGCTGATGTTGTCGGGCAATGCCTGCACTTGTCGGGCGTTGCAACACCTGACAAGTGCATGAATCCCCGGTCGACCGGGGATTCATGCAGCCCGCTCAGGCCGTCAGCTTCTCCAGCGCCGCCAGCTCGACACACACGGCCACCCCGGCCATCGCGGCCTCCACCTCGGCCAGCACCGGGAAGGTCGGCGCGAGCCGGATGTTGCGGTCGTTGGGGTCGTTGCTGTGGGGGAAGGCCGAGCCGGCGGGGGTCAGCGCGATGCCGGCCTCCTTGGCGAGGGTGACCACGCGGGCCGCCGTACCGTCGAGGACGTCGAGGTTGACGAAGTAGCCGCCGGTGGGGACGGTCCACTCGGCGATGCCCAGGCCCGCGAGCCGGCCGGTGAGGGCGTCCTCGACCGCGGCGAACTTGGGGGCGATCAGGTCGCGGTGCTTGCGCATGTGGGCCCGCACGCCGTCGGCGTCGCCGAAGAACTCGACGTGACGCAGGTGGTTGACCTTGTCGGGGCCGATCGCCGCGAAGCCGAGCCGCTGGAGGTACCAGGCACGGTTCTCGGGCGAGGCGGCGAGCGCCGCGACGCCGGCGCCCGCGAAGGTGATCTTCGAGGTCGAGGCGAACATGATCGGCCGGTTCGGGTGGCCCGACGCGGCGGCGAGGCCGAGCGCGTCGGCGCTCTTGATCTCGTCGTCGGTCAGGTGGTGCACGGCGTAGGCGTTGTCCCAGAAGATCCGGAAGTCCGGCGCGGCCGTCGGCATCGCCATCAGCTCGGCGGCGACCTCGGCGGAGCACACGGCTCCGGTCGGGTTGGCGTAGGTCGGCACGATCCACATGCCCTTGACGCTCGGGTCGTCGGCGACCAGCGCCCGCACGGCGACCGGGTCGGGGCCGTCGGGGGTCATCGGCACGGTCACCATCTCGATGCCGAGCTCGGCGAGCATCGTGAAGTGACGGTCGTAGCCGGGCACGGGGCAGACGAACTTCACGACCGGCTCCTGCGACCACGGCCGCGGGGAGTCGGGGCCACCCTTGAGGATGAGGGCGGTCAGCACCTGGTACATCATCGTCAGGCTCGAGTTGCCGCCGCAGACGACGGTCGAGACGTCCACGCCGAGCAGGTCGGCGAAGATCTCGCGGAGCTCCGGCAGGCCGTCGAGGCCGCCGTAGTTGCGCACGTCCGTGCCCGCCCGGTCCTTGTACGACGTCGGCAGGCCCAGCAGCGCGTTCGACAGGTCGAGCTGGTCGGCGCCCGGCTTGCCGCGCGTGAGGTCGAGCTTCAGCCCGCGCTCCTTGAGCGCGTCGTAGTCGGCGCGGACCGTCGTCAGGCGCGCGGCGAGGTCGTCGGCGGACAGGTCGGCGAGCGGCGTCGAGGAGGTCACGGGACCATCTTGTCGCACCGGCCGAGCGGTCCGCGATTTGGTATCGCCGCGAGCAGCGCCGTAGCCTTCTCCACGAAACCTTAAGACCGCCGGTTGTCAGGGCTGCCAGTCCTGACCGAAGGTTCCGCGAGATGCGGACGGCCTGCGCAGGGGATCAGAGCAGCACCGGGCGCCACGTGCCCGATGTCCACGCCCTGAGCGCCTGCGCTCGGGGCGTCCTTCATTTCCCGGTCCATCGCGGCGGTCTCCCACCGGAAGGAGACCCATGGCGCGGGCAGACAAGCAGGCCGCCGTCGCGGAGATCGCTGAGTCGTTCAGCGAGTCCGCAGGCGCTGTGCTGACCGAGTACCGCGGTCTCACCGTCAAGGAGCTGCAGGACCTTCGCCGCTCCCTCGGTGCGAACGCCAACTACGCCGTGGTCAAGAACACGCTGGCCAAGCTCGCCGCCAAGGAGGCGGGCATCGATGGCTTCGACGACCTGCTGACCGGTCCGACCGCGATCGCCTTCATCAAGGGCGACGTCGTCGAGGCGGCCAAGGGTCTGCGTGACTTTGCCAAGGCGAACCCCACCCTCGTGATCAAGGGTGGCGTTCTGGACGGCAACCTCCTCGACGCGTCCGCGATCGCCAAGCTGGCCGATCTCGAGTCGCGCGAGGTGCTCCTGGGCAAGCTGGCGGGCGCGATGCTCGCTTCGCTCAGCCAGGCCGTCTACCTCCTCAACGCCCCGCTCGCCCAGGCTGCCCGGCTCGCCGGCGCCCTGGAGGCGAAGGCCCAGGAGGACCCCTCGATCCTCGCAGGTGGTGCCGGTACGCCGGTCGCCGCCGAGGAGGCCCCGGCCGCTGAGGCCGAGGCCCCCGCCGACGAGGCTCCCGCTGAGGAGGCGGCTCCCGAGGAGCCCGCCGCCGACGCTGCCTCTGACGAGGGCGACACCGCCGAGGCCTGAGGCCCCGGCGTCACCACCACCTGAAACCCGGCCGGCGCGCGACGTACGCGCGCCGACCACCTGAGAAAGGAACCGCCACCATGGCGAAGCTCACCACCGACGAGCTCCTCGACGCGTTCAAGGAGATGACCCTCATCGAGCTCTCCGAGTTCGTGAAGCAGTTCGAGGAGACCTTCGGCGTCACCGCCGCTGCTCCCGTTGCCGTTGCCGCTGCCCCCGCCGCCGGCGGCGCCGCGGGCGGTGCCGAGGAGGCCGCTGCCCAGGACGAGTTCGACGTCGTCCTCGAGGCCGCTGGTGACAAGAAGATCAACGTCATCAAGGAGGTCCGCGCGCTGACCTCCCTCGGCCTCAAGGAGGCGAAGGACCTCGTCGAGGGCGCCCCGAAGGCGATCCTCGAGAAGGTCAACAAGGAGACGGCTGACAAGGCCAAGGAGGCCCTCGAGGGCGCCGGCGCCACCGTCACCCTCAAGTGACCCCTCGCTGACTCGTTCAGCACCACGAGGCCGGCAGAGCAGCGCTCTGCCGGCCTCGGCCTTTTTGCAACGGCTCCCGCTGCCGCGTAGCAGGTCACGCTGGTTACCCGGTAGTGCTACTCGCAAGTACTTTCGCGATCCCGATGGACGGGTCGGCGTGACGGCCGCCACGGTTTACGCGTAACGTGCGCCACGTGGCTGCGTTGTTCCCTCGCAGCACGAGCCGGGTCAGCGGACGTAGGAAGAGGTCAACATGGGCGTCGATGTAGCGGTGACGAACCTGACGAAGCAGTTCGGCAAGCAGCTGATCTGGAAGGGCGTGACCCTCACCCTGCCCGCAGGCGAGATCTCCGTGATGCTCGGCCCGTCCGGTACGGGCAAGTCCGTCTTCCTCAAGGCGCTGATCGGCCTGGTCAAGCCCGACGAGGGCTCGATCGTCATCGAGGGCACCGACATCGCCTCCTGCTCCGAGAAGGAGCTCTACGAGGTCCGCAAGCTGTTCGGCGTGCTGTTCCAGGACGGCGCGATGTTCGGCTCGATGAACCTCTACGACAACGTCGCCTTCCCGCTGCGCGAGCACACCAAGAAGGGCGAGTCCGAGATCCGTGACATCGTCATGGAGAAGATGGACCTCGTCGGTCTGCTCGGCGCGGAGATGAAGCTCCCCGGTGAGATCTCCGGTGGTATGCGCAAGCGTGCCGGCCTGGCCCGCGCGCTGGTGCTCGACCCCGAGATCCTGCTGATCGACGAGCCGGACTCGGGCCTCGACCCCGTGCGCACGTCGTTCATCAACCAGCTCTTCGTCGACCTGAACGCCCAGATCGACGCGACCTTCCTGATCGTGACGCACGACATCCACTCGGTCCGGATCGTGCCCGACCAGATCGGCCTGCTCTACCACAAGCACCTGGCCATGTACGGCCCGCGCGAGATGCTGCTGTCGTCCGACGAGCCGGTCGTGCGCCAGTTCCTCAACGCGCAGACCGTCGGCCCGATCGGCATGTCCGAGGAGAAGGACGCCGACCAGCTGGCCGCTGAGAAGGACATGGACCTCCCGCCGCTCCCGCCCATCCCGCTGCAGCTCGAGCCCTCCAACGGCATCCCGCGTCGCGCCCAGCGCGCGCCCGGCGCCTGGTGCCGGGAGAACGGCATCACGCCGCCCCCGGGTTCCTTCACCAAGGAAGCCGAGCACGCCAGTGGATCCTCGCAGCACTGACCGGAGCACCTTCGCCCCATGTCTCTGACAGCCGCTCGGGTTCTCCAGCCTGTCGGAACGGCTGGGAAGCTCTTCGCCTTCGCGCTCGACGTGGGGCGGGGACTCTTCCGACGTCCGTTCCAGACGCGTGAGTTCCTCCAACAGGCGTGGTTCATCGCCTCGGTCACGATCGTGCCGACCGCGCTCGTCGCCATCCCCTTCGGCGCGGTCATCGCGCTGCAGGTCGGTGGCCTCATCAAGCAGTTCGGCGCGCAGTCGTTCACCGGCTCCGCGTCCGTGCTCGCGGTCATCCAGCAGGCCGGACCGATCGCGACGGCGCTACTGATCGCCGGTGCCGGCGGCTCGGCCATCGCGGCCGACCTCGGTGCCCGCAAGATCCGTGAGGAGCTCGACGCGATGATGGTGCTGGGCATCGACCCGATCCAGCGCCTGGTCGTGCCGCGCGTGCTCGCCTGCATGCTCGTCGCCGTCTTCCTCAACGGCATGGTCAGCGTCGTCGGTGTCGGCGGTGGCTACGTCTTCAACGTGATCCTCCAGGACGGCACGCCCGGTGCCTACCTCGCCAGCTTCACCGCGCTCGCCCAGCTGCCCGACGTGTGGATCGGCATGATCAAGGCGCTCGTCTTCGGCCTCATCGCCGCGATCGTCGCCGCCTACAAGGGCATGAACGCCGCCGGTGGCCCGAAGGGCGTCGGCGACGCGGTCAACGAGTCCGTCGTCATCACCTTCCTCCTCCTGTTCGTCGTCAACTTCACCCTGAGCACGATCTACCTGCAGGTCGTGCCCCCGAAGACGGGTTAGCGCGATGGCGAACATCAAGGCGATCTACGAGCGGCCCGTGAAGGGCCTGGACACCCTCGGCCACGAGCTGTCCTTCTACCTCAAGGTGCTGATGGCGCTCCCGCGCTCCGTCATGCACTACCCGCGGGAGATCCTGCGGATCCTCGCGGAGGTCACCCTCGGCTCCGGCGCGCTCGCCGTCATCGGCGGCACGGTCGGCGTCATCGCCGGCATGACCTTCTTCACCGGCGCGCAGGTCGGCCTGTCCGGGTACGCCGCGCTCAACCAGCTCGGCACGGCGGCCTTCGCGGGCTTCGTCTCGGCCTACTTCAACACCCGCGAGATCGCCCCGCTGGTCGCCGGCATCGCGCTGGCCGCGACTGTCGGCTGCGGCTTCACCGCCCAGCTCGGCGCCATGCGGATCTCGGAGGAGATCGACGCCGTCGAGGTGATGGCGATCCCGTCGATGCAGTTCCTCGTCACGACCCGGGTCGTCGGTGGCCTGATCGCGATCGTCCCGCTCTACGTCGTCGGCCTGCTGTCGTCGTACGTCGCGAGCCGGCTGGTCGTCACCAAGTTCTACGGTCAGTCCGCGGGGACCTACGACCACTACTTCAACCAGTTCCTGCCACCCGGCGACGTGCTGTGGTCCTTCGGCAAGGTGCTCGTGTTCGCGGTGGTCGTCATCCTGATCCACTGCTACCACGGCTACACGGCCTCGGGCGGTCCCGCGGGCGTGGGCGTCGCGGTGGGCCGTGCGGTGCGGACCAGCATCGTGGCCATCAACGTGATCGACCTCTTCCTGTCGATGGCGATCTGGGGCGCGTCCACCACCGTCAGGCTGGCGGGGTGACGACGCGATGAACAAGGTCCTCGCTGCCCACAAGGTGCTGGGTGTCGTCTTCGTCTGCCTGCTGCTGCTCGGCGTCTGGCTGACCTACGCCACCTTCACGAAGAAGTTCGCCGACTACGAGGAGGTCACCCTGACCACCTCCAACGTCGGTCTCCAGCTGCCCACCCGCGCGGACGTCAAGATCCGCGGTGTCATCGTCGGCGAGGTCCTCGAGGCCAAGGCCGGCGCGGACCAGGGTGCCGAGCTGACCCTCGGCATCTACCCCGACAAGCTGGACGAGATCCCGGCCAATGTCACCGGGTCGATCGTCCCGAAGACGCTGTTCGGCGAGAAGTACGTCTCGCTGGTGGTCCCCGACAGCGGTCCGTCGGGCACCATCCGGGCCGGCGCCGTCATCGACCGGACCAAGGTGGCCACCGAGCTCGAAGAGGTCCTCTCGGACATCTACCCGCTGCTGCGCACCGTCCGCCCGGCCGACCTCAACGCCACGCTCAGCGCGCTGGCGACGGCGCTCGAGGGCCGCGGCGAGCAGCTCGGCGAGAACCTCGAGACCGTCGACTCGTACCTCAAGCGGATCAACCCGCAGATCCCGGCGCTGCTCGAGGACCTGAAGCTCACCGCCCAGGTGTCCGACACCTACGCCGACATCCTCCCCGAGGTGGCGCAGATCCTCGACGACACCGTCAAGACCACCGGCACCATCGAGGAGAAGGAGGCGGCGCTGACCGCGACGCTGCGCGACATCCGGAGCTTCTCCGACACGGCGCGCTCCTTCCTCGCCGCCAACGAGGCCAACCTGCGCGAGGCCGGCGAGCTGAGCACGCCGATCCTGCGGGCCGTCGCGCGCTACGCACCGACCTTCCCCTGCATGTCGGCGGCCATCGTCAAGGCCCAGGGCCGGCTCGCGGAGGCCTTCCGCGGCTACGAGCTGCACATCGTGCTCGAGACGCTGCAGGACCAGCCGCGCAAGTACACCGCCAAGGACGCGCCCTTCTTCGGCGACGACCGCGGTCCCGACTGCCTGGGCCTGCCGGACATCCCCTACAGCCAGGAAAACCCTTACCCGCCGCTGCCGCACCTCAACGACGGCATGAACGGTGACACCGGCAAGGGCAACCTCCGGCCGAGCGCCGCCTACCAGGGCACGCCGGACGACGTGACGGCGCTGCGCGGTGCCCTCGAGGCCGAGTACGGCGCCGGCGCCGACATCAACGTGCTGCTGGCCGGTCCGGCCGTGGCCGCGGGGAGTGGTCGCTGATGGTGCGCGGACTCGACAAGCGGACCAGCGGCGACCTGATCCGCCTGGTCATCTTCATGGTCACGACGGCCCTGGCGACGGGCGTCCTGATCGTCACGATCGGCAACCTGTCCTTCGGCGCGACGAAGGAGTACACCGCCGACTTCGTCGACGCCACCGGCGTCAACAAGGGCGACGACATCCGGATCGCGGGCGTCAAGGTCGGCAGCGTCGAGGACATCGACATCATCAAGGGCAACCGGGCGAAGATCACCTTCAAGGTCGACGCCGACACGAAGCTCGACGACGCGACGCACGCGACGATCCGCTACCGCAACCTGCTCGGCCAGCGCTACATCTCGCTGGCCCAGGACGGCTCCGGCGGAGACCGGCTCGAGGAGGGCGAGGGCATCCCGGTCGACCGGACCACGCCGGCCCTCGACCTCACCGTCCTCTTCAACGGCTTCAAGCCACTGTTCGAGGCACTCTCGCCCGATGACATCAACAAGCTGTCCTTCGAGATCGTCCAGGTCTTCCAGGGCGAGGGCGGCACGCTCGAGGGCCTCCTCTCGAGCACGGCCTCCATCACCCAGACGCTGGCCGACCGCGACAAGGTGATCGGCGAGCTGCTCGAGAACCTCGACTACGTCCTCGACCACGTGGCCGACCGCGACAAGCAGCTGACCAACCTGATCGACAGCTTCCGCTCGCTCGTCGGTGGGCTCAACGACGACCGCGAGGCGATCCTGTCCTCGCTGGACTCGATCTCCGAGCTGTCCGTGCAGACCGCGGCCCTGGTCACCGACATCAAGGACCCGTTCGTCAAGGACATCAAGGAGCTGCGGAAGGTCGCCACGACCCTCAACCGCAACCGCAAGGAGATCGACCGGGCGCTGCAGGTGCTCCCGGTGAAGCTCACGAAGATCGGCCGCACGGCGATCTACGGCTCCTGGTTCAACTTCTACCTCTGCCACTTCAAGACCACGATCAAGGTGCCCGGCCTGAAGAACCCGCTCGGCACCACGATCCCGGTCGACGCGCCCCGGTGCTCGCTCAAGAAGGAGGTCGGCGAGTGATCCCCTTCCGCGAGCGCAACCCCGTCGCGGTCGGTGCCGCGAGCATCGCCGTCCTCGTCCTGATGCTGGTCGCCGCGCTGCGAGCCCAGGACCTGCCCCTCATCGGTGGCGGTGACACCTACTACGCCTCCTTCGACGAGGCCGGCGGCCTGAAGGTCAAGGACGAGGTCCGCATCGCGGGTGTCCGGGTCGGCCAGGTCACCTCGATGGAGCTCGAGGGCGACTCGGTCAAGGTCGGGTTCAAGATCAAGACCGACGCCGAGTTCGGCGACGCGACCCGTGCGGACATCAAGGTGAAGACGATCCTCGGCTCGATGTTCCTCTCGCTCACGCCGGGCGGCTCCGGCCAGCTCGCGGAGGGGACCACCATCCCGACCGAGCGCACCAGCTCGCCGTACGACGTCGTCGAGGCCTTCAGCGGCCTGGCCGAGACGTCCGCCGACATCGACACCGACCAGCTGGCCAGCGCGCTGACCACGCTCGCCGACCTGACCCGCAACACGCCGGAGGAGTTCCGCTCGGCGCTGGCCGGCGTCTCCGCGCTGTCGAAGGTCGTGGCGTCCCGCGACGACGAGATCAACTCGCTGCTCAAGAACCTCGACCGGGTCTCGACGGTGCTGGACTCCCGCGACGAGGACATCGTGGCGCTGATGGCCGACGCCGACACGCTCTTCAAGGCGCTCCTGCAGCGCAAGGCCCAGATCCACCGGCTGCTGGTGTCGACGACGACGCTGAGCAAGACGCTGACCGGGCTGATCCGCGAGAGCCGGGCCGACCTGAAGCCGGCGCTCGACCAGCTCGACTCCGTGCTGCAGGTCATCAAGAAGAACGAGAACAACCTGGAGGACGCGATCAAGGCGATGGCGCCCTTCTACCGGGTGTTCGCGAGCACCCTGGGCAACGGGCCGTGGTTCGACACCTACCTGTTCAACCTGCCTCCGATCCCGGGTGCGGGAGGTGCCAACTGATGAGCGACGTGCGACGCTTCCTGCCGGTCGCGGTCATCGTCCTGCTGCTCCTCGCCGGAGTGGTGTGGATGTTCGCCGGGAGCAACGACGCCAAGAGGGTGACCGCCTACTTCCCCCGCACCGTCTCGGTGTACGAGGGCAGCGACGTCCGGGTCCTCGGCGTGGCCATCGGGCAGGTCGAGGAGGTCGTCCCGCAGGGCACCCAGGTCAAGGTCGTCATGACCTACGACAGCGACGTCGACGTGCCGCAGGACGCCCAGGCGGTCATCGTGTCGCCCTCGGTGGTCGGGGACCGCTACATCCAGCTGACGCCGGCGTTCGACGACGGCGACAAGGTCATGGCCGACAACACGGTGATCAAGGTCGACAAGACCGCCATCCCGCTCGAGCTGGACCAGATCTACTCCAGCATCGACAAGCTCACCGTCGCGCTCGGCCCCGAGGGGGCCAACCGTGAGGGTGCACTGACCGACCTGCTCGAGCAGACCGCGAAGAACTTCGGCGGCCAGGGCGAGGAGTTCCACCAGACGATCGAGGACTTCGGCAAGCTCAGCGAGACCCTCGACAACAACAAGGACGAGCTCTTCGACTCGGCCGCCCAGCTCGAGGGCTTCATCAAGACGCTGGCCGACAACGACCAGACCGTGCGCAGCTTCAACAAGTCGCTCGGCGACGTGTCCGGCCTGCTCGCCGACGAGCGGCAGGAGCTGACCACGGCGCTGTCCAACCTCG
The DNA here is from genome assembly GCF_057586415.1 of Nocardioides sp. SRI_004. Classification (NCBI taxonomy): domain Bacteria; kingdom Bacillati; phylum Actinomycetota; class Actinomycetes; order Propionibacteriales; family Nocardioidaceae; genus Nocardioides; species Nocardioides sp. SRI_004. Next base: position 216,026 of record NZ_JBYCZV010000001.1, read on the forward strand.
GCACCGCCCTCGACGAGGTCGCCCGCTTCGTGAAGTCCAATCGGGCCGTCCTGGGCCGCAACATCCGCGACGTCAACCGGGTCGCCAAGGTGCTGGTCCGCCAGCGCGAGAACCTCGACGAGATCCTCGACGCCGGTCCGCTCGCGCTCACGAACCTCTACCACACCTACAACCCGAAGGACGGCACGCTCGACACCAACGCCAATATCGGCAACCTGGTGCACGAGCTCACGTCCGACCCGGAGGCCGTGCTGTGCACGCTGGTGTCGGCCAACGACCCGAAGGGCGACCTGTGCGACCTGATCGGGGCCCTGCTGCCGCGCGGCGCACCGTTCGGCACCGGCTCGGCCTTCTCGCAGCCCTACGACCCGACCCTGTTCGGACTGGTGGGGGCCGAGCGATGAAGAGCCTGCGAAACCGAGCCCGCACCGTCGCTGCCGTCCTCGTCGGCATGGTCGCGCTGTCCGGCTGCGACTTCGACGTCTACCAGTTGCCGCTGCCCGGCGGCGCCGACGTCGGCGACGACCCGATCGAGGTCACCGTCAAGTTCGACGACGTGCTCGACCTGGTCCCGAAGTCGTCGGTCAAGGTCAACGACGTGACCGTCGGCCAGGTGACCGACGTCGAGCTCGACGGCTACCAGGCCGTCGTCAAGCTCCAGCTCCGCAACGACGTGAAGCTGCCCGACCAGCCGGTGGCCTCGATCCGCCAGACCAGCCTGCTCGGCGAGAAGTTCGTCTCCCTCGCCGCGCCGTCCAACGGCGGGGAGGGCCGGCTCGGCAACGGCGACGTGATCGAGAACGGTGGCCGCAACCCGGAGGTCGAGGAGGTCCTCGGCGCGCTGAGCCTGGTCCTCAACGGCGGTGGCGTGGCGCAGATCAAGACCATCGCCTCCGAGCTCAACCTCGCCCTCGACGGCCGCGAGGACTCCGCGAAGTCGGTGCTCACGCAGGTCGAGTCGCTGATGAGCCGGCTCGACGCGCGCAAGGGCGACATCGTCGACGCGATCGAGTCCATCAACCGGCTCGCGATCAGCGCCCGGCAGCACCAGGACAGCATCGACGCGGCGCTGGAGGAGCTGCCGAGCGCGCTCGACTCGCTCGACCGGCAGCGCGATGACCTGGTGGCCATGCTCGACGGCCTGACCAAGCTGAGCGACGTCGGTGTCCGGGTGATCAAGGCGACCCAGGCGTCGACCGTCAACACGCTGAAGTCGCTCGACCCGATCCTGACCCAGATCGCGGCGTCCGGCGACAACTTCGCCAAGGGCTTCAGCACCTTCCTGACCTACCCGTTCATCGACGAGTCGGTCGGCCGCAACCCGCAGACCGCGCGCAACCTGCACATGGGCGACTACGTCAACCTGTCGGTCGACCTCCAGCTCGACCTCGGCAACCTCCGGCTGCCCGACCTGGCCTGCATCCCGATCAACGAGATCCCGGACCTGCCGCTCGACGTGCTCATCGACGTCAAGACGCTGTGCAACGGCGTCACCAAGACGCTGCAGGGCTGCCTGCGCACGCCGCCCGACGTCGCCGCCTGCGCGAAGCTCCCGCAGTACCTCCTCGACGACGTCTGCGACGCGGTCAAGCTGCTGTGTGGTGGCGGGCTGAATCTCGGTGGAGCCCGGGCCAGCGGTGACCCGATCGGCAACCTGCTCGGCAGCGTGCTCGACGGTGGCGGCCTGGGCCGACCACGACCGGGCGCGACCGACGACGTCAACGACATGTGGCGCACCTTCGACGACAGGTACGACGCCGACCTGGTCGACGTGTACTCTGCCGCCCTCGTGGCGCCGGCCCAGGGACGGAGCGCCGACCGATGATCACCCGTCGTACCCGCATCCAGCTCCTGGTGTTCGCGGTCATCACGCTCCTCGGCGTGACCTATGTCGGCGCCCGCTACGCGCAGCTCGACAAGGCGATCGTCGACAGCGACTACACCGTGACGGCGCACTACCCCGACTCCGGCGGCATCTTCACCGGCGCCGAGGTCACCTACCGCGGCGTCGGCATCGGCAAGGTCGGCGACCTGGTGCTGACGTCCGACGGCGTCGACGTGAAGCTCGACATCGACAACAAGTGGGACAAGATCCCGCGCGACACGATCGCCCTCGTCGGCAACCGCTCCGCGGTCGGTGAGCAGTACGTCGAGCTCCAGCCGCAGACCGACGACGGTCCCTACCTCGTCGAGGGCTCGGAGATCGACGACGTGGCCACGCCGATCGCCACCGAGAAGCTCCTCGGCGACCTGTCCGCGACCGTGGCCAGCGTCGACCGCGACTCGCTCGCGACGACGGTCGAGGAGCTCGGCAAGGCCTTCGCCGGCACCGGCCCGGACCTGCAGAAGATCATCGACACCGGCAACTCGTTCATCGAGACCGCCGACGACAACTTCGACGTGACCACCGCGCTCATCCGCGACAGCAACACGGTGCTGCGGGGCCAGCTCGCCTCGGAGACCTCGCTGCGGGCCTTCGCGTCGCAGCTGTCGGCCTTCACCTCCTCGCTCGCGGGCGCCGACAAGGACCTGCGCAAGGTCATCGACTCCGGCTCCGTCGCGGCCACCCAGCTGCGCACCTTCCTCGAGCAGAACGGCGTCGAGCTCAGCGAGCTGCTCTCCAACCTGGTCACGACCGGCCGCGTGACGATCAAGCACCTGGCGGGGATCAAGCAGCTCCTGGTGGTCTACCCGTACGCCGTCGGCGCCGGCCAGGTCGTCGTCGGCAGGCGCTCCGTCGCCCAGGGCGGCAGTGGCTTCTGGGACGCCCACTTCGGCCTGATCATCGCCCCGACCTCCACCCCCTGCTACGACGGCTACCTCAAGAAGCGGCGCAACCCGGAGTCGGACCGCGGTGACCTGCCGCTGCCCAGCGACGTCGGCTGCACCGAGCCCGCGACCAAGAGCAACCCGCGCGGCCTGCAGAACCTCCGTCGCCCGGCGCCCGGTGGTGCGGCGTACGACATCGCCGTCCGCTACGACAGGGCCACCGGCGACCTGACCTGGGATGTCCCCGAGGGTGCTTCGAGTGGCCGGGGTAACGTGGCCCCTCCGACGCTCGGAGAGGACTCGTGGAAGTGGCTGTACGTCCAACCGATGCTCAGCAGCCGGTGACGGCGGACGACAAGGCGACGGACGGCACGACGAGCACGGGCGGTCGCGCTGCCCTGCGCTGGACGGTCCTCGCCGTCCTGGTCGGCGTCCTCGTCGCGGGCCTGGCCGTGTCCGCCCTCGTCGTCTTCGGCAACGGGGCGGGGCCGGGGCTGGGCAACCGCGTCTCGTCCGTCTTCGACCCACCGAAGGACGGCTCCCGCGACCGCGAGGAGGTGCTGGCCGCGTCGCGCACCTTCGTGCAGCGGTTCAACACCTACGGCCCCGACATGCTCGAGGAGTCCGGCGAGATGCCGGACTACCGCGCCGTCGGCGACCTGATGACCGCGAAGTTCCGCAAGGCCTTCGACGAGAACCTCACCATCGCCGAGAAGGCCGTCGCCCAGACGGGCATCGACCGCGTCGCCACGGTGTACGGCGTGGGCATCTCCGCGATCGATGCCGACTCCGCGACCGTGCTGGTCGGCGCCGAGGTCGTGTCGTCGTACCCGAGCGGGGACAACCCGGACGAGCGGGTCGACTTCGAGCCGCAGCGCTTCCGCTACGAGGTGACCCTGGTCCGCATCGACGGCACCTGGGTCGTCGACGACCTCGACGACGTCGACGACGGGCTGCCGTCGTTCGCCAACTCCTCCTCCCAGGACACCGTGCCCGACGGCCAGGGCCCGTCGGGCACGCCGAGCGGCGCGCCGTCGGGCAGTGCGACGAGCGAGCCGTCCGGCGCGGCCACCGAGGGGAGTGAGTGACGCACCGTGAGCGCCAACCTCTACGACATCCTCAATGTCGACGAGTCCGCGAGCGTCGACGAGATCCGGTCCGCGTGGAAGGCCGCGGTCGCCGACCTCGACCCGACCGACCGCCGCTTCCGTGCGTTCAACGACGCCGCGGCCGTGCTGCTGGACACCGACAAGCGGGCGGCGTACGACGCCGAGCTGGCTGCCGCCGCCGCCGACGACGCCGAGCTGGCTGCCGCCGCCGCCGACGACGCCGAGCTGGCTGCCGCCGCCGCCGACGACGCCGGAGCGAGCACCGCGGGGGAGGAGCCGGCACCGGCACCCGTGACCCTCACCAAGACCGGCACTGCGGCCGGGGAAGACACCGCCGTCAAGGACGCCGTCGACACCGCTGGCACCGCCGACACCGCCAGCGCAGCGAGCACCGTCACGGCACCGAAGCCGGTCCCGGCGCCGGCTCCCGACCCGGCGCCGGCGAAGCCGGTGAGTGCCGGTCCTCCGGGCTGGGCGCTGGGCGCGGCCGGCGTGGGCGCGCTCGCCGCGCTGGCCCTCGCGGTCGTGCTGCTCTTGCAGCCCGGCGGCAACGTGTTCGCCGACGACTCGCCCAAGGACGTCGCCGCCGCCAACGCGAGCTTCGAGAAGGCGTCGCTGTCGGTCGAGGGTGCTGCCGAGCGGATGATCGCCGACGTCTTCTCGTACAACTACAAGACGATGGACGCCGACCTCGAGCGCGCCCAGCGGTACGTCACGCCGGAGCTCGGCGCGAAGCAGGCCAAGGGATGGCCCGACATCGCCAAGGACGCCGCCGACCAGAAGCTCGTGGTCCAGGCGCGTGCCGAGGCGGTGGCGCTCACCCGGGTCAGCCCCGACCGCAAGGACGCCACGGTGGTGGTGTTCCTGGTGCAGGACAGCACCCGCAACGGGGTCGACCAGACGCCGCTGCGGATGTGGGTGTCGCTCCGGATGGTGCACGACGACGGCAGCGCCGACGGCTGGCTGATCGACGACGTGTGCGTCGACTCGAACTGCGACAAGCCCGGCAGCTAGCGGTCGCTGTGGTCCGCACGCGTGGCGGCCGCGTCTCGTGACGCGTCTCGACGTGCGGCCTTCGACCACGCCTTCGCTGCGCTCAGGCGTGGCGGCCTTGACCTCTGGCGGTCTCGCGCAGCATGATCGGCGCACCGGTTCGACGGCTGTGAGGCCGAGCCGCTCCTCGACTGCGAGAAAGTTGCGCAGCCGACATTGTGGAGTGCTCGAGTATCGGGTATCGTGGCTCCTTGCGCCTGCCCTCAGATGCGCTTCGGCCTGCCCGGTGGCCGATGACGTGGTGGACAGGGCGCTCTCGAAGAGTCGAACCCGTCGAAGGACAACTCTTGGCCGCGCGCACCACCCCCGGTAAGTCCCGCATTTCTTTCGCGAAGATCTCCGAGCCGCTGGCACTGCCGCAGCTCCTCTCGCTCCAGACCGACAGCTTCGACTGGCTGATCGGCAACGAGGCCCACAAGGCTCGTATCGAGGCTCGTATCGCCGCCGGCGTCGACGCCACCTTCAAGTCCGGTCTCGAGGAGATCTTCGAGGAGATCTCCCCGATCGAGGACTTCTCCGAGACGATGTCGCTCTCGTTCGAGAACCCCGTGTTCTACGACCCGAAGTACACCGTCGACGAGTGCAAGGAGAAGGACCTCACCTACTCCGCTCCGCTCTACGTCTCGGCCGAGTTCACCAACAACGAGACCGGTGAGATCAAGGGCCAGACGGTCTTCATGGGCGACTTCCCGCTCATGACCCCCAAGGGCACCTTCGTCATCAACGGCACCGAGCGCGTCGTCGTCTCGCAGCTGGTCCGCTCGCCCGGTGTGTACTTCGAGCGCACCGCCGACAAGACGTCCGACAAGGACATCTACACCGCCAAGCTCATCCCGAGCCGCGGGGCCTGGCTCGAGTTCGAGATCGACAAGCGCGACATGGTCGGCGTCCGTCTCGACCGCAAGCGCAAGCAGAACGTCACCGTCCTGCTCAAGGCGCTGCAGGCCATCGCCGAGGACACCGGCGAGGCCTACGACTACGACGCCGTGATGGCCGACCTGCGCCAGTACGAGTCGATCCAGCTGACCGAGGAGAAGGACAACACCTCCGGTCCCGACGACGCGCTGCTCGACATCTACCGCAAGCTCCGTCCGGGCGAGCCGCCGACGCGCGAGGCCGCGCTGACGCTGCTGAAGAACTACTACTTCAACCCGAAGCGCTACGACCTGGCCAAGGTCGGTCGCTACAAGGTCAACAAGAAGCTCGGCCAGCACGAGGCGTTCGACCAGCAGACGATGACGATCGCCGACATGGTGGCGACCATCAAGTACATCGTCCAGCTGCACAACGGCGACGAGTTCGTCACCGCCATCGGTGGCGAGATCCGCAAGGACGCCGACGGCAAGGACCTCCCGGTCTCCGCCGACGACATCGACCACTTCGGCAACCGCCGCATGCGCACGGTCGGCGAGCTGATCCAGAACCAGCTCCGCACGGGCCTTGCCCGCATGGAGCGCGTGGTCCGCGAGCGGATGACGACCCAGGACGTCGAGGCGATCACGCCGCAGTCGCTGATCAACATCCGCCCGGTCGTGGCGGCGCTGAAGGAGTTCTTCGGCACCTCGCAGCTCTCGCAGTTCATGGACCAGACCAACCCGATCGCCGGCCTGACGCACAAGCGTCGCCTCTCGGCGCTCGGCCCCGGTGGTCTGTCCCGTGACCGCGCCGGCATGGAGGTCCGTGACGTCCACCCGTCGCACTACGGCCGCATGTGCCCGATCGAGACGCCGGAAGGCCCGAACATCGGTCTGATCGGCTCGCTGGCCTCCTACGGCCGGATCAACCCGTTCGGCTTCGTGGAGACCCCCTACCGCAAGGTCGCGGGCGGCACGGTCACCGACCAGATCGACTACCTCACCGCCGACGACGAGGACCGCTACGTCATCGCCCAGGCGAACGCGGCGCTCGACAAGAACAACAAGTTCGTCGAGGACCGCGTGCTGGTCCGCCAGCGCAACGGCGAGGTCGCCGAGGTCCCGGCCGACGAGGTCGACTACATGGACGTCTCGCCGCGCCAGATGGTGTCGGTCGCGACCGCCCTGATCCCGTTCCTCGAGCACGACGACGCCAACCGTGCGCTCATGGGCGCCAACATGCAGCGTCAGGCCGTTCCGCTCATCAAGAGCGACAGCCCGATCGTCGGCACCGGCATCGAGTTCCGCGCCGCGGTCGACGCCGGTGACGTCGTCGTCGCGACCAAGGCCGGCGTCGTGAAGTCCGTGTCGGCCGACCTGGTCGAGACCATGGACGACGACGGTGGCTACTCGTCGTACCGCCTCGCGAAGTTCAAGCGCTCCAACCAGGGCACCTGCATCAACCAGCGTCCGCTGGTCGAGGCCGGCGACCGCCTCGAGGTCGGCTCGCCGATCGCCGACGGCCCCTGCACGGACAACGCCGAGATGGCCCTGGGCACCAACCTCCTCGTGGCGTTCATGCCGTGGGAGGGCCACAACTACGAGGATGCCATCATCCTCAGCCAGCGCCTGGTGCAGGAGGACGTCCTCACCTCGATCCACATCGAGGAGCACGAGGTCGACGCCCGCGACACCAAGCTGGGCCCGGAGGAGATCACGCGGGACATCCCGAACGTCTCCGAGGAGATGCTGGCCGACCTCGACGAGCGCGGCATCATCCGCATCGGTGCCGAGGTCCGCGACGGCGACCTGCTGGTCGGCAAGGTCACGCCCAAGGGCGAGACCGAGCTCACCCCCGAGGAGCGCCTGCTCCGCGCGATCTTCGGTGAGAAGGCGCGCGAGGTCCGCGACACCTCGATGAAGGTCCCCCACGGCGAGACCGGCACGGTCATCGGCGTCCGGGTCTTCGACCGCGAGGAGGGCGACGAGCTCCCGCCGGGCGTCAACCAGCTGGTGCGCGTCTACGTCGCGCAGAAGCGGAAGATCTCCGTGGGTGACAAGCTCGCCGGCCGTCACGGCAACAAGGGCGTCATCGCGAAGATCCTGCCCGTCGAGGACATGCCGTTCATGGAGGACGGCACGCCGGTCGACGTCGTGCTCAACCCGCTGGGTGTTCCGCGACGCATGAACATCGGCCAGATCCTCGAGCTGCACCTGGGCTGGCTCGGCAAGCAGGGCTGGCACATCGACGCCGACCTCAAGAACGAGGACTGGGCCCAGCGCCTGACGGCCATCGGTGCCGACCAGGCCGACCCGAACACCAAGCTGGCGACCCCCGTCTTCGACGGCGCCCGCGAGGACGAGATCACCGGCCTCCTCGGCCAGACGCTGCCCAACCGCGACGGCGTCCGGATGGTCAAGGAGACCGGCAAGGCCCACCTGTTCGACGGTCGCTCCGGCGAGCCGTTCAAGGACCCGGTCTCGGTCGGCTACATGTACATCCTCAAGCTCCACCACCTGGTCGACGACAAGATCCACGCGCGTTCGACCGGCCCCTACTCGATGATCACGCAGCAGCCGCTGGGCGGTAAGGCCCAGTTCGGTGGCCAGCGGTTCGGTGAGATGGAGGTCTGGGCGATGGAGGCGTACGGCGCCGCCTACGCCCTCCAGGAGCTGCTGACCATCAAGTCCGACGACGTGCCGGGTCGCGTCAAGGTCTACGAGGCCATCGTGAAGGGCGAGAACATCCCCGACTCGGGCATCCCGGAGTCGTTCAAGGTTCTCGTCAAGGAGATGCAGTCGCTCTGCCTCAACGTGGAGGTCCTGTCCCAGGACGGCACCCCCATCGAGATGCGTGACGCGGAGGAGGACGTCTTCCGCGCCGCCGAGGAGCTCGGCATCGACCTGTCCCGTCGCGAGCCCAGCTCGGTCGAAGAGGTGTGAGCCGCGTGGCGCGCCTCCGGGCGCGCCACGCCTCCACCCCACCTACTTCACTTTCCAAGAACTAACGAAGGACAGCAGCCATCGTGCTCGACGTGAACTTCTTCGACCAGCTTCAGATCGGCCTGGCCACCGCGGACGACATCCGTACGTGGAGCCACGGCGAGGTGAAGAAGCCGGAGACCATCAACTACCGCACGCTCAAGCCCGAGCGTGACGGCCTCTTCTGCGAGAAGATCTTCGGTCCCACCCGGGACTGGGAGTGCTACTGCGGCAAGTACAAGCGAGTCCGCTTCAAGGGCATCATCTGCGAGCGCTGCGGCGTCGAGGTGACCCGGTCCAAGGTCCGCCGTGAGCGGATGGGCCACATCGAGCTCGCCGCCCCGGTCACCCACATCTGGTACTTCAAGGGTGTCCCGAGCCGCCTCGGCTACCTGCTCGACCTGGCCCCGAAGGACCTCGAGAAGGTCATCTACTTCGCGGCCTACATGATCACCTCCGTCGACGAGGACGCGCGCCACCGCGACCTCTCCGACCTCGAGGGCAAGATCGGCCTGCAGCGCCAGTCCATCGAGAAGCGCCGCGACGCGGGCCTCGAGGACCGGACCAAGAAGCTCGAGGAGGACCTCGCGGCCCTCGAGGCCGAGGGTGCCAAGGCCGACCAGCGCCGCAAGGTGCGCGACGGTGCCGAGCGCGAGCTCAAGCAGCTGCGTGACCGCGCCCAGCGCGAGCTGGACCGCCTCGACGAGGTCTGGGACACGTTCAAGACCCTCAAGGTGCAGGACCTCATGGGTGACGAGGTCCTCTACCGCGAGATGAAGAACTGGTTCGGCAAGTACTTCGAGGGCCACATGGGCGCCACGGCGATCCAGAAGCGCCTGCAGGACTTCGACCTCGACGCCGAGGTCGAGAGCCTGCGCGAGACCATCGCCACCGGCAAGGGCCAGCGCAAGGTCCGCGCGCTCAAGCGGCTCAAGGTCGTCGAGGCCTTCCGCAAGACCGGCAACAAGCCCGTCGGCATGGTCCTGGACGCCGTCCCGGTCATCCCGCCGGACCTGCGCCCGATGGTGCAGCTCGACGGTGGCCGCTTCGCGACCTCCGACCTCAACGACCTGTACCGCCGCGTCATCAACCGGAACAACCGCCTCAAGCGGCTGCTCGACCTCGGCGCGCCGGAGATCATCGTCAACAACGAGAAGCGGATGCTCCAGGAGGCCGTCGACTCGCTGTTCGACAACGGCCGCCGCGGCCGTCCGGTGACCGGCCCGGGCAACCGCCCGCTCAAGTCGCTCTCCGACATGCTCAAGGGCAAGCAGGGTCGCTTCCGCCAGAACCTGCTCGGCAAGCGCGTGGACTACTCGGGCCGTTCGGTCATCGTGTCGGGTCCGCAGCTGAAGCTGCACCAGTGCGGTCTGCCCAAGCAGATGGCGCTGGAGCTCTTCAAGCCGTTCGTCATGAAGCGGCTCGTCGACCTGTCGCACGCGCAGAACATCAAGTCGGCCAAGCGGATGGTCGAGCGTGGCCGCCCGGTCGTGTGGGACGTCCTCGAAGAGGTCATCACCGAGCACCCCGTGCTGCTCAACCGTGCGCCCACCCTGCACCGCCTCGGCATCCAGGCCTTCGAGCCGCAGCTGATCGAGGGCAAGGCCATCCAGCTCCACCCGCTCGTCTGCACCGCCTTCAACGCGGACTTCGACGGTGACCAGATGGCCGTGCACCTGCCGCTCTCCGCGGAGGCGCAGGCCGAGGCCCGGATCCTGATGCTGTCGACCAACAACATCCTCAAGCCGTCGGACGGCCGTCCGGTGACCATGCCGACCCAGGACATGATCATCGGCCTGTTCTTCCTCACCACCGAGCGTGGCGAGGCGACGGTCGAGGTGGACGGCGAGGCGCACCTGCGCTCCTTCTCGTCGCCGGCCGAGGCGATCATGGCCTACGACCGCAACGAGATCACGCTGCAGGACCGCGTCCGCATCATGCTGACCGACTACGCCATCGAGGGCCACGAGCAGGGCGAGGCCGTCCTGCTCGAGACCACGCTGGGCCGCACGATCTTCAACGACGCGCTCCCGGCCGACTACCCGTACGTCAACGAGGAGGTCGGCAAGAAGCGCCTCGGCGCGATCGTCAACGACCTCGCCGAGCGCTACCCCAAGGTGGTCGTGGCGGCGTCCCTGGACGCCCTCAAGGACAACGGCTTCCACTGGGCCACCCGCTCGGGTGTCACCGTCTCGATCGACGACGTCATCACGCCGGAGAACAAGGCGGAGCTGCTCGGCGAGTACGAGGCCCAGGCCGCCAAGATCCAGAAGCAGTTCGAGCGCGGTCTGGTGACCGACGAGGAGCGCCGCCAGGAGCTCATCGAGATCTGGACCAAGGCGAGCCAGGAGGTCGGCAAGGCGCTGCGGTCGACGTTCGAGGCCAACCCGACCAACCCGATCTACGTGCAGGTGCACTCGGGTGCCTCGGGTAACTTCAACCAGATCAACCAGGTCGGCGCCATGCGAGGCCTGGTGGCGAACCCGAAGGGCGAGATCATCCCGCGGCCGATCAAGGCCAACTTCCGCGAGGGTCTCTCCGTGCTCGAGTACTTCATCTCGACGCACGGTGCCCGCAAGGGTCTGGCCGACACCGCGCTGCGGACCGCCGACTCGGGTTACCTGACCCGTCGTCTGGTGGACGTCTCGCAGGACGTCATCATCCGTGAGGACGACTGCGGCACCGAGCGTGGCCTGCCCAAGGTGATCGGTGTCCGTGGCGAGGACGGCGTCGTCGTCAAGGACGACAACGCCGAGACCGCGGCGTACGCCCGGACCGCTGCCAAGGACATCGCGCACCCCGACACCGGCGAGATCCTCGCCGGCGCCGGCGAGGACCTGGGCGACGTCAAGATCGCCGAGCTCATCGAGGCCGGCATCGAGACGGTCACCGTCCGCTCGGTCCTCACCTGCGACGCCCGCACCGGTACCTGCGCGAAGTGCTACGGCCGCTCGCTGGCGACCGGCAAGCTCGTCGACATCGGTGAGGCGGTCGGCATCATCGCCGCCCAGTCGATCGGTGAGCCCGGCACGCAGCTGACCATGCGTACCTTCCACACCGGTGGTGTGGCGTCGGCCGACGACATCACGCAGGGTCTGCCCCGCGTCGTCGAGCTGTTCGAGGCCCGCACCCCGAAGGGTGTCTCGCCGATCTCCGAGGCCGCCGGCCGCGTGGAGATCGAGGAGACCGACAAGGCCCGCAAGGTCCTGGTCACGCCCGACGACGGTGGCGAGGTCATCGAGTACGTCGTCAGCCGCCGCTCGGCGCTGCTGGTCGGCGACGGCGACCACATCGAGGTCGGCCAGATGCTGACCAAGGGCACGCCGGACCCGAAGGAGGTGCTCCGCATCCTCGGTGTCCGCCGGACGCAGCAGCACCTCGTCGATGAGGTCCAGGAGGTCTACCGCAGCCAGGGTGTGTCGATCCACGACAAGCACATCGAGATCATCGTGCGGCAGATGCTGCGCCGGATCACGGTGCTCGAGTCGGGTGAGACCAACCTGCTGCCGTCCGACCTGGTCGACCGCGTCCTCTTCGAGGAGGAGAACCGTCGCGTGGTCTCCGAGGGCGGCAAGCCGGCCTCGGGTCGTCCGGAGCTGATGGGCATCACCAAGGCCTCGCTCGCGACCGAGTCGTGGCTCTCGGCGGCCTCCTTCCAAGAGACCACCCGGGTGCTCACCGACGCCGCGATCAACGGCCGCTCCGACAGCCTGCGTGGCCTGAAGGAGAACGTGATCATCGGCAAGCTGATCCCGGCCGGCACCGGCCTGGAGCGCTACCGCAACATCCGCGTCGAGCCGACCGAGGAGGCGCGCGCCGCGGCGTACGCCGTCACGGGCTACGAGTCGTACGACTACGAGTTCGGCAACGCGGCCGGCCAGGCCGTGGCCCTCGACGACTTCGACTTCGGTTCCTACCAGAACTGAGTCCGTCGCAACGGAACGCCCGTCCTCCCTCGGGGAGGGCGGGCGTTCCGCATTTCCGCGCACCGGAGGCGAGAACCGGAGGGCCGCAGGCGGCGTCACACCTGGCATGAAGACCCTCCTCCGCCTGCTGGCCGCCACCGCACTCCTCGTGGCGGGATCCTTCCTCGTGCCCTCCCCGGGCCCCGCGACCGCCGCCGCAGCGGTGGGCGTGCCCGGATGTCGCAACGCCGACCTCCACGCGCGCTACCGGGCGACCGACAACGGGGCCGGACACCGCTACGGGAAGATCGTGCTGACCAACGTGTCGACCCACTCCTGCCGCACCGGCGGCTTCGGCGGGCTGTCGTACGTCGGCGGTGGCGACGGCACGCAGATCGGCGCACCCGCGACCCGCGAGGGCACCGCCACGTCGTTCGTCCTGGCCCCCGGGCAGCGTGCCGTGAGCCGGGTCGACGAGGTCGTCGCCGATCTGTACGACGCCGCGACCTGCCGCCCGCGCGCCGTGGACGGCTTCCGGGTCTACGTCCCGAACGCCACCCGGTCGCAGTTCATCGCCCATCGCACCCGCGGCTGCCTGAACCCGGCCGTGCACCTGATCTCCCACACGGCGTACCGCAAGGTCGGGTGAGTCGGGGCAACTGCGAGAATGGGCGCATGAGCGACGCGCCCTCCCTGAGCACCGACGTCCTGGTGGTCGGCGCGGGGCCGGCCGGCTCCGCGGCAGCGGCGTGGGCCGCCCGGGCCGGCCTGGACGTCGTCCTCGCCGATGCGGCGACCTTCCCCCGCGACAAGACCTGCGGTGACGGCCTCACGCCGCGCGCCATCGGCGAGCTCGAGCGGCTCGGCCTGCGCGACTGGGTGCGCTCGCACACGGTCAACCAGGGCCTGCGGGCCCACGGCTTCGGCCAGACGCTGCACCTGCCCTGGCCCGGCGGCAATCTGCCGGACTGGGGCAGTGCCGTCGCCCGGACCGAGCTCGACGACCACCTGCGCACCACCGCCCTCGACGCGGGCGCGGCCGGGCTCGAGGGCGCCCGGGCGGTCGACGTACGGATGGACGGCGACCGGGTCGCGGCCGTGGTGTTCAAGGACGGCCGGGAGGTCGCCTGCAAGCGGCTCGTCGTCGCCGACGGCGTCCGCTCGCCGCTGGGCAAGGTGCTCGGGCGCGAGTGGCACCGCGACACCGTGTACGGCGTGGCCGGGCGCTGCTACGTGAAGTCGACCCGTGCCGACGACCCCTGGATCAGCTCCCACCTGGAGCTGCGGGGCGAGCAGGACGAGATCCTGTCCGGCTACGGCTGGATCTTCCCGCTCGGCGCCGGGGCGGGCGAGGTCAACCTCGGCGCGGGCACCCTCGCGACCGCGAAGCGTCCGGCCGACGTGGCGATCAAGCCGCTGATGAAGCTCTACGCCGACCGGCTGCGTGAGGAGTTCGGCCTCGGCGACGAGCTGCGGATGCCGACGTCGGCGCTGCTGCCCATGGGCGGCGCGGTCTCGCACGTCGCCGGCCGCAACTGGGCCCTGATCGGCGATGCCGCTGCCTGTGTCAACCCGCTCAACGGCGAGGGCATCGACTACGGCCTCGAGACCGGCCGCCTGGTCGCCGAGCTGCTCGCCGAGACCCCCGACGTGGACCTCGCGACCGTGTGGCCGGAGATCCTCCGCGCCCACTACGGCGAGTCCTTCTCCATCGCCCGCCGCCTCGCCGGCCTGGTCACCGTGCCGCGCCTGCTGCCGGCCCTGGGGCCGGTCGGCATGCGCTCGGACCTGCTGATGACCCTCGCCCTTCGCTGGATGGGCAACCTGGTCACCGACGAGGACCGCGACCGCTCCGCCCGGGTCTGGCGGTGGGCCGGCCGGCGCTCGCTGGCGCGCGACGCCCGACCGCCCTTTGCCTGACCCGAACCGTCGCGCCACTAGGGTGGAGGGCGACGGACAGGAGGCGGCGATGGCGCAGCGGGTGCAACGACTGGCGGCGTACGCCGTCATCGTCCGGGGCGACCAGATCCTGCTCTCCCGGCTCTCCGAGCGGGTGACGAAGAAGGAGCTGTGGTCGCTGCCGGGTGGCGGTGTCGACCACGGCGAGGACCCGGCGGACGCCGTGGTGCGCGAGGTCTACGAGGAGACCGGGCTCGACGTCACCATCGACCGGACGGCCCAGGTCCACTCGCTGCACGTCGAGGACTCCTGGCGGCGCGGCCGGCGCGTCGACGCCCACTCGGTGCGGATCGTCTACGAGGGCTGGGTCCCGGCCGATGCGCCCGAGCCGCACGTCACCGAGGTCGACGGGAGCACCGCCGAGGCGGCGTGGAAGCCGGTCGCCGGGGTGCTGGACGGCTCCGTGCCGACGGTCAGCCTCGTGGGTGACGCCCTGGCGTCGTACACGGTCCGGCAGCGGCAGCGCACGGCCGCCTACGCCTATGTGGTCCGCGACGGCGCGATCCTGCTGACCCGCACCTCCGACCTCGCACCCGACCCCGGCACGTGGCACCTGCCCGGTGGCGGCATCGACCACGGTGAGTCGCCGACCGACACGATCCGGCGCGAGCTGTGGGAGGAGGCCGGCCTGGAGGGCTCGGCCACCGCCCTGCTCACGGTGCTCGACCACCACTTCACCGGCACCGCGCCCAACGGCCGGGCCGAGGACTTCCACGCGATCGGGATCATCTACCGCGCCGAGGTCGGCCCGGGGGAGCCGCGCGTCGTGGAGGAGGGTGGTACGACGGACGCGGTGGCCTGGGTGCCGCTCGCCGACATCGCGGCCGGCCGGCTCAAGGTCTACGGCTCGGTGCGCGCGGCCATCGAGGTCGCCGGCGATACCGTGCAGGTGTGAGCCGGCGACCCCGCAGCCGGTGGGCTCAGATCCGCGCGCGGTACTTGTAGCGCAGCGTCGCGGAGTGCACCCAGTAGGCCCGCCAGCCGGTGACGGTCGTGGCCACCACGTAACGGGTCTGGCTCGGACGCGATCCGCTCTTGCGGATGGAGCCGTCGCAGCAGCGGTCGAGGGCGGAGCGCTCGCCGCTGACGGACCAGCTGATCTCCCAGGCGCTAGCCGGGATCGCGAAGCCGAAGGACAGCCGGGCATAGCGTCCGCCCCAGCAGTCGAGCTCGGCCGAGCCGTCTTGCCAGGTGATGTAGCAGCTGCCGCGGGTCGCGGGGGATGCCTGGGTGGCGTTGGGGCGCTTGGTGGCCGTCCGGGTCACCACGGCCGTCGTCGCCGTGACCACGCGGCTGACCGACCGGGACTCGCCGGCGCCGTTCTGTGCCTCGAGGGTGATCCTGTAGCGGCCCGCCGGCACCTTCGCGCCCGCATTGGTCAGCCCGTTCCAATAGACGGTGCGGCGACCGCGGTGCAGCTCCTGGGAGAAGATCCGTACGGTGCGCCCGGCTGAGTTGCGCACGATGGTGGTGACCTCGGCGCGCTGGTTGAGCGTGATGCTGAACCCGACGCGGTCGCGGTAGCCGTCGCGGACGATCGGGTAGAAGGTCGCCGGTGAGACGACCGGGTCGCCCAGGCTCAGCGGGGCCCACGGCGCGCTGAAGGTGCCGATCGTGGTCCAGCCGGCGGTGGTGGACGACGACACCTGGACGCGGTAGTCGCCGCCCTCGACGAGAGCGGGGACGCTGAACTCCTCGACGCTGTCGTAGCCGTAGAGCGTGGTCTCGGCGATCACGCCGCTCGGACCGGCGACGCGTACGTCGAACCAGTCGCCGGAGTCGCCCATGTCGAGCTGGATCGGGCCGGTGAAGCCGAGCTCGACCTGGCTGCCGTCGACAGGCGCGATGAGGACGGGGTTGGTCCCGGCGCGCGCCGGCGCGGACACGACGGCCATGACGGCCGACACGCAGGCCAGGGTGGCGAGCAGGAGGACGAGCCTCCGGACGAGGACGGACATGGAAGGAACCTCCGGTCGGACGGGTGCAACGCCCCGGACAGTAGGGCGGGCGCCCGACGGAACCCTCGCCGGGATGGCCTACGGTGACCGGATGAGCCTCGAGACCGTCTTCACCTACGCCGCACCGGCGCTCAAGTTCGGCCGCGGTGCCTCCCGCGAGATCGGGTACGACGTCAGCGGCTGGGGCGCGCGCCGGGTCCTGCTGGTGACCGATCCCGGGGTCGCCGCTGCCGGGCACGCGGACGACGTCGCGGGCGGCCTGCGCGGCCGCGGCATCGAGGTCGTGGTCTTCGACCGCTCGCGGGTCGAGCCGACCGACGTCTCGCTGGAGGAGGCGGTCGCGTTCGCCCGCTCCGAGGGGCCCTTCGACGCCGTCGTCGCCGTGGGCGGTGGGTCGTCGATCGACACGGCGAAGGCGGTCGCCCTGCTGGTGACCAACCCCGGCGAGCTGATGGACTACGTCAACGCTCCCGTCGGCAAGGCGCGGGCGCCACAGAACCCGGTGCTCCCGCTGGTCGCCGTACCGACGACGACCGGGACGGGCAGCGAGTCGACGACGATCTGCGTGATGGACGTGCTGTCGCTGAAGGTGAAGACCGGCATCAGCCACGCGGCGCTGCGGCCGCGACTGGCCGTCGTCGACCCGGCCCTGTCGGCCACCCAGCCGGCGGGCGTCACGGCGGCCGCGGGGATGGACATCCTGTGCCACGCGCTGGAGAGCTACACCGCGCGCTGGTACGCCGACTTCGACGCGAAGACGCCGGAGCAGCGCGTGCCCTACTGCGGCTCGAACCCGATCGCCGACCTGTGGTCGGAGAAGGCGCTGGGCCTGCTCTCCACCGCCTTCCGGGCCGCCGTGCACCGCGACCCCGACGACCCGGCCGGCGTGGCCGCGGCCGACGAGATGGCGCTCGCGGCGACCTTCGCCGGCCTCGGCTTCGGCAACGCCGGCGTCCACATC
This sequence comes from Nocardioides sp. SRI_004, assembly GCF_057586415.1. Classification (NCBI taxonomy): domain Bacteria; kingdom Bacillati; phylum Actinomycetota; class Actinomycetes; order Propionibacteriales; family Nocardioidaceae; genus Nocardioides; species Nocardioides sp. SRI_004. Next base: position 233,576 of record NZ_JBYCZV010000001.1, read on the forward strand.
CCGCACGCCAACGCCTACCCGATCGCCGGGCGGGTGCGGGACTTCACGCCCGCGGACTACCCGCAGGACGAGCCGATGGTGCCGCACGGGATGGCCGTGTCGCTGACCGCGCCGGAGGCCTTCCGGTTCACCTTCGACGCCTCGCCGGAGCGCCACCTGCGCGCCGCGCGGCTGCTGGACCCGGCGGCGCAGGGCAACGGCCCCGACGTGCTGCCCGACGTGCTCGCCCGGCTGATGCAGGACATCCACATCCCCAACGGCCTCGGCGCGGTCGGCTACGGCGAGGCCGACGTCGACGACCTCGTCGACGGCGCGCTCAAGCAGCAGCGCCTGCTGGCCACCGCGCCGAAGGACGTCACGGGCGAGGACCTCGCGGGGATCATCGGGGCCTCCCTCGAGCACTGGTGATCCCGCGCCGGTCACGACCGGTCAGGGCAGGCGCACCTCGCGCAGCCCGGTGACCACCCGGACGACGTAGTAGGCGACGCCGGCGACGCTCGGGTGCACGCCGTCGGTGCCGACGTACACGTCCTGGTTGCCGTCGCCGTGGGGGTCGACGATCGAGCCGGTCCCGGTCAGCCAGCGGTCGGTGTACGGGTCGATGAACCCGATCACGTTCGGGTGGCGGCCCAGGGTCGCGGCCAGGGTGGCGTTCATCGCCCGCGACCGCGTGTCCCAGTAGCTCGCCTGGTAGCGCCCGAGCGGCTCGATGCCCACGAGGACGACGGGCAGGTCGGGCCGCAGCCGGGCCAGGTCGTCGAGGTAGGCGTCCACCGCGGCCCGGTGTGCCTCAGCGCTGTAGGAGGCGACGGGCGCGTCGTTGAACGAGCCGTTGACGATGAGGAGGTCGAGCGGTGCCCGCCTGACCGCGGCGAGGCGTCGGTCGGAGCCGAAGACGCTCGGCACGAAGCTGCCGTACGACGGCGCCGACGACTTCGACAGGTAGCCGGTGCCGCCCTCGGCGAGGTTCCACACCCGCCAGCCGGTGAGCCGGCCCAGGGTGGGGACGGCCGCACGGCTCATGCACAGCGCCTGGGTGCACTTGTCGAACATCGAGTCGGACACGACGCCGACGGTGAAGGGCGCCGGCGTCGCCTTGATGACCGCCTTGTCGCCGGCGGGCGTGTCGACGCCGGTGAACGACAGCGGGCCGGCGAAGCGGACCCGGGTGGTCGCCCGTGCTGGGAGGACCACCACGACCCAGTTGAGGACGTAGGTGCGGTCGCCGGAGCTCTGCACGCGCAGCGGGCGCGCCGCGACCGGGCGCCCGTTCAGCCAGACCATCGCGTCGTGGGTGCGGGTGCCGCGGAAGGCGATGGCGAACCGCCGGGCGGTGATGGTGAAGGTGACGTCGACGTTCTTGACGCTCGCGTTCGTGCCGGCGTACTCGCCGCCTTTGGAGGCGCTGGCGATGTTCGACCCGGACTTCGCGCTCGCGAGGGTGAGGAAGGGCACCGGCCGGCCGGCGTGGGTGAACGCCGTCCCGTCGTACCACCACCGGCGCCGCAGGTCCCTCCACCCGGGCCGGGTCGTGGTGACCGCGACCCGTACCTGGCTGGTCGTCAGCGGGGTGGTGCTGCTCGGCCTCATCAGCTCGGCCAGCCGCGGCCCGCGGGGGTGGAGGTCGTCGGGGACGGCGTAGGGCGCCGTCGTCCGGTCGACGGGCGCGACCCCGTCGGCCTCCGCGTGCACGGCGACCGTGAGGGTGGTGCCGGCGTCCTCCGCCGTCAGCGTGTACGACGCCCCGGTCGCGCCCTCGACCGGCACCCCGTCGCGGGACCACTGGTAGGTGAGCGTGGTGGGCGCCGGGCGCCAGCCGTCCAGGTCGACCCGGACCTCCTCGCCCAGCCGGGGCAGTCCGATGACCGCAGGCTGCGGGGCGACGAAGCTGCCCTCCCGCACGACGCCGGTCGGCCGGCTGTCGCGCACGACGAAGCTCGACGACGAGCCGCCGCTGGGAAAGGCGGTCGCGGACACGGTGATCACGTGGCCCAGGTCGGCGCCCGTCAGCGGGTACGACGACCCGGTCACGGAGGTGCGTACGCCGTCGCGGTTCCACTCGAGACCGGTCGTCGCCGGCGTGGGCGACCAGGTGCCCGTCGTGGCCTCGAGCACCGAGCCGACGGTCAGCTCGCCGGTCACGGTCGGCAGGGGAGCGGTCGTGAACGGCGGCGCGGCGTCCGCGAAGACGTAGATGCCGAGCGCCTCCGACGGCACGCTCGTCGTACCGGTCGACGCGGGGACGACGAGACGCACCCAGCCGGCGCCCGCGAGGGCCATCGGGCCGTGGTCGAGGGGGACCGTGACGGCGAGCCGGCCGTCGTCGAGGAGGCGCGCGGTCGCGTCGACCGCGGTCCAGCCGGGGCCGGAGACCCAACGCTCGACGGCGACGTCCGCCGGCGAGGCAGGCCCGTCGCCGGCCGACGAGCCGAGGAGGGTGAGCTCGCCGCCGACCTGCGGGAAGACCGTGACCGACTCCACCGTGGGGGTCGCCGCGGCGGCCGGCGACGCGAGGACCGGCCCGAGCGGCAGGCAGGCCAGGGCCACGACCAGCGCGATGCGCAGGGCGTTCCGCACGCTGCGAGCTCCTCGTCCCCCTCCCCAGGGGTGGACCCTGGCGAGGGTAGCGACGGGTCGCGCTGCCGTTCACCGGTTCGGCCGAAATTTCACGCGTGCTCGCGGCTCCGTAGGCTGGGGGTGTGAACCCGCGCCACCGTCGACTCGTCATCCCGGCTGCGCTGGTGGTCCTGCTGCTGATCGTGGTCGTCGCCGCGCTCGTGAAGTGAGGCCCTGATGGCGAGCCGTACGGAGACGCTGGAGCAGGGACTGGCCCGGGTGCGCGAGGACCTGCTGGCCGACGACCGGCTGGTCCGGGCCGTCGCGTCCGGCCGGCGCCGCTCGGCGACCCCCGACTGGCGTCGCGTCGAGCTGCGCTGGGTCGACCTCAAGGCGGGCCGGCACCTGCAGGTCGTCCGGTACGACGCCACCCAGGCGCACACCTCCAACCACCTCGCCGGCGACGCGGCCGCTGCCGTGGTCGAGGACCTCCTCGCCGAGCCGTTCGGCAACTGGACGGTCGAGACCACGGCCCACCTGCTGTCGCTGCGGGTCACCAAGAAGGGCGACGCCGCACTGCACACCTCGGCCCGCACGCTGCCGGCGGCCGGCGCGGCGGTGGCGCCCGACCGGGGCCACGACCGCGCCAAGGAGCGGATGCTCGCCGAGGACGACCCGCTGTTCGCCGCCCTCGGGCTGGCCGACGCGCAGGGCCGGATCAAGCCCAGCCGGATGGCGAAGTACCGGCAGGTCGAGGACTTCCTGCGCATCCTCGACCGCTCGGTCGCCGACGCCCGGGCGCGCGGCCACCTGCGCAAGCCGACCGCCGAGGACCCGCTGCGGGTCGTCGACCTGGGCTGCGGCAACGGCTACCTCACCTTCGCCGCGCACCGCTTCCTCACCGAGCGCCGCGGCCTGCCGGTGCACCTGACCGGCGTCGACGTGAAGGAGCAGTCGCGCGACCACAACGCCGCCGTCGCGGCCGGCCTCGGCATCGACGCCTCCTTCGTGGCGGGCACGATCGGCGAGGCCGTCCTGGCGGAGGCGCCGGACGTCGTCCTCGCCCTGCACGCGTGCGACACCGCCACCGACGACGCCCTCGCCCGCGCCGTCGACTGGGAGGCCTCGCTCGTGCTGGCCGCGCCCTGCTGCCACCACGACATCGCGGCCCAGCTGCGCAAGGCGGACACCCCGACGCCGTACACGGCGCTGGTGCGCGACGGCATCCTCCGCGAGCGCTTCGCGGACACCCTCACCGACGCGCTGCGGGCGCAGCTGCTGCGCAGCCGCGGCTACCGGGTCGACGTGATGGAGTTCGTCGACAGCGCGCACACCCCGCGCAACACCCTGCTGCGCGCGGTGCGCACCGGCGGCGTGCAGCCCCTGACCGAGTACGACGACCTGGTGGCCACGTGGGGCATCCACCCTCGCCTCGGCGAGCTCCTGGGGACGTGAGGCGGGTGGAGAAGGTCCTGCTCGCGTTGCTGCCCGTGCCCTTCGGGATCGGCTTCCTCGCCCCCGGACCGGTCGAGGAGCCGATCGCGTCCGAGGTGGCCTTCCACTTCACCGACCCCGAGATCGTCGAGTCCAGCGGCCTGGTCGCGCAGGACGGGCTCGTCGTCACCGTCAACGACTCCGGCGACAGCAACCGGATCTTCACCGTCGACCCGGCGACGGGCGACACCGTCGGGGTGACCCGCTGGCAGGGTGAGGCCGACGACATCGAGTCCCTCGCGCCGGCCGGTGACGGGCAGGTGTGGGTCGGCGACACGGGCGACAACGAGCATGCCCGCGACACCATCACGGTGACCGAGGTGCCCTTCGGCCGCGGCGAGCGCGAGGTCCGCGGGGCGTCGTACGAGCTCTCCTACGGTGGGGCGCCGCAGGACGCCGAGACGCTGCTGAGCGACCCGACGACGGGGCGGCTCTATGTCGTCACCAAGGGCGTGTTCGGGCGGGTCTACGCGGCGCCGGAGGAGCTCGACCCCGATGCGGTCAACCAGCTCACCCCGGTCGACGAGGTCCTCGGGATCGCGACCGACGGCGCCTTCCTCCCTGACGGGAGGCACGTGATCATCCGCAATTACACGCAGGCGGCCGTCTACACCTGGCCCGACCTCGACCGGGTCGCCCTGCTCGACCTGCCCGCGCAGCAGCAGGGCGAGGGCGTCGCGGTGACCGCCGACGGCGAGATCCTGCTCAGCTCGGAGGGCCAGGACGCCGAGGTGCTGCGGGTGGAGCTGCCGGCCGACGTCCGCGCGCAGCTGGCCGGCACCTCCGCGTCGCCGTCGCCGTCGCTGTCACCGGACGCCGCGACGGGCCACGACGAGGTCGCCAACCACACGGAGTGGTGGCCGTGGGCGCTCGGCGGCCTGGCCGGCGCGGCGATCATCGCGGTGCTGGTGCGCTCGCTCCGACCCCGCTGACGGGTCCGAGAGGCTGAACCGGGCGTCGCGGGATACCGACGAGCCGTGGCCCGTCTCCGTCGCAGCTCACCCGACCAGCCGGGCTGGACCCGGCGTCGCGCCGGGCGAGGCTTCGTTCACCTCGACGAGTCCGGCCGGCCGCTGCCCGCCGAGGACGCCGACAGGTGCCGCGCGCTGGTGATCCCGCCGGCCTGGCGCGACGTGTGGATCTGCCCGTTCCCGAACGGGCACCTGCAGGCCGTCGGCACCGACGACGCCGGCCGTCGCCAGTACATCTACCACCCGGACTGGGTCTCCCGCCGCAGCGACGAGAAGCACGCGCGGGTGATCGGGCTCGGGCGCCGGCTGCCGCGGATCCGTGAGGAGGTGCTCGCCGACCTCGGCGAGGACGACCTGGGGCAGAAGGCGACCTGCGCCCTCGCCGTCCGGCTGATCGACCTGGGCTGCTTCCGGATCGGCAACGACATGTACGCCGAGGAGTACGGCTCGTTCGGGCTGACCACCCTCGAGCGCCAGCACGTGCGCCGGTCGGGGGACGCGATGGTGTTCGAGTTCATGGGCAAGTCCGGGGTCGAGCACCACGTGGAGATCGACGACGTCGTGGCCGTCGAGGCGCTCGACCGGCGGCGCCGGCGCCGCCGGTCGGACCGGAGGCTGCTGGACGTGACGGGGACCGACGTCAACGAGTACCTGCGCGGCGTCAGCGGACTGGACGTGACCGCCAAGGACTTCCGCACCTGGCACGGGACCGTGCTGGCGGCCGCGGCGCTCGCCGAGGCGCCGCCGGCGTCCGAGTCGTCGAAGACCGCACGGAAGCGAGCCGTGGCGGCCGCGATGCGGGAGGTCTCCGAGTTCCTCGGCAACACGCCCGCCCTCGCCCGCTCCGCGTACGTGGACCCGCGCGTCGTCGACGCCTACGAGGAGGACCGGACGATCCGGGCCGCCGTCCGTCGTACGGCCGGCGAGGTGGACCCGGACGCCCGCCGGGCGGCGCTGGAGCGCGCGACGCTGCGCCTGGTCGGTGGTCGGTGACACGATCGGCTCGTGACCGAGCACGAGTTCACGGCCGACCTGTGGCGCTGGCAGGCCCGCGACGAGGAGACCGGTGGTGCGTGGTTCTTCGTCAGCCTGCCCTTCGAGGTCTCCGACCTGCTGGACGAGGCCGGTCCGCGCAAGGGCTTCGGCAGCGTGCGGGTGGAGGTCAACATCGGGGCGAGCACGTGGCGGACGTCGGTGTTCCCGAGCGCCGAGGAGAAGACCTTCGTGCTGCCGGTGAAGAAGGCGGTCCGCGCCGCCGAGGGACTGGTCGAGGGCGGCCCGTGCCGCGTTCGGCTGCGGACGGTCTGAGGAGGACCCGCTGATGGAGATCGAGGTCGTCGAGGGCGACATCACCGCGCAGCAGGTGGACGCCGTGGTCAACGCCGCCAACCGGGCGATGCGGGGCGGCGGCGGCGTGGACGGCGCCATCCACCGCGCCGGCGGGCCCGCCGTGCTCGAGGACTGCCGGCGGCGCTTCCCCGACGGGCTGGCGACGGGCGACGCCGGCTGGACGACGGCGGGAGACATGCCGGCCCGCTGGGTGATCCACGTCGTCGGCCCGAACCACCACCGGGGCGAGCGGGACCGGTCGCTCCTCACCTCCTGCTACCGCCGCGCGCTCGAGGTCGCCGACGATCTCGGCGCCCGCAGCGTCGCCTTCCCGCTGGTCAGCGCCGGCGCCTACGGGTGGCCGCAGGAGGACGCGGTCGACGCCGCGCTCGAGACCCTCCGGGGGACGCCCACCCGGGTCGAGCTCGCGCGGATGGTGGCGTTCGGCCGGTCGTCGTACGAGCTCATCGTGCGGCGGCTCTGAGGCCACGGGCCGGGACTTCGTCCCGAATCCACTGACCGGTCGTCACCGCACGCGCCCGGGCGTCGTTGGTCCGCTACCGAACCAACCAGCCCCGACGAAAGGTGCGGACCATGTCGATCGAGCTCCTCGCAGCAGCCCTGCTGGTCGTCGTCGCCTTCGTCTGCGCGGGCAGCCTGGCCCGCGGCCGCGACGTCATCGCGCTGGCCCCCGTGCCCGCCGCTCCCGCGAGTGCCGACGAGTGGCGCTCCGCGGCGCTGCACCACTTCCACGAGCACAAGGACCTGCGGCGCTCGGTCGCCGAGGCCCTCGCCACGCCCGGTGCCGTCACCGGCGAGGCCCGGCGCGACCTGATGGTCGCGCTCGGGGCCCCACGGGTGGACGTGATGGCCTGATCGGGCCGCGGGGGGCGTCACTCCTGTCACAAGATTCACCGGCCGGCCGGTGAATCTCCCGTCCTTGGACGACGAAACTCATGCCTGGACGACGAAACTTCGTCGTCCAGCCATGAGTTTCACCGGCCGGCCGGTGAAACTCCCGCCAGCCGCCCCGCTCAGACCCCGAGCTGCTCCACCACGTAGTCGATCGACCGGGTCAGCGCCTCGACGTCGGCCGGGTCGATGGCCGGGTACATCGCGATCCGCAGCTGGTTGCGGCCGAGCTTGCGGTAGGGCTCGGTGTCGACGATCCCGTTGGCGCGCAGCACCTTCGCCACCGCGGCGGCGTCGATCGCGTCGTCGAAGTCGATGGTGCCGATGACCAGCGAGCGGTGGCTCGGGTCCGCCACGTAGGGCGTCGTGTACGACGTCCGCTCGGCCCAGCCGTAGAGGGCGTCCGACGACGCGGTGGTCCGCTCGACCATGCCTTTGAGTCCGCCCTGGCCGTTCATCCAGTCGAGCTGCTCGGCCATCAGGAACAGGGTGGCGACCGACGGGGTGTTGTAGGTCTGGTTGAGGCGGCTGTTGTCGATGGCCGTCTTGAGGTCGAAGAACGGCGGGATGTAGCGCTCCGACGCGGCGATCCGCTCGGCCCGCTCGATCGCGGCCGGGCTGAAGATGCCGAACCAGAGGCCGCCGTCCGAGGCGAAGCACTTCTGCGGGGCGAAGTAGTAGACGTCCGACTCGGTCAGGTCGACCGGCAGGCCGCCGGCGCCCGAGGTGGCGTCGACGAGGACCAGCGCACCCTCGGTGCCCTCGGGCCGCACGACGGGGGCCATCACGGCGGTCGAGGTCTCGTTGTGGGCCCAGGCGTAGGCGTCGACGCCCTCCTCGGCGACGGCGACCGGCCGCGAGCCCGGGTCGGCCTTGATGACCGACGGCTCGTCGAGCCACGGCGCGGCCTTCACCGACGACGCGAACTTCGACGAGAACTCGCCGAACGCCAGGTGCTGCGACTTCCTCTCGACCAGTCCGAACGCGGCGATGTCCCAGAACGCGGTCGCGCCGCCGTTGCCGAGCACGACCTCGTAGCCCTCGGGCAGCGAGAACAGGTCGGCGAGGCCCTCGAGCACGCGGCCGACGGTGTTCCGCACGGGTGCCTGGCGGTGCGAGGTACCCATGAGCGCGTCGCCGGTCGCGGCCAGCGCGTCGAGGTGGCTGGTCTGGATCTTCGACGGTCCCGCGCCGAAGCGGCCGTCGGCGGGCTTGAGGTCAGCGGGGATCTGGATGTCGGTCACGTGGTCAACCTTCTCGATCGGCACAGGCAGAGAGGACAGGCTGACGACGCTGTCAGAGATGTCCCCATTGTGACAGGCAGATCACGCCCGTGTTCAATCGGTTTCGCCATGCAAGCCCCGTTCGACCTCCGCCCCGTCGGCTACCTCCACCCCGACGCGACGAGCCTCGTCGCCCGCGTCCAGCGGGAGTACGTCGAGCGCTACGGCTCGCCCGACGAGAGCCCCGTCGACCCCGCGCTCTTCGACCCGCCGGAGGGCCTCTTCCTCGTCGGGTACGACGGCGCGGACCCGGTCGCGACGGGCGCCTGGCGTCGCTCGCCGGTCCACGCCCTCGGCGGGTCCAGCGCGGTCGAGGTGAAGCGGATGTTCGTCGTCCCGGAGCGGCGGGGGCGGGGGTTCGCGCGGGCCGTGCTGGCGGAGCTGGAGTCGACCGCGGCCGCGTTGGGGCACGACCTCGTCGTCCTCGAGACGGGCCTGAAGCAGCCGGAGGCGATCGCGCTCTACCTCAGCGAGGGCTACGTGGAGATCCCGGGCTTCGGCTTCTACGCCGGCTATCCGTTGTCGCGGTGCTTCGGGAAGCGGATCGCCGCCGCTGGTTGAGGTCCGCGTGCCGGCGAGCCTCGACAGTAGGGCGACGGTCTGGGGGCGGACGTCCGGACGTCATGCGAAGTGGTCGCCCGGACGACCGTTTCGCATGACCTCCCGGGCCAGGGGCCGCCGCAAGCGGGTGACGTCATGCGAACCGCGCGCGATGACGCTCGATTCGTATGACGTCCTGACGGCGAGCCCCGGCGGAGCCCCAAAAACGGGCTGAGCGGCCCCGAGATGGACGGCCGCTCAGTTCTCCCGACCGGTCCATGCCCGGGGCCGCCCGCCCCAAACACGCGTGAAGGTAAAGACTTCAGGCGACGTCGCGACGGCGGACCAGCAGCAGGCTGAGCGCGATCGCGGCGACGATGTAGACGGTGACCGTGAGCGCCGCCTGCGGACCCGGGACGGTGTCGAGCACGCCGGGTGTCCCGTCGCCCTCGCCGACCCCGACGATCGAGCCGATCAGCGAGCCGGCGCTCGTCCCGGGCAGCACCTCGGTCAGTGCCTCGACCCACGAGAGGAGCTGGCCGACGCCGCGCAGCAGGTTCTCCACGACCAGCGCCCAGACCAGGCCGAGGCCGACCGACAGGGCCGGGCCGCGGGCGAGGGTGCCGAGCGCGAAGCCGAGCACCGCCCACATCTCGAGCACGAGGAAGCCCGCGCCGAACGCCTCCGCCGTCGAGCCGAGCGACGGCAGCACGACGTCCTGGCCCTCGGTCGCGGTGATGACGAGGGAGATGCCGAGGTCGAAGACCAGCGTCACGGCCAGGGTCGCGACGACGAACGCGGTCAGCGCGGCGACGGAGCCGATGACGGCGGAGCTGCGGCGTACCCCCTGGGAGAAGACGGTCTTCCACGTGCCCCAGCCGTAGCCGTTGCCGGCCACGAGCGCGCCCAGCACCATCATCAGCGCGCCACCGAACATCGGCATGCCCTGCAGGAAGACGTTGGGCACGGCGTCCGGCAGGAGCCGGGCGAGCTGCTCGGCCTGCGTGGTCCCCTCGTCGGCGAAGCTGGCGTCGCCGGTCGTGTAGGACAGGTAGGTGAACAGGTAGCCGAACATCAGGCTCAGCGCGAGCCAGGCGCCGAGGGTGATCCACACGGCGGGCCAGGCGCGCAGCCGGCCCAGCTCGGCGCGGGTGCTGCGCAGGGTGCTGGCGACGAGGCCGGTGGACGGTACGACGGTGCGGGGTGCGGTGGTGGCGCTCATCGGACGGCCTCCTTGGTTGCAGTGCTGCCGGATGTGCTGCCGGTGGTGCTGCCGGAGGTGAGGTCGAAGAAGACCTCCTCCAGGCTGCGCTCGGCGGCGGTGATCTCGTGGACGTCGATGCCGGCGCTGACCAGCTCGCGGGTGACCCGTGGGGCCTGGTCGGGCGGCAGGGTCAGCTGCAGCGCTCCGTCGGTGGTGCGCTGCATGCCGTCGTCGCCGGCCAGCCGCATCGCGACCGCCAGCGCCTCCGGCTCGGGGGTGGCCCGGACCCGGATCGAGATGCCCCCGCGGAGCTCGGCCACGCCTCCCTCGCGCAGGAGCCGGCCGTCGTTGATCACGGCGACGCGGTGGCAGATCTCCTGCACCTCGGCCAGCAGGTGGCTGGACAGGAGAACGGTCTGGCCGCCGCGGGCCAGGTCGACGACGAGTGCGCGCATGTCGGCCATGCCCGCGGGGTCGAGGCCGTTGGTCGGCTCGTCGAGGACGATCAGCTCCGGGTCGCCCATCAGCGCGGCGGCGACGCCCAGTCGCTGCTTCATGCCGAGCGAGTAGCCCTTGAACCTGTCGTCGCCGCGGCCGGCCAGGTCGACCCGCTCGAGCACCCGCTCGACCTCGGCGTCGTCGAAGCCGCGGTACCGGGCGAGGGTGCGCAGGTTGGCGCGCCCGGACAGGTAGGGGAAGAAGCCGGGGCCCTCGATCAGCGCGCCGACCGGCGAGGTCGCGTACGCCGTGCCGGAGGTGGGCCGGATCAGGCCCAGCAGCATCCGCAGGGTCGTGGTCTTGCCGGCGCCGTTGGGCCCGAGGAAGCCGTAGACCTCGCCGCGCCGCACGGTCATCGTCACCTTGTCCACGGCGACCCGGTCGCCGTACACCTTCGTGAGGTTCTCGGTGGAGGCCACCGTGTCGTGTGCGTTCATGTCCTCCAGCGTGCTGCGGCCGCGCCTTTCGCGCGTCCGACGGAGCGCGGCTCCGGCGTACGCAGGACTGCGTACGCCGACGGCGCCCGTCGTCGTACACGCGTGGGACGCGGCGCGCCTAGCCTCGGTGCCATGAACCACTCCCTGGCCGAGATGCACCGCGCCCACCGCTCGTGGTGGCCGTGGGCCGTGCTGGCGATCGTCCTGCTGGGCACGGCGGCCTCCAACGGGAAGAACGACGTCGAGAACGCGGTCCTCGGCGGGGTGCTGCTGGCCGTGCTCGCGACGGTGCCGGCGGTGCTGCCGGTGCTGCCGGGCGCACTGGCCTCGGGGCCGCTCCTCGCGTCCGGCGCGCTGTCGGGCGCCTACTTCGCGCTCGGGTACGCCGACGGGCCGATCTTCCTCGCCCTGCCGACCGCGACCTTCCTCGTCGCCTCGGTGGTCGCCGTCCGCCGCTGGCTGCCCGGCGCGCTGGTCGGCGCCGCGCTGCTCGCGGGTGGGCTGGCGGGACGCTGGCAGTGGTACGCCGACGAGCCCCACAAGAGCCTGTGGCAGGGCATCGGCATGTTCGGCGTCGTGCTCGCGGCCGGGGCGGTGGCGACCGCGACGCGCAACCGGTTCGAGGCGCGCGCGGAGCGGGTCGAGCGGGCGTCGACCGAGGAGCGGCTGCGGATGGCCCAGGACCTGCACGACGGCGTCGGCCACGGGCTCGCGGTGATCGCGATGCAGGCCGGGGTGGCGCTGCACGTGCTGGACCGCGACCCGGCCAAGGCGCGGGAGAGCCTGGAGGCGATCCGCGCCACCAGCCGCGAGGCGCTCGAGTCGCTGCGCTCCGAGCTCGCGACGATCGCGGGGGAGCCGGCGCCGCGCCGGCCCGCGCCGGGCGTGGAGGCGGTGCCGGCGCTGGTGGAGCGGGTGCGCTCGGCCGGGCTGCGGGTCGAGGTGATCGGTGACCCGGGCACGCTTGCGGAGCCGGTCGGCGAGGCGGCGTACGCGGTGCTGCAGGAGGCGCTGACCAACGTGCTGCGGCACGCGGTCGCGACCACCGCGACGATCGTGTGGGAGCGGGGGAGCGACTCGGTCGCGCTGCGCGTCTCCGACGACGGCCGCGGCGGTGAGGTGCAGGATGAGGGCATGGGCATCGGCGGCATGCGGGCACGGGTGACCGCGATCGGCGGCACGTTCCGGGCCGGGCCGCAGCAGCACGGCGGCTTCGAGGTCACCGCGGTGCTCCCGGCATGAGGGCCGGCGGGAGCATCAGGGTCGCGCTGGTCGACGACCAGCCGCTGGTCCGGATGGGCCTGGCCACCCTCGTCGACGCGGAGCCCGACCTCGAGCTGGTGGGCGAGGCCGCCGACGGCCGGGAGGGCCTCGCGCTGCTGCGGCGTACGACGCCCGACGTCGTGCTCTGCGACATCCGGATGCCGGTGATGGACGGTCTGGCGCTGCTCGCCGAGGTCGCGGCGGACCCGTCGCTCGCGGACGTGCGGGTGGTCGTGCTGACGACCTTCGAGCTCGACGAGTACGTCTTCGAGGCCCTGCGCAACGGCGCCAGTGGCTTCCTGCTCAAGGACGCCGAGCCGACGGCGCTGCTCGACGCGGTGCGGGTGGTCGCCGAGGGCGGCTCGCTGCTCGCCCCGTCGGTCACCCGCCGGGTCATCGACCACTTCGGCACCCGCCGCGCGGAGAAGCCGCACCCGCGGCTGGGCGACCTGACCGAGCGGGAGCGCGAGATCCTCGGCTGGGTCGCGACCGGCCGGTCCAACGCGGAGATCGCCGCCGAGCTGGTCGTCAGCCCCGACACCGTGCGCACCCACGTGAGCCGCGCGATGGTGAAGCTGCAGGCGCGCGACCGGGCCCAGCTGGTCGTCTTCGCTATCGAGTCCGGCCTGCGCCGCTGACGTCGTCGGGCACGGCGAGGCCGGGGAGGTTGTCCTCGGCGGGGACCGGCGCGTCGATCACCCGGCGCACCGGCACGTGCCCGCCCCAGACGCCGGCCTCGACGTCCTCGGGCTCGTCGACCGGACCGCCGGCGCGGGCCTTCATGGATGCCTCGTGCAGCGGGACCGCGAGCACCGCCGTCGCGGCCAGCTCCTTGCGGGTGCTCGGGCGCAGTGTCGCCGCACGCCCGGGGAGCATGTGGTCGACGATCAGGTCGAGCGCGTGCTGCCGCTCGTCGGGGTCGTCGACCAGGCGCGCCCGGCCGATCACCACGGCCGAGCGGTAGTTCATCGAGTGGTGGAAGGCCGAGCGGCCGGCGACCAGGCCGTCGAGCTCGGTGACCGTGACGCAGACCGTTCGATCGACCGACGCGCGCAGCCACCGGGCCGCGACGGAGCCGTGCACGTAGAGCGTCCCGCCCCCGTCGGGTCCGTCCACGTCGACCGCGTACGCCGTCGGCAGCACCACCGGGTGGCCGGGCCGGCCGTCGGTGCCGGGCGCCTGGACGCCGACGTGGGCGACCAGTGCATCGGCCAGCAGGTCCAGCAGCTCCGCACGGTCGGCGACGGCGCGGTTGCGGCCGCGGTTGATCCGGGTGCGTCCGGTGGGCTCGAGTCTCGCCTCGGTCACGGTGCTCATGGCACCATCGTGGGCGACAAGTGGCCTGCATGCACGGGCCAGTTCCGATCGACTTGGACAGGCCAATGCCGACTCTCCCCGTCCGTCTCGACCGCGCCGACCCCCGTCCGCTCGGCACCCAGCTGGCCGACCAGGTCCGCCGGCTGGTCCTCGACGGCGTCCTCGACCACGGCGACCGGATGCCCGCCTCCCGGCGGCTGGCCGCCGACCTCGGGGTGTCGCGGTCGGTGGTGGAGCAGGCCTTCGACCAGCTGCTCGCCGAGGGCTGGCTCGAGGCCCGGCAAGGATCGGGGACCTGGGTCGCGGGGGGTGCCGGCGCCGAGGGTGCGGCGCGGCCCGCGCGCCGCCGGGCGCCGGGTCCCGCGCGTCCGCTGGTCATGCTCGACGCGGGCACGCCGTGGATCGACCCACGCCACGAGGCCGTCTGGCGCCGGGCGTGGCGCGAGGTGTCGTCGGCCACCCCGCCGCGGGGGTACGACGACGCGCGCGGCCTGCTCGAGCTGCGCACCCTGGTGGCCGAGCGCCTCGGCCGCACCCGGGGGCTCGCCGTCGACGCCGACCGCGTGCGGATCACCGGCGGCACCGGCGCCGGCCTTCGGCACCTCCTCGCCGTCCTCCCGCGGGGCCCCGTCGCCGTCGAGGACCCCGGCTACCGCGCGGCGGTGGCGACCGTCCTCGAGTCCGGGCGCACCGTGCGCGACCTGCCCGCGCTGGAGCCCGTGCACGACCTCGCCGGCTGCGTGGCGGCGTACACGACGCCGGCGCACCAGCACCCGCTCGGGCGGGTGATGCCGGCCGCGGACCGGCTCACGCTCCTGGCCACCGCCCGCCGGGACGGGGCGCTGGTGGTGGAGGACGACTACGACTCGGAGTTCCGGTACGACGTCGCGCCGGTGCCGGCGCTCGCCACGCTCGACCGCGAGCAGGTGGCCTACCTGGGGACCGCGTCCAAGTCGATCCTGCCCTCGCTGCGGCTCGGCTGGACCGTCGTACCGGACCGGCTGCTCGACGCCTTCGACCGCCACCGCGACCTGATCCACGACGCGCCGCCGTGGCCGGTGCAGCGGGCGATGGTGACCCTGCTGCGCGACGGGTACGTCGACGCGGTGGTCCGCTCCGCGCGCCGGGTCTACGCGGAGCGGGCGCCGCGGGTGGTCGCCGCGCTGGAGCCGTACGCCGAGCTCGCGGGGCCGGTCGCCGGGATGTACTCGACGTGGCTGCTGCCGCACGCCCGGGCCGCCCGGGCGCGGGCCGCGGCGGAGGAGGCGGGCTTCCGGGTCAACCTGCTGCGCGACTACTGCCGGACGGCGCGGCTCAGCGGTCTGGTCGTCGGCTTCGGCGGCCCGACCGACGAGGAGCTGGACCGTGCGCTGGCGGTGCTGGTCGGCTCGCTCAGCGGCGCGCGCCGATGACGACCGGCCGCCCCGCGAGGTAGCCGGCGCTCACCTGGACGACCCCGAGCCCGACGAGCAGCGCACAGGGGAGCGCCCAGCCGCCGGTGGCGTGGTGCAGGGTGCCGATCAGGAACGGACCGCCGGCCGCGAGCAGGTAGCCGACGCTCTGGCCCATCGTGGACAGCGCGGCGGTGTCCGCGCTGGTCGAGGTGCGCAGCGCGAAGCAGAGCAGCACGACCGGGAACACCGCGCCGCCGGCGCCGAGCAGGGCGGCCCAGACCCAGGCGCCGCCCTCGGGGGCGACCCACAGGCCGGTCCAGCCGATCACGGTCAGCAGGGTCAGGCCGGCGACCAGGTGGCCCTGGTGGCGCAGCCGGCCGGCCACGCTCGGGACGAGGAAGAAGAAGGGGACGCCGATGACGATGCTGATCGCCAGGAGCAGGCCGGCCGTCTCGTCGCTGAAGCCGGCGTCGGCGTACAGGCTCGGGAGCCAGCTCATCATCACGTAGGCGTAGAGGGACTGCGTGCCGAAGAGGACCGTCACGGCCCACGCGGTCGGGCTGCGCCACATCGACGCGCCGCGCTCCGTGGAGCGCGCGACGGCGCGGCCGCGGGCGAAGGGCGCCCAGGCGAGGGCGGCGGCGACGGCGACGAGCGCCCACAGGCCGAGGCCGAGGCGCCAGGTGCCGGTCGCGTTGGTGAGGGGCACGGCGAGGGCGGCCCCGGCGGCGGAGCCGAGCGAGAGGACGGCGGTGTAGGCGCCGGTCATCGCGCCGACGCGGCCGGGGAAGTGCTCCTTGACGATCGCCGGGATCAGCACGTTGGCCAGGGCGATGCCCGCGCAGGCGACGAAGGTGCCGGCGAGCAGCGCGGGGGTGCCGTCGAGGACGCGCAGCACGAGGCCGGCAGTGAGGATGACGAGCGCGAGCGCGAGGCCGCGGTCGACGCCGATCCAGCGGGTCACGGCCATCGCGGTGGCGCCGACGAGGGCGAAGCAGAGCACGGGCAGCGAGGTCAGCAGGCCCTGCGTGGTCGCGGAGACGCCGAGGTCGCCGAGGCGGTCGAGCAGCGCGCCGAGGCTGGTGACCGCGATCCGCAGGTTGAACGCGATCAGGAGCACCGCGAGGACCAGTCCGGCCCCGGCTCGGCGGCGCGAGGCCGCGTCCGGGCCGGGGGATGATGGGGTGGCACCGGTGGGGATCTGGTGGACGACGGTGGCCATGTCCCCTAGCATGACAGACATCGGATGATTGGACGAATGATGCCGCTGGCTCCCGCCGCTCCCACCTCCCTGGTCGACCAGGCCATCGAGGGCATGCGCGCCCTGCTCGCCACCGGCGAGTGGACCCTCGGCACCCGGATCCCGCCCGAGCCGCAGCTCGCCGCCGACCTCGGCGTCAGCCGCAACACCGTCCGCGAGGCGGTCAAGGCGCTCGCCCACGTCGGCGTCCTCGAGGTACGCCGCGGCGACGGGACCTATGTCGCCGCCACCACCGAGGTCCAGGCGCTGATGCGCCGGCAGGCGGAGCGCGTCGAGATCGAGCACCTGCTGGAGGTGCGGCACGCGATCGAGGTACGGGCCGCGGCGTTGGCCGCCGGTCGTCGTACACGGGCGGACCTGGCGGCGCTCGACGCCATCGCCGCCCGACGGCTCGCGGCGCTCGACGCCGGTGACGGCGCCGGCTTCGTCGACGCCGACGTCGACTTCCACGTCGCGGTCGTCGCGGCCGCCCACAATCCGCTGCTGAGCGAGCTCTACGACGGCCTCGTGGAGACCCTGCGGGCCAGCATCGACGACCCGACGAAGGGCTACCCGGCCATGCTCCCCGAGCACGACGCCGTGCTCGAGGCGATCCGCCGCGGCGACGCCGACGGGGCCGCCGCGGCCGGCGCCGAGCTGCTCGACCACGTCACGCGCTGACCCGGGAGGCGGCGAGCTGGCCGCCGACGATCGCCGCCAGCGCCACGGCGAACCCGACGAGCTGCACCGGGCGAAGGTCCTGGCCGAGCAGCAGCCAGCCGAGGGTCGCGGCGACCACCGGTGACAGCAGGCCGAGCAGCGCCGTGGCGGCGACCGGGAGTCGGCCGACCCCGCGGAACCAGAGCAGGTACGCCGCCAGCCCGCCGACACCGCCCAGCCACAGGTAGCCGGTTGCCGCCGGGCCGTCGATCGTCGGGGGAGCCCCCTCGACGAGGAAGGTGGCCGGCAGCAGCACCAGCCCGCCGGCGGTGAGCAGCCAGCTCACGAGCACCGGCGAGGAGACGCCGTCCGGCCGGCCCCAGCGCCGGGTCAGCACGATGCCGGCCGCCATCGACAGCGCCGCACCGGCGCCCGCCACCATGCCCAGCGCATCGAGCTCGGCCGCCGGGTTGAGGACGACCAGGGCCACGCCGGCGGCGCCGGTCAGCGCCCAGCCGACCCGCGACCGGGTCGGCCGCTCGCCGAGGACGGGGAGTGCGAGCAGGACGACGAGGAGCGGTTGGATCGCACCGACCGTCGCGGCGACACCACCCGGAAGCCGCTCCGCCGCGATGAAGAGGAGCGGGAAGAAGAGGCCGATGTTGAGGGTGCCGAGCACCAGTGCGCGCCACCACCACACGCCCTCGGGCAGCCGGCGGAGCAGGACCAGGAGGACCAGGCCCGCGGGCAGGGCCCGGAGGAGGCCGGCGAAGAGCGGGTGCCCGGGCGGCAGCAGCTCGGTGGTGACGACGTACGTCGTCCCCCACACCATGGGCGCCAGCGCGGTGAGCAGGGTGAGCGCGGCGGTGGAGCCGGCTGCCGAGTCGGAGCTGGGCGCCGGGGCGGAGACGGTGGCGGTGGTCATGCATCCAGCCTGCGGCCTCCGCATTGATGAGTCCAACGCATGCTTTTCATCGGATCGATCGTGATGCACGATTGATCGATGGAGCTCCAGCAGATGAGGTATGTCGTGGCGGTCGCCGAGCTCGGCAGCTTCACCCGCGCGGCCGAGCGGTGCTTCGTCGTCCAGTCCGCCCTCAGCCACCAGGTCGCGCGGTTGGAGCAGGAGCTCGGCGCCCGGCTGTTCCACCGCACCAGCCGCCAGGTGCGGTTGAGCGCGGCGGGGGAGGCCTTCCTGCCCGTCGCGCGGCAGTGCCTGGAGGCGGCCGACCGGGCGGCCGCCGAGGTCGCCGCCGCGACCGGCGAGATCCGCGGCCCCCTGTCGGTCGGTGTCATCCCGACGGTCGCCGCGGTCGACGTCCCCGCCACGCTCCAGGCCTTCCGCGCCGAGCACCCCGGCGTCCAGGTGCGGTTCGCCAGCGGCAGCAGCGACGAGCTGGTCCGGAGCGTGGCGGAGGGCAGGCTCGACCTCGCCTTCCTCGGCCTGCCCGAGGGGCAGGAGGTCGCCGGGGTCGCCAGCCGCGTGCTGGCCCGGGACCGGCACCGGGCCGTCGTCGCGCCGGACCACCCACTCGCCGGCCGGCGACGCCTCCGGCTCGACCGGCTGGCCGACGAGACCTTCGTGGACTTCCCGGCGACGAGCCCGGGGCGGCTGCAGACCGACCTCGCCTTCGAGCGCGCGGGACTGGTCCGCGAGGTCGCGTTCGAGGTGACCGACATGCTGCTGATGGCGCGGATCCTGCGCGCCGGCCTCGCCGTCGCCCTGCTGCCGTCGACCTTCGTCGCACATCTCCCGGAGCTCGTCTCGATCCCCGTGGTGGGCGGTCCCGGCCGCACCGAGCACGTCGCGTGGAGCCCGTTCGGGCCGGCGCCCGCGGCCGTCGTACTCCTGGGGCAGCTGGGCATCACGGTCTGACGAGCCCCCGCTCAGGTCGCCGTCGGCGCTGCCGATGGGACAGATCTGTCATCCGCCCTGGAGGAACCGTGCGCCGCCTGTCCCTGCTCCTGCTCGTCGTCGTCACCTCGCTGGCGCTCGCGCGCCCGGCCGCTGCCGCGGACCTGGAGGACTACGCGCCGTACCAGCCGGCGACGCGCTGCGCGCCCGCCGCCAAGCCGGGCACCGTGCTGTTCGCCCGCTGGACGGTGAACAGGTACGGCGGCCGCTTCGGCGGGATCTCCCGCGCCTGCGGCGGGAGCCGCTCGGAGCACCAGGAGGGTCGCGCGTTCGACTGGTCCGTCGACGTACGACGCCCGGCCGACCGCGCCCGCGTCGCCCGCCTGATGCGTGACCTCTTCGCGGCCGACGCGGCCGACGCGGCCGGCGAGGCCGACGCCCTCGCCCGGCGGATGGGCATCATGTACCTCATCTGGAACGACCGGATCTGGTCGGCGTGGGACGGCTTCGAGCCGCGCCCCTACCGCAGCTCCTCCTGCCCGTCCCTGCGTCGCTGCTCCCGCACCCTGCGCCACCTCGACCACGTGCACGTCTCCCTCACCCGGAGCGCGGCCGCCGGCCACACCTCCTGGTTCGTGGGGCGCCTCTGAGGGCGCGAAGTGTGAGGCTTTCTCCGCCGAAGTGCGTCTTCCCCTCCATCGAGACGTGACATCTCGATGGAGAAACCCTCGCACTTCGCAGGAGAAACCCTCACACTTCGCGGCGAAAACGGCCGACGGGGGGAGCCGCCGGCTGGCAGCTCCCCCCGTCGTACGGGCCCGTTGGGGCTACGACGTCACTTCGCCCAGTCGGGGTTCCAGCCCTCGATGTCGCTCGCGGGGCGGGTCGAGGGGCCGGTGTAGACCGCCGACGGACGGATCAGGCGACCGGTCTTCTTCTGCTCCAGGATGTGCGCCGACCAGCCACCCGTGCGGGCGCAGGTGAACATCGAGGTGAACATGTTGGCCGGGACCTCGGCGAAGTCGAGGACGATCGCCGCCCAGAACTCCACGTTCGTCTCCAGCACGCGGTCGGGGCGACGCTCGCGCAGCTCGGTGAGGGCGGCCTGCTCGAGCGCCTCGGCCACCTCGTAGCGGGCGGCGCCCAGCTCCTTGGCGGTACGACGCAGCACCCGCGCGCGCGGGTCCTCGGCCCGGTAGACGCGGTGGCCGAAGCCCATCAGCCGCTCGCCGGAGTCCAGCAGGCCCTTGACGTAGGCACGCGCGTCGCCCGACTTCTCGACCTCCTCGATCATGCCGAGCACACGCGAGGGGGCGCCGCCGTGCAGCGGGCCGCTCATCGCGCCGATGGCGCCGGAGAAGGCAGCCGCCACGTCGGCACCGGTGGAGGTGATGACACGCGCGGTGAAGGTGGAGGCGTTCATGCCGTGCTCGGCGGCCGACGACCAGTAGGCGTCGATCGCGTGCGCGTGCTTGGGGTCGGCCTCGCCGCGCCAGCGGATGAGGAACTTCTCCGCGAGGGTCCTGCCCTCGTCCACGAGCCGCTGGGGTACGACGGGCAGGTGGATGTCGCGGGCCGACTGGCCGGCGTACGACAGCACCATCACGGCGACCCGGGCGAGGTCCTCGCGGGCCTGCTCGTCGGAGATGTCATAGGTCTGGCCGAAGCCGAACGCCGGCGCCAGCATCGCGATCGCGGCCTGGACGTCGACGCGGACGTCACCGGTGTGGACCGGCAGGCTGAACGCCTCCGCCGGCGGCAGGCCGGGGGTGAACGAGCCGTCGATCAGCAGGCCCCAGACGTTCTCGAAGGGGACCCGGCCGGCCAGGTCCTCGATGTCGACGCCGCGGTAGCGCAGCGCCGAGCCTTCCTTGTCCGGCTCCGCGATCTGGGTCTCGAAGGCGACGACGCCTTCCAGTCCGTGGTGTACCTCGACCATCGGCGACTCCTTCGTTCCTTCGGGCGGCCGGCCGGGAGCCGGCAGGCCGCGGGCCACAGGCATTCTGCCCCACCCCGCATCGGGCCTCGGAGCCGCGGCCTAGATTGGGTCCATGTCGGATGACCGATCGGTGGACCTGGCCGCCCTGCGAGCGGAGTACGGCGACGCCGGGCTCGACGAGGCGAGTGCCGGCGCGGATCCCTGGCAGCTGTGGCAGCAGTGGTTCGACGAGGCGGCCGCAGCGGGCCTGCACGAGCCGAACGCGATGGTCGTCGCCACCGTCGACCCCGATGGCGCGCCGTCCGCCCGGACCGTGCTGCTGAAGGGCGTCGGGCCGGACGGCTTCCGCTTCTTCACCAACACCGCCTCCCGCAAGGGCGCGGCGCTGGCCCACGAGTCCCGCTGTGCACTGCTCTTCCCGTGGCACCCGCTCGAGCGGCAGGTGCGGGTCGAGGGGCTCGCTCGCCCGCTGCCGGCCGGCGACGTGGCGGCGTACTGGGCCTCGCGGCCGCGGGGCTCCCAGCTGGGCGCGTGGGCCTCACCCCAGTCCCAGGTGGTCGCGGGGCGCGACGAGCTCGAGCTGCGCCACCGCGAGGCGGAGGAGCGCTTCGCCGGCCAGGACGTCCCGGTGCCCCCGGAGTGGGGTGGCTACCGGGTCGAGCCGGCGTCCTTCGAGTTCTGGCAGGGCCGGCCCGGCCGCCTGCACGACCGGATCCGCTACGGCAGGGCGTCGAATGGCTGGGAGGTCACCCGGCTCGCGCCCTGAGGCGCACCGGCCCCGTTGCTGTCCTCGTCGCCGCCGTTCTGCGTCGCCCAGAGCACGCCGAGGATGATCAGGACCAGGATCACGCCCACCAGGAGCAGGGTCTGGCGCCGGTCGTCGTCGGACGAGGCGTTCGCGACGGGGGTCCGCTCGGCGCGCACCTTCGGGGGCTTCGATGCCTTTGATGCCTTCGGGGCCTTGGCGGGCTTCGCCGGCTCCCTGGCCGGCTCGGGCTCCACGTCCCGCGAGGACTTCCGGGTACGACGCCGCCGGACCCGGTCGCTCCCCGCCGGCAGCGTGCCCTCGAGCGGCTCGAAGTGGGGCACCGCGAAGCTCGGCGAGACGAAGTTGCGGAACTCGTCGTGCATGCCGCGCGGCCCGTCGTCGACGACCTCCTCCTCGACCTCTTCGACCTCCTGGACGACCTCGTCGACCGGCTCGGGGTCGGGTTCGACGGGCTCGGGTTCGACGGGCTCGACGTCGGCCTCGATGGCGTCCGGCTCCTCGACGACCGGCTCCGGCTCCGTCGTACCGGTCACGAGGTCAAGGTCGATGCGGGCGATCTCGCCCGTGTCGGGATCCCACGGATCGGTGAGCGGGTCGTTCAGCGGGTCGAACCGCGGCACCGCCCGCGACGGGGTCAGCAGGCTGCGGAACTCGTCATGGTGGATCGCGGCGACGCTCGGCTCGGGAGCGCGCTCCTCGACCTCCTCGTCGACCTCGACCTCGACCGCGGGCTCGGCCTCGGGCTCGACCTCAGGCTCGGGCAGGGCGACGACGGGAGTCTCGACCGTGGCGGGTGCGCGGTCCACGACCGGCGTCTCGACGGTCGCCGGCGCCACGTCGGCCACTGCTGCCGGCGCCGCCTCGCCGAGCGTGACGAACGGCCGGTCGGCGCCCGGCCAGGACGCCAGCGGCACCGTGTCCAGCACGATGAGCAGCGCCTGCGCCGTCGGGCGCCGGTGGTCCGGGCCGCAGATGGCGCGCATCAGCACCTCGGCCGCGAACGGCGGGAAGCCGGGAGCGACCTCACCGGGCGGGGGCGGGTCGCCCTCCCCGGGGTCGACACCGGTCAGCGCGTGATAAGCGAGTCGCCCGAGGACCGCCGCATCCTTCTCGCCCGACTGCTGCAGCAGGGGGAGGGCCTGCCCGGCGGGGAGCGGGTCGGGTGCGGCCGCAGAGATCAGCGCGTCCAGCTGGGCGCGCTCGTCCGACGGTTGCCCCATGTCCATGGGCGCATGATGCCCCGCAGATGCCGATTTCGTGGCCGAATCCGATAACCCGCGCGGGCGTGGGACGCGGCCGTCGTACCCGCCGACTTGTGCGTTCCGCCCGCCGAGTTGCCGGTTTCGCCCGCCGAGTTGCCGGTTCCGCCCGCCGAGTTGCCGGTGAGGTGCGTCGAGTTGCCCCTTCGTGCGATCTCGACCGACGAAACCGGCAAGTCGACCGACGAAACCGGCAAGTCGACCGACGACACCGGCAAGTCGACCGACGAAAGTGGCAAGTCGCGCGGCCGAAGCGGCAACTCGGCGGGAGGGGGTCAGGGGAGGAGGCGGGCGCGGACCTCGTCGGCGATGAGGTCGACCGCGGGACGGGCGGCGATGTCGGCGGCGACCTGCTGGGCGGCGCGACGGTACCGGGGGTCGTCGAGGACCTGGCGGATCCGGTTCGCGAGTCCGGCGGGTTGGAAGAGGCGTACGGCGACGCCCGCATCGACGAGTCGCACGGCGTGGTCGAACTGGTCGTAGTCCACCGGCCACACCACGGACGGCAGGCCGGCCGCCAGCGTGTGGCCGAGCACGCCCGCCCCGCCGTGGTGCACGACCGCGTCGAACCGGGGGAGGTCGCGGGCGTAGCTGACGTAGTCGTGCACGACCACCCGTTCCGGCAGCCCGACTCCGGGTCCGCCGACGGGGCCCGCGCAGCCGCCGAGGGTCAGGTGCACCATCACGTCGTCGGGCAGGTCCGCGACGGCGGCGACGGCCGTGTCGAGTAGCGCCTGCTTGTGCCAGGGCAGGTGCGTGCCCGCGGTGAGCAGGACGTGCCGCCGGCCCGGCGCGAGGGTCACGGGAGCGGCGTCCACGGGCGGGGTGAACAGCACCGGGCCGGCGTACCGGACGGCGGCGGGGAGGTGGCGCTCGTACTCGATCGCGGCGGGGGTGAGCGCGAAGGTGCGGTCGGCGGAGTAGATCGCCTCGGAGCCGTCGGGGCGGTAGATCCGCTCCACGCCGACGTCGGCGAGCCGCACCCCGGCCAGCCGCGGAGCGATCCGCTTGAAGCCGCGCACCCACCGGCGCCCGATCGCGTCGCGGGCGCGGCCGGGCAGCCCGACGCCCGGCCGCCACCCGCCGAGGTACGCCGGCGGACCGCTCCGTCCCTCGATCGCGCACGGCGACGGGTGGACCGTCCACCAGGGCAGGCCGGCCTCGTCGGCGGCGGTGCCGACGGCGCCCATCGTGAAGTCGGCGATGACCAGGTCGGGCCGTCCCTGCTCCCACAGGGCCAGCAGCTCGGCCCGGAAGTCCTGCTGCAGCCGCACCGCGGCGCGGAACTGGCGGAAGAGCCTCCGCGGGTTGCTGCCGATCCGGTACGGCGGGTTCACGACCGTCTCGATGACCTCGTCGGCGCCGTCCAGCAGCGCCTGCCCGGTCAGGCCCGCGGCGCGGATCGCCGGCTGTGCGGCGGCGGTGCTGACCACCCGCACGGACAGGCCGGGCTCCGCGGCCAGGCGCTCGGCGATGCCGAGCACCGGGTGCAGGTGCCCGGCCATCGGGGGCGCGACGAGGTCGACGTGCTTCATGCGTCCAGTGCGTCTCGTGACGGTTGCTGCGCAACCTCCTCGACGACCGGGGCGGGCGTCAGCTCGACGGCCAGCCGCCGGCAGAGCGCCGCGAGCTCCGGCGAGGCGAGGTAGTCCAGGTGCCCCGCGGCGACCTCGAGGTCGCGCGGCCACCACCGCGCGAGGTGGTCGCTGCTGCTCGCGACCCGGATCGTGCGGCAGTCCGGCGGCCGGGTGGCGACGGCGCCGTACGCGACGACGGTGAGCCGGTCGAGGACGTCGCGGGGAAGGTCCAGCCGCCCGAGCAGGTCGAGGCCGATCGAGCCGGCCAGGACGAGGGTGTGCTCGGCCCTGCGGAGCTGCTCCTCGACCCGCGGTCGGTGTGTCGCGGCCCAGCCCGCCCTGAGGAGCCGGACCCGCAGGAAGAGCACGAGGTGCCGGAGGCTGCCCAGCCACAACGGCACGGCACGGTACGGCGCCAGCGTGGCGTCGTACGGGAAGTTCAGCCGGACCTTCGCGGCCTCCGGCACGGGCAGGTCGTCGAGGAAGGCCTGCTGGACGGGGGAGAGCGCGCAGCTGCGCGGGTCGCTCTGGCCGGTCAGGTGGAGGACCTGGAGCCTCACCGCACCTCCCGGAAGTCGTCGTCGGCGACGACGCGGTAGGTGTGCGTCCGCCACCGGATGGTCCGCTGCACGGCGCCGTGCCCCAGGTGGAGGGGCTGCACCAGCTCGGACACCAGCGAGATCCCCGGGCGGTGCAGCGGCCGTCCGTAGATGCGCAGCTGGACCAGCCGCAGCAGCAGGAACCGTCCACCGAGCAGCGCCGCTAGGGGCCCGAGACGCCGCTCGCGGACGGTCCCGAGGAGCACCGCCCACAGCAGGTTCGGGTGGGTGCCGTGCAGGACGCTGATCGCGGCGACGGTCCTCAGCGGCTGGCGCCGCAGCAGCAGGTTGGCGAAGAGCATCCAGCGGTGAAGCAGGCGGACGTAGGCGCCGGGGGAGTCGACCGTCGTGGTGATCCACTGCGGCGACGCGGTCTGGCAGATGGTCCCGCCAGTGCGCTGCACGGCGCCCGCGACGGCGAGGTCGTCGGTGAGATTGCGCAGGATCGGCGTGAACCCGCCGAGCGAGCGCAGGTCGCGCACCCGCATCGCCCACGTCATCCCGTTGATCGTGACGGGGTCGAGGGTCAGGTAGGTCATGGCCGCGTTGTTGTCGACGAACTGCTCGACGAGCTGCGCCCACGGCGTCCCGCCCGGGAGGTACGCCGGCAGGCCGGTCGCCAGCGTCGCCCGCTCCAGGCCGCCGAGCAGCGCGCCCAGGCTCGCCCGGGGCAGACGGGTGTCGTCGTCGAGCACGAGGAAGATCTCGTCGTCCGCGGCCTCGTCCAGGGCGGGCTGCAGCTTGGCGAGCTTGGGGTTGGTGCCGTCGGGGGCGGGTGGGCAGATGCGGATGTCGAGGCGGGTGCCGGTCGCGCCGGAGCGTGCGAGCTGGTCGCGGAGGCGGCCGACGATCCGCTGCGCCTCCGGGTCGTCCTCGTCCACCAGCCAGCAGAATCGCGCCCCGTCCAGCGACAGCAGGTTGTCGCGCAGCGCGTCCTCCAGGCCCGGGTCGCCGGAGAGGATCGGCTGCACGACGACGACCTTCCCGATCTCGGCGGGGCCGGGCTCGACGGCCGCGGGCGCACGGGAGGCGGTGCGCAGCGTGATCGCGGCCTTCGCCGCCTGCAGGCCCAGGTAGCCGACGGCAGCGGCGGTGGTGGCTCGGCGACTCACAGGCGCTCCCGCTGCCACGCGACGAACCGGTCGACGCCCTCGGCCACCGACACCCGGGGCGTGCCGAGGTCGCGGAGCATCTTGTCGGGCACGAACGTCTTCGACCAGCTCAGCACGCCGACGCCGTAGGGAGTGATCGGCGGTTCGCCCGGCAGGTGCAGCAGCCGCCACGCCCGCTCCAGCACGGTCGCCGCGCGCATCGCCGTGGTCAGGCTGACCTCGCGGGTCGGCGGCTGCAGGCCGAGCCGGTCGATGACCTCGAGCAGCATCGCCTGGATCTCCACGGGCTCGGCGTTGGTCAGGTGGTAGACGCCGCCGAGCTCGGGCCGGGCTGCCAGCTCGATCAGGTAGGCCGCCAGGTTGTCGACATAGATCAGATCGCCGACGGCAGGCTCGGCACGTCCGGTCAGCCGCGGGACACGGCCGGCCTTCGCGGCGGCGATGATCCGCGGGAACAGCACCGTGTCGCCCGGCCCGAAGACGGCGCGCGGGCGCGCGACGACCCAGCTGCCGTCGTACTCGCGGACGACGGCCTCGCTCTCGGCCTTGGTGCGGGCGTAGTCGTTGGCGAACGTCGGGCCGACCGGCGACTCCTCGGTCAGGTCGAGCTGGTCGCCGTCGCGGTAGAGCACCGAGCTCGACGACACGTGCACCAGCCGCGGGTTGCCGAGCCGCCGGCACCACTCGACGACGGTGCGGGTGGCGGTGACGTTGTCGCGGTCGTAGGCCTTGCGGGGTGCGTACGGCGTCGCGCGGGCCGCGCAGTGGATGACGGCGTCGGGCTGCCAGGGCAGCGCGGGCAGCCCCGCCGGGTCGCCGACGCGGCCGAGGTCGACGCTGGCGTAGTCGTCGCGGTCGAGCCGCCGCCGGCCGATCCCGAAGGTCTCGTGCCCGGCCTCCTGCGCCCTCTCCACGAGCCGTCCGCCGACGAACCCGGACGCTCCGGTCACCAACAGCCTCACGAGACCCTCCTGATCCGACGGCGCTTCTGGTCCGGGGCCTCCACCGGCCACCCCATGGGTACGACGACCGGCGGCCGCGCGCGCAGCCGCTCCGCCAGCCGCTCGATCTCCACGCCGACGCGGGAGATCCCGGCGGGCAGGCCGGTCACGGCGACCCGCCACTCGTCGCCGTGCTGCTCGATCCGGTAGTCGCCGAGCTCGCCGGCGAGCGCCACGGCGTGGCGCAGCGCGTCGGGCCAGACCGGCACGGCGCCTCCGTCGCCGGCCAGCGTCAGCACGTCGTCGGCGCGGCCGAGGACGGCGGCGATGCTGCGGCCCGGACGCCCGCACGGGCACGGACCCGGCGCGGCGAGGAGCACGTCGTCGAGGCGGTGCCGGACGACGAGCTGGGTGGTGCGGGTGAAGTCGGTGACGACCGGGTGGAAGCGGCGGTGGTCGATCCACTCCGGCTCGATGTGCACGTGGCCCTCGTTGAGGTGCAGCCGCCCGGCTGGACAGCTGACGGCGAGCAGGCCCTCGGTGGCCTGGTAGATCTGCTCGACCGGCAGGCCGAACGACCCGCGGATGACGGCCTCGTCCTCGGGGTCGAGGGTCTCGGCGACGGAGATGACCTGGATCGGCCGCAGCCCGGCCGGCTTCGACGCAGCGATCCGGCGCAGCACGCTCGCCGGCGCGACGAGGACGTCGGTGCCGGGCAGGTCGGGCAGGTGGTCCTCGACCGGGACGGTCAGGTCGTGCCACGAGAACGCCACGCGTCGGCTGTCGAGGGTCTCGTAGAGATTGCTGTTGGCGCGGAGGAAGAGCGCGACCCGGAGCGGTCGCCGGGCGAGCACGCGCAGGGACGCGGGCGCCATCATCTGACCGAGCAGGATCCCTGCCCACAGGCGGCTCTCCTGCTCCGAGACGAGGAAGACGCCGCGGGTGCCGGTGGTGCCGGACGACAGCCCGACGGTGACGCCGCCCGGCAGGGTGGCGGTGAAGTCGCGGGAGCGCTCGGCCGCCTCGGCGACGGCGAGCGCCTGCTCGAGGGTGATGCCGTAGCGGTTGAAGGCCGCGAAGTCGGCCAGCACGGTGCGCTTGTCGACCACCGGGAGGTCCCCCAGCGGTCGGCCGGCGAGGCCCGCGTAGAAGGACGCCCGGGGGAGGTCCTCGCGCAGGAACCGCTCGAGCGCACGGGCCCGCGCGGCGTCGTACACGCCGGGGAGGAGCCAGCGCTCGCGGGCGAACGAGGCGGCGACCGCCGCCTGGCTTCCGGGCATCGGCTCAGGCCCCGGCGGTTCCGGTGGCGCCCGCGGTCCACGCCGCGTGGCCCTCCGGGCAGTGCGCCGGCAGTACGAGCAGGCCGGGGTTGGCGGCGTCGAGCTCGTGCAGCACCCCGAGCGTGCGGACGGTGCTGGGCCAGTCGTGCATGACCCCCTTCGCCAGCCGCGACGGCGGCTTGAGGTCGCGGAAGGAGCGCGTCGTCCACGCGGCGTCGCCGACCAGCAGCACCTGCCGGCCGCCGGAGGTGAAGAGCAGGCCGAGGTGGCCGGGCATGTGGCCCGGCAGGTCCACGGCGAGCAGGCTGCGGTCGCCGAGCAGGTCCCAGGTCTGCAGCCCAGCGACGGCGAGTGACGGGAACCCGTCGACCGGGTCGAGCCGGTCGCGCAGGTCGTCGGGCAGCAGCGCCGGCAGGATCGCGTGCCGGGTGGCATTGAACCCGCGCAGCGACAGCGCGTGCTCGGCGCCGGAGGCACCGGCGATGATCCGCGCCCGCGGGTGGTCGAGGAGACCGCCGACGTGGTCGCCGTGGAAGTGCGAGACCACGATCCGGCGTACGTCGACCGGGTCGACGTCGAGCGCCGCGAGCTGGCGCGGCAGGTGCTCCTCGTCGGGCAGGCTCACCGGCAGGGTGGTGCGGTAGAGCAGCTCGGGCAGCCGCCGGGTCGCGTCGAAGAAGTGCTGCGAGTAGCCGGTGTCGAAGAGCGTCCAGCCGTGGCTCGGGTGGTGCAGCGCACCGACGTACGACGGGAACTCGACCGGCCGCAGCCGCCCGCCCTGCCGCGCCAGCGCCTCGGGACCCTTGCAGTGGCCCACGCGGAGCCAGTGGAAGGTGACCTCGGGCTGCTCGATCGTCAGTAGCACAGCACCATCCCGCCCAGGCTGATCCCGGCGCCGGTGCCGAGCAGGAGTGTGTGGTCGCCGCGCTGCAGGCGACCGCTCTCGATCGCGGTGTGCAGCGCCGTCGGCAGCGAGGCGCCGACCTGGTTGCCGTGGTCGGCGTAGATGTCGACCAGCCGGTCGCCGACTCCGAACTGCTGGCGCACCCAGTCGAGACCGTGGTGGCTCGCCTGGTGGGGTACGACGACCGGGAGCTCGTCCATCGTCACGCCCGCCTCGGCGAGCAGGCCCGCCACGAACGGCGGCAGGTGGCGGAAGGCCAGCCGGAACACGGCGCCGCCGTCCATCCGGAAGCGGCCCCAGTCGGCGTACTCGCCCTCGACCCGGTCGGGGGCGTAGCGCGAGCCGCCACCGCGGATCTCGCACGTGTGCGCGCCCTCGCTGTAGGTCTCGAAGCCCGACGACAGCACGGCCGACCCGGTCTCGCCGGCGGGACCGACGACCGCCGCGGCGGCTCCGTCGCCGAAGATCCCGGACGCGCCGAGGTCGTCCCAGTCCAGGCCGACCGAGGCGAGGTCGGAGGACACGATGAGGATCCGCTCGTGGCGCCCGGCGTCGACGAGGGTCGCCGCGAGGTCCAGGGCGACGAGGAAGCTCATGCAGCTGGCGTTGACGTCCCACGCGGGGATCGGCCGCCCCGGCGCGAGCTGCTCGTGCATCAGCGACGCGTTGCAGGGCAGCGGCTGGTCGGGCGTCGCGCTGGCGCCGATGATCACGTCCACGTCGTCGAGGTCGACCCCGGCGGCCGCGAGGGCCTTGCGGGCGGCACGAGCGCCCAGCTCGGCGGCGGAGCCGCGCTCGACGTACCGCACCCGGACGCCGGTCCGCGCCTCGACCGTGCCGGCGGGGAGGCCGAGGCGCTCGTCGAGCTCGGCGCTGGTGAGCGCCTCGTCCGGCAGCGCGGCGCCGGTGCCGAGGATGCGGAGTGCGCGCTTCTCCCGAGATGACTGCGCTGGCACCGGGTCCCCCTTCGTCGTGGTGACTCGGAGGATAACCGGCGTGCGTGGCGGTCCCGTGAGTTTCACCGGCCGGCCGGTGAAACTGGCGTCCTTGGACGACGAAACTCATGCCTGGACGATGAAACTTCGTCGTCCAACCATGAGTTTCACCGGCCGGCCGGTGAAACTCCCACCACCCGGATCCGCATCAACGATCGGCGTCGTCCAGCGCCTGCTTCGTGAGCTGGCGGCCCAGCTCGACCAGCTCCTCGGCCCGGTGGAAGTCGAGCGTGCGGGCGGCGCCGAGCGGCACGGTGACCAGCACGTCGGGCGGCAGCGCGGCCAGCCGGTAGCGCGTGATCAGGCTCTGCATCGCGTCGAACGACAGCGACACCACCTCGGAGGTGCGCACGTCCGGGCGTACGTCGACCTCCGGGCCCACCTCGGCGGGCGCCTCCACCGCCCCGATCGGTACGACGTCCGCGAGATCGTCCACGGCAGCGAGCGCCTCGCCGCGGCGGAACCGGCGGCGCAGGTCGGCCGCCCACTCGGCTCGTCGTACGGAGAAGCCCCGGGCGGGCGAGGAGGGCTCGTTGGGCTCACGGGGGCCCTGCAGGGAGACGGCGAGCGTGAAGTCGGCGGCCGCGGCGGCGGTCGGGTCGAGCGGCAGGGGGTTGAGCAGGCCGCCGTCGACGAGGATCCGGCCGTCGACGACGGCGGGCGTGAACAGGCCCGGGATCGCGATCGAGGCGCGGATCGCCGGCAGCAGCGGGCCGCGCTGGAACCACACCTCGCGCCGGGCGGCGAGGTCGGTCGCCACGGCGGTGTAGGGGATCGGGAGGTCCTCGATCATCACGTCGCCGACGAGCTCGTCGAGGGCCGCCATCAGCCGCTCGGCCGTCGCTGCGCCGCCGCCCGCCCACGTCGGGTCGGCCAGGCGCAGCACCCGGCGGCTGGTCAGGGTGGAGGCCCAGTCGGCGAACTCCCGGTCCTTGCCGGCCGCGACCAGGCCGCCGACGACGGCACCCATCGACGTACCGGAGACGGCCACGATCTCGTGGCCGCGCGAGCGGAGCTCCTCGACCGCACCGAGGTGCGCGTAGCCGCGAGCGCCTCCGGAGCCGAGGACGAGTGCGACGCGGGCCATGGCTCCATTGTCCGGGGTCGGTGGTCCGCGCCCCAGCCCCCACGGGCGTGACGGTGGACATAATGCTCGTCGTACCGGACCCATTGGCTGTGAATCTGGGGGATTTGCAGCCAATGGGTCCGGTACGACGAGGTCGTGGTTGAGCTGAGCCGACCCACCAGACCAATGCGCGGACCCTCGGACGAATAAGCAGTTGTGAGTGAGTGCTCACTCACTTACAGTGGCAGGCATGCCACCTCGTGCCGCGCCGCTCTCCCCGGAGGACCGCCGGGAGGCGCTGATCCGCGCCACCCGGCCACTGCTGTACGAGCACGGCACGCGGGTGACGACCAAGCTGATCGCCGAGGCGGCCGGGGTGGCCGAGGGCACGATCTTCCGGGTCTTCGACTCCAAGGACGACCTGGTCGACGCGACGATCGCCCGCTGCTTCGAGCCCGGTGACGTGCTGACCCGGCTCGACGAGATCGACCTCTCGCTGCCCCTTCGCGACCGGATGCTCGCGATGACCTCGATCCTCCAGCAGCGCTTCCTCGCCATCTTCGAGCTGATGCGGGCGATCGGGGCGGTCGGCCCGCCGCGGCACCTGCACGACCGGCCCGAGATCGCCGACGGCCTCGAGGAGGTACGACGCCGGCTGCTCGCGCTGATCGAGCCGGACGCCGACCGCCTCACCATGCCGCCCGCCCAGGTGCTGCACGTGTGGCGCCTGCTGACCTTCGCCGGCTCCCACCGGGAGATCGCCGACAACGACCTGCTCACCCCCGCCCAGATCGTCGACACCGTCCTGCACGGTGTCGAGAAGACGGTCGAGAAGGGCACCGAGAGGAGCGCCCCCTGATGCTCGTCCGACTCCTGCGCACCCACCTCGCGCCGTACCGCGGCTGGCTCACAGCCATCGTCGTCCTGCAGTTCACCTCGACGGTCGCGATGCTCTACCTGCCCCACCTCAACGCCGACATCATCGACAAGGGCATCGCCCGCGGCGACAACGGCTACGTGCTGAGGATCGGCGCGATCATGCTCGCCATCTCGCTGGTCCAGGCGGCCTGCTCGATGACGTCCGCATGGTTCGGCGGCCAGGCCGCGATGGCCTTCGGCCGCGACGTCCGCAAGCGGATCTTCGGGCGGATCGGCAGCTTCTCCGCCCGCGAGGTCTCGACCTTCGGCGCCCCGTCGCTGATCACCCGCGCCACCAACGACGTCCAGCAGGTGCAGATGCTGGCGATGATGACCTGCCTGATGGCCGTGACCATCCCGATCATGATGGTCGGCGGCGTGATCATGGCGATGCGCGAGGACTTCGGCCTCTCCTGGCTGGTGGTCTCCGTCGTACCCGTCCTCTTCCTGTGCATCGGCCTCGTCGTCTCGCAGATGGTGCCGGCGTTCCGCTCGGTCCAGGAGCGCCTCGACGACGTCAACCGGATCCTGCGCGAGCAGATCACCGGCATCCGCGTGGTCCGCGCGTTCGTGCGCGAGCCCTACGAGACCAAGCGCTTCGACGACGCCAACGGCGACCTGACCGCGGTCTCGCTGCGCGCGGGCCGCTGGATGGCGCTGATGTTCCCGCTGGTCATGGGCGTGTCCAACGTCGCGAGCGTGGGCGTGATCTGGTTCGGCGGCCACCGCGTCGACAGCGGGCAGATGGAGGTGGGTGCGCTGACGGCGTTCCTGTCCTACCTGATGCAGATCCTGATGTCGGTGATGATGGGCACCTTCATGCTGATGATGGTGCCGCGTGCCGCGGTCAGCGCCGACCGGATCAGCGAGGTGCTCGCGACCGACACCAGCGTCGTACGACCGAGGGAACCGGTCACCGAGGTCCACGTCGCCGGCCACCTCGACCTCGAGGGCGTCGGCCTGACCTACCCCGGCGCCGAGGCTCCGGTGCTGTCGGGCGTCAGCTTCTCGGCCCGCCCGGGACAGACGGTCGCGCTGATCGGGTCGACCGGCGCCGGCAAGACCACCCTGGTCAACCTGGTGCCGCGGCTCCTCGACGCGACCGAGGGCGTGGTCCGGGTCGACGACGTCGACGTCCGCGAGCTCGACCCCGAGCTGCTGTGGTCGAGGATCGGGCTCGTCCCCCAGCGGGCCTTCCTCTTCTCCGGCACCATCGCGTCCAACCTGCGCTACGGCCGGCCGGACGCCACGGACGAGGAGCTGTGGGAGGCGCTGGAGATCGCCCAGGCCGCGGACTTCGTGCGCGAGATGCCCGAGGGCCTCGACACCGCCGTCGCGCAGGGAGGTACGACGGTCTCCGGCGGCCAGCGGCAGCGCCTCGCCATCGCCCGCGCACTGGTACGACGCCCGGAGATCTACCTCTTCGACGACGCCTTCTCGGCGCTGGACGTCGCCACCGACGCCCGGCTGCGCGCGGCCCTGGAGCCGGTCACCCGCGACGCCACCGTCCTCATCGTCGGCCAGCGCATCGCGACCATCCGCGACGCCGACCTGATCCTCGTCCTCGAGGACGGGCGGGTCGTCGGGCGTGGCACGCACGAGGAGCTGATGCGGGACAACGAGACCTACCAGGAGATCGCCGCCTCGCAAGGCATCAAGGGAGAGGAGGTCATGGCATGAGCGGGACGAAGCCCCAGAGCACGATGAAGACGACCGAGCGGATCGTCCAGCAGGGCGGTCCCGGCCGGGGCCCGGCCGGCGGCATGGTCGGCCAGAAGGCCGACGACTTCCGCAGCTCCGGGCGCCGCCTGCTCGGGCTGCTCCGTCCGGCGCGCGGCCGCGCCGTCGCCGTACTCCTCCTCGGCATCGGCTCGGTCGCCTCCGTCGCCGTCGGCCCATGGCTGATGGGCAAGGCGACCGACGCCGTGTTCAACGGCTACATCGGCGGCCGGATCGACGCCGGCACCACCAAGGCGGAGGTCGTTGCCGACGCCGAGGCGAAGGGCGACCAGGGCCTTGCCGACTTCCTGCGCGGCCTCGACTTCGTGCCCGGACAGGGCGTCGACTTCGACAAGGTCGGCCACATCCTGCTGATCACGCTGGCGATCTACGTCGGCGGGCAGGTGCTCGGCTGGCTGCAGGGCTTCCTCGTCAACGACATCGTGCAGGCGACCGTGCGGCGGATGCGCACCGACGTCGAGGAGAAGGTCCACCGGCTGCCGCTGTCGTACTTCGACCGCCAGCCGCGCGGTGAGCTGCTCAGCCGGGTCACCAACGACATCGACAACGTCGCGCAGAACCTCCAGCAGACGATGAGCCAGCTGCTCACCTCGATCCTGATGGTCGTCGGCGTGCTCGGGATGATGTTCTGGGTCTCGCCCTTGCTCGCCCTGATCGCGCTGGTGTCGGTGCCGATCGCGATGTTCACGACCGGACGCGTCATGAAGCGCTCGCAGGGCCAGTTCATCGCGCAATGGCGCGAGACCGGCCGGCTCAACGCCCAGGTCGAGGAGTCGATCTCCGGGCACGCGCTGGTGACCGTCTTCGGCCAGCGCGCGCAGGTCGAGGCGGAGTTCGAGGACGCCAACGAGAAGCTCTACCAGTCGTCGTACCGGGCGCAGTTCATCAGCGGCCTCGTGATGCCGATGATGATGCTGATCGGCAACCTCAACTACGTCGTGATCGCCGTCGTCGGCGGGCTGCGGGTCGCGTCCGGCTCGCTCAGCCTCGGTGAGGTGCAGGCGTTCATCCAGTACACGCGGATGTTCACCCAGCCGATCACCCAGATCGCGTCGATGGCCAACCTCCTGCAGTCCGGCGTCGCGTCGGCCGAGCGGGTCTTCGAGCTGCTCGACGCCGAGGAGGAGGTCGACCCGTCCTCGCTCTCGACCGAGCCGGTCCGCGCGGCCGACACGAGGGGCGAGGTGGCGTTCGAGCACGTGTCCTTCTCGTACGACGCCGACGAGCCGCTCATCGAGGACCTCTCGCTCGTGGCGCACCCCGGCCAGATGGTCGCGATCGTCGGCCCGACCGGCGCGGGGAAGACCACGCTGGTCAACCTGATCATGCGCTTCTACGAGCTCGACGGCGGCCGGATCACCCTCGACGGCGTCGACGTGAAGGGCCTGTCCCGCGCCGAGCTGCGCTCGCGGATCGGCATGGTCCTCCAGGACACCTGGCTCTTCGAGGGCACCATCCGCGACAACATCGCCTACGGGCGACCCGGCGCGAGCGAGGAGGAGATCCGCGAGGCCGCCCGGGCGACGTACGTCGACCGCTTCGTGCACTCGCTGCCCGATGGCTACGACACCCGCGTCGACGACGAGGGCTCGAACCTCTCGGCCGGCGAGCGGCAGCTGATCACCATCGCGCGGGCGTTCCTCGCCCAGCCGGCGCTGCTGATCCTGGACGAGGCGACCTCGTCCGTCGACACCCGCACGGAGCTGCTGCTGCAGCAGGCGATGGCGGCGCTGCGCACCGACCGGACGTCGTTCGTCATCGCCCACCGGCTCTCCACGATCCGCGACGCGGACCTGATCCTCGTCATGGAGCACGGCCGGATCGTCGAGCAGGGCTCGCACGCCGAGCTGCTGGAGCGGGACGGCGCGTTCGCCCGGCTCCACGCGGCGCAGTTCGCGGCGGCCTCGGCCTGAGGGGTTGGCCACGCACCTACCGAATTCGCTGCTCCCGTGAGGGATTCACGACAATTCTGGTAGGTGCGTCGCCAACCGGGGAGGCGCCGATCAGCAGTCGTACTGGAAGTTCGGCTTCTGCCCGCCGCTGACGCCGATCACGGCGACCTCGGTGTCATCGGTGACCTCGTCGACCGGGGCGTCGAGGAGGAAGGCGATGTAGACGTCGCCGTCCTCCTCGCCCGGCGGGTAGACCGACGCCTGGTCGAAGCCGTCCTCGACCGGCTCGGTCAGGTCCGGCCAGGCGGCCTTGAGCTCGCCGTAGGTGGAGCCGACCTCGATGTCGCCGTGCTTGGTGTGCGGTCCCGGGGTGCCCACCGTCAGCTGGGTGATCGTGGCGTCCTCGTCGGTGAGGACGCCGAAGCCCTTCGGCTCACCCGCCCAGTGGATCAGCTCGCCCTCGCAGACGAGTGCGCCGTCCTCGAAGAGGCCGGTGCCCTCCCACTCGGCACGGGTCATCCCGACCCGTGCCGCACCGATCGCGCCGGGCTCGATCACCACGTCGCCCGCGTCGGCGTCGGCGTCGTCGCCGAGGTCGGCGTCCGTGGTCGGCGCCGGGGCGTCGCTCGACGTGTCGGTCGTCGCCGTGTCGCTGGTCGGCGTACCCGACGGTGTGCTGTCGGACGCCTTGTCGTCGTCGTTGCAGGCGCTCAGTGACGCGGCGCCGAGGGCGAGGAGCAGGGCGAGGGCGGCAGGGGTACGACGGAACATGAGCTCTCCCGAGTCAGGGGCCCGCCGCGGTGGCGAGCGTCTGCCGGGTGTGATGCGTCGACCCGCCGATTGGTTGTCAGCGGCTGGTGGTCGTCGGGTGGTGGTCGTCGGCTGGTGACGTCATACGAACCGGTCGCCGGGGCGCTCGCTTCGTATGACGTAAACCCGGCGGGTGGGGGCGGTGGGGGGTCGGCCCCCAACGGCGCGGGGACGTCATGCGAACCGGTCGCCGGGGCGCTCGCTTCGTATGACGTAAACCCGGCGGGTGGGAGGGGTGGGGGGTCGGCCCCCAACGGCGCGGGGACGTCATACGAACCGGTCGCCCGGACGCTCGCTTCGTATGACGCATACCCGGCGGGTGGGAGGGGTGGGGGGTCGGCCCCCAACGGCGCGGGGACGTCATACGAACCGGTCGCCCGGACGCTCGCTTCGTATGACGCAAACCGCAGCCGCAGCGGAGGACGTCCCGACCGCCGCCGACCCGCCGCCGCCGACCCCCGCCCGCGGAGCCGCCGATGGGTTGTCAGCGCCGCAGGATCCGTCGCGCGAGCACGTTGCCGCCGAGCTGGATCAGCATCACCATCGCGACCAGCACGAGGATCGCCGCCCACATCACCACCTGGTCGAACTGGCGGAACCCGAAGCGCTGCGCGAACGAGCCCAGCCCGCCACCCGCGATGACACCGGCGATCGCCGTCATGTCGACGATCGCGACGAACGCGAAGGTGTAGCCGAGCACGAGCGGGCCGAGCGCCTCGGGCACCAGCACGGTCAGCGTGATCCGGGTGCGGCTGGCGCCCATCGCGCGGGCGGCCTCGATGACGCCGGGGCTCACCGTGACGAGGTTCTGCTCCACGATCCGGCTGATGCCGAAGACCGCCGCGACGGTGATGCCGAAGGTGGCGGCACGGATGCCGATGCCGGTGCCGACGACGTGACGGGCCAGCGGCTGCAGGGCGGCGATGAAGATGATGAACGGGATCGGCCGGAAGAAGTTGACGACCACGTTGAGGACGACGAACAGCGGCCGGTTGGCGAACAGGGCGCCGGCCCGGGTCAGGTAGAGGCCCAGCCCGAGCGCGAGGCCGAGCGCGCCGCCGATGAGCAGCGCGGACGACGCCATGATGATCGTCTCGCCGGCGGCCGACCAGAACTCCGGCTGCAGGTCGCCGAGCCGGGTGTCGATCGCAAGGCTCTCCAGGGCGGGCGCGCTCATCGGGCCACCTCCGTCCAGGGCACGGTCGTGCCGATCTCGGCCAGCGCCGCGTCGATCGC
This sequence comes from Nocardioides sp. SRI_004, assembly GCF_057586415.1. Classification (NCBI taxonomy): domain Bacteria; kingdom Bacillati; phylum Actinomycetota; class Actinomycetes; order Propionibacteriales; family Nocardioidaceae; genus Nocardioides; species Nocardioides sp. SRI_004. Next base: position 271,566 of record NZ_JBYCZV010000001.1, read on the forward strand.
GGCGTCGTCGCCGGTGAGGGCGAGGGTCAGGTTCCCGAAGCTGCTGCCCTGGATCTCCTCGATGCCGCCGTAGACGAGCTCGAAGGAGACGTCGTGGCGCAGCAGCGCGGCGAACGCGTCGGACTGGCGTACGGCGGGGTCGCGGAAGGCGAGCCGCACGAAGCGGCCCCGATGGGTCGCGCGCAGCGCGGCGAGCACCTCGTCCGGCGGCAGGTCGTCGACGACGGTCCCGACGAAGCGGCGGGTCACGGCGTGCTGCGGGTCCGCGAAGACGTCGAGGACGGGCCCGGTCTCCACGACACGGCCGTTCTCCATCACCGCGACCCGGTGGGCGATGCGGCGTACGGCGTCCATCTCGTGGGTGATCAGCAGGATCGTCGTACCGAGCTCGCGGTTGACCTTCGCGAGCAGGTCGAGGACGTCGCGCGTGGTCTCCGGGTCGAGGGCGCTGGTGGCCTCGTCGGCGAGCAGCAGGCGCGGGTTGGTCGCGAGCGCGCGGGCGATGCCGACGCGCTGCTTCTGGCCGCCGGACAGGTCGGCGACGTGGGCGTGGGCCTTGTCGGCGAGGCCGACGAAGTGCAGCAGCTCCGAGATCCGCCTCTGCTGCTCGCCCTTCGCGACGCCGGCGACCGTGAGCGGGAACGCGAGGTTGCCCCACACGGTGCGCGACTCCATCAGGTTGAACTGCTGGAAGACCATGCCGATGCCCTGGCGGAGCTCGCGCAGGGCGCGCTCGGAGAGCGTGGTGACGTCGACGCCGTCGACGACCACGCTGCCCGAGGTGACCGGCTCGAGCGCGTTGACGAGCCGGACGAGGGTGGACTTGCCGGCGCCGGAGTAGCCGATGATCGCGAAGATCTCGCCCTGCTCGACGCTGAGGTCGACCCCGTCCACCGCACGGTGGACGGGGTCGCCGCGGCGCGCGCCGGGGAACTCCTTGACGACGCGGTGCAGCTCGACCAGTGCCATGGTCACTTCTGGTCGCGGATCTGCGCCTCGACCTCGCGCAGGCTGGCCTCGAGGTCGGCCTGGCTGATCGTGACGAACTCCGCGGTGCCGCCCGACGCCTCGTCGGCGCCGTCGAGCACGGCCTGCGTCTGCTGGTAGACCTCGACGAGCTTCTTCAGCACCGGGTTGTCCTTGTCCTCCGCGCGGACGGCGAAGATGTTGACATAGGGCACGGCCTTCGGGTCGCTCGGGTCGTCGACCGCGATCGCGTCGTCGAACTTCAGCCCGGCGTCCTCGACGAAGTCGTTGTTGACGATCGCCGCGGCGACGTCGGGCAGCGAGGTCGGCGTCAGGTCGGCCTGCAGGGCCTTGACCTTCACCCGCGACGCGGAGGTGTCGACGTCGGCGACGGTCGAGAAGATCGAGCCGCCGTCCTTGAGCTCGATCAGGCCGGCCGACTGCAGCACGAGCAGGCCGCGGGCCTGGTTGGAGTCGTCGTCGGGGACGATCACGGTCTCGCCGTCGGGGATGTCGGCGACGTCGTCGTACTTCTGCGAGTAGAGGCCGAGCGGGTAGATGGCGGTCGAGCCGAGCGGGACCAGGTCGTCGTCGTTGGCGACGTTGTACTCGGCGAGGTAGACGATGTGCTGGAACTGGTTGGCGTCCAGCTCGCCCTCCTTGAGGGCGGGGTTCGGCTGTGTGTAGTCGGCGAAGTCGCGGACCTCGAGGTCGATGCCGGCCTCCTTGGCCGCCTCGGTCAGCGTCTCCCAGTAGGGGTCGCTCGCGCCGACCGCACCGAGCACGAGCTTGACCGGCTTGTCCTTCGAGAGCTCGGCGGGGGCGTCGTCGCCGGTCGCACGCGGGGCGTCGTCGCCGCGGGTCGCGAGGAACGCGACGGCGCCGATGATCGCGAGCACGACGACCACGACTGCGGCCAGCAGCGGCAGCCGGGACTTGGGGGCCTCGATGAGGGGGATCTCGTCCGACATCGTCTTCCTGTTCGTCGGGGCGCGCTGGTGGGCGCACCAAGGGGAGCGGCGGGGTGTGCCGCGGACTGCCGTCACCTTAAAGACATGTATGTCGATAGTGTTAATCGACCATGCCGTGGGCGACAGGAGTCACAAGGTGCTCCCACGGCGCGACATTCCCCGCAGCGCCGGCGAACGGGTGTGATCTCAGTCAGTGGTCATCGCGGGGACTGCGCGGCCAGCCGGACGTGCGTGTTGGCAGCGCCGTAGCCGTCGTAGCCGCCGCGCCGCTCGAGCAGCTCGATGCAGAAGCCCTGCGGCAGCACCGGGGTGTAGGCGTGCAGCAGCTCGCCCTGCGCGCTGCGGTCGTAGAGGGCGCCGTGCTCGCGCAGGGTCGCCACGAACGCGGCGTCGAGGTCGAGGCGCGCCTCGAGGTCCACGTAGTAGTTGTCCGGGACGGCCATCAGCGGGACGCCGGCCGCCCGCAGGCGGCGGACCTCCGCCAGCAGGTCGGTGCAGCCGAAGGCCACCTGGACGACGCCCGTCGGGCGCGGCACGTCGGCCACCTCCGCGACGTTGACCACCACGCGCAGCTCGCCCTTGGCGGGCCGGAACGCGCGGCTGCGGATGCGCCCGTGCGGGTCGATGAACTCCTCCAGCGGCGCGGGCTCCAGGCCGAGGAGGGTGCGCAGGAAGGCCACCTCCTCGTTCAGCCGTCCCGCCGGTACGGCGACGCCGAGGTGGTCCAGCCCCACCCACCCCTCGGGCGAGCGCCCCGGCGCGGCGGCGAAGTCGCGCTGCCAGTCGTCCTGCTCGCCGGCCGGCGCGCTGACGAAGACCGGGACGCCGGCAGGGGAGGTGATCCCGGGCAGCAGGCTGTCGCCGGGGGTGCGGGAGACCGCGACGCTCGGCCACAGGAGGGCCTCCGCGCGCTCGGCGACCTGGGCGACCGGGGAGGCGACGATGCCGAGTGCGGGCTCCGTGGCGGCGGCGTTGACGAGCACGTCGGCGCTCCCGTTGCGCCACCAGGCGACCGGCTTGTGCCGGTGCCAGCCGGCCAGGGTGAAGCCGAGCCGCACCAGAAGGTCGTCGGTCGCCGGGCCGGCGGGCAGCTCGAGGAAGGCGGCGTCGGCGCGCTCCGGCACCGCCGGGGCGAGCGGCGTCCCGCCCGGGCGGAGCCGGGCCAGCTCGTCCTCCAGGAACACCAGCGAGCGGAGCGCGTCGCGCGCGGTCTCGGCCGCCGGGGCCTCCCGGACGACGTCGCTGAACACCTCGAGGGACAGCGGGCCGTCGTACCCGGAGCGGATGACGGCGTCGACGACGCCGGAGACGTCCATCGTCCCCTGGCCGGGGAAGCAGCGGTGGTGGCGGCTCCACTCGAGGACGTCCATGTCGAGCAGCGGCGCGTCCGCGACCTGCAGGAAGCCGATCCGGTCACCGGGCACGCCCTCGAGCGCCTCGGGCCCATCGCCCCGGGAGAGCATGTGGAAGGTGTCGACGGCGAGGGTCACGGCCGGGTGGGCCGCGCGCTGCACGATGTCCCACGCCTGTCCGACCCGGTGCACGTGGCGCCCCCAGGCGAGTGCCTCGAAGGCGAGCACGAGGCCGCGCTCGGCGGCGAGGTCACCGAGGGTCGCCAGCTGGGCGGCCGACAGGTCGGGGTCGTCGATCGCGTCGGGCTGCACGTTGGAGCACAGCAGCACCGCCGGCGCCCCGAGGGCGGCCGCCACGTCGAGCTTCCGCGCCACCCGTCGTACGACGGCAGGGAAGTCGGACGGCGCGACGCCCTCGACGTCCCGCACCGGCTGGAACAGCTCGACGCGCAGACCGAGGTCCGCGCACCGGGCGGCCACCTCGGCCGGGCTGAGCGGGGACGCGACGAGGTCGTTGTCGAACACCTCGATCCCGTCGAAGCCGGCGGCCGCCGCGGCGTCGAGCTTGTCGGCCAGCACGCCGGAGAGGGACACGGTCGCGATGCTGCGGCGCAGGGTCATGACGACGTCAGCTCCGCGAAGTGGCGGGCGATCCGGTCGGCGTCCGCGCGGCGTCCGGTGAAGAGCTCGAACGCGTCGACCGCCTGGCCGACGGCCATCCCGCCACCCGGCAGCACGCGGCAGCCCCGGCCGCGGGCCAGGGCGACGAGCTCGGTCTCCAGCGGGAAGTAGACGACGTCGGCCACCCACAGCCGCTCCTCGACGAGCGCCGCCGGGACCGGCAGGCCGGCGTGGCCGTGCATGCCGATCGGGGTCGCGTTGACGAGTCCGTCGGCGTCGGTGATCGCGGCGGCGACGTCGGTGACCGCGTCGATCCGCTCGGCCGCGAACCGCTTGCCCAGCCGGATCGCGGCGGCCTCGGCGCGGTCGATGTCGGTGTCGTGGATCGCGACGTGCGCCGCGCCCTGGTCGAGCAGCGCGTAGGCGACGGCCAGGCCCGCGCCGCCGGCGCCGACCACGACGGCGCGGTCGGTGACCGCGTCGGGGAGCGTGCTGCGGAAGGCGCGGCCCCAGCCGGACCAGTCGGTGTTGTGGCCGACCAGCCGGCCGTCGCGGATCACCACGGTGTTCACGGCGCCGAGGTCGTCGGCGGCGCGGGACACCTCGTCGAGCAGGGGCAGCACCGCCTGCTTGAACGGGTGGGTGATGTTGAGGCCGTCGAAGCCGAGCGCCTGGGCCCAGTGCACGACGGACGGCAGATCCTCGACGGCGAGGCCGCGGACCTCCGCGTCGATGCGTCGGTAGGTCAGGTTCAGGCCGTGGGCGCGGCCCTCGGCCTCCTGCATCGCGGGCGTCAGGGAGCGGCCGATGCCCGCGCCGACGAGGCCGAGCGCGAAGGACGTCCCGCTCATGACGCGACCTCCTCGACCGCGCCGGCGACCAGGTGGGCGACGTGCTCGACGGCCATCGCGTAGCCACGGGCGCCACAGCCGGTGACGACCCCGTCCGCGACCTCGGCCACGAACGAGTGGTGCCGGAAGGCCTCGCGGCGGTGGATGTTGCTCAGGTGCACCTCGACGACGGGGCCCTCGACCACGGCCAGCGCGTCGCGCACGCTGACCGAGGTGTGCGACAGGGCCGCCGCGTTGATGACGACGCCGGCGGCGGTACGCCGCAGCTCGTGGATGGCGTCGACCAGCACGCCCTCGTGGTTGGTCTGGCGGAAGTCGATGTCGAGGCCGAGCCGGTCGCCGGTCTCGAGGCAGAGCTTCTCGATGTCGGCCAGGGTCGCGGTGCCGTAGGCCTGCGGGTCCCGCTCGCCGAGCAGGTTGAGGTTGGGGCCGTTGAGCACGGCGACCACCGGGCGTCGTACGGGATCGCTCATCGGGCCAGCTCCGGGACGCGCAGGGCGGCGGCCTCGGCGCGGGTGCGGCCGACCTCGGGCGTGGGGACCCTGTGCGTGCCGGACGGGCCGCTGAGGACGGCGATCGCGGAGATCCCGCAGGCGGCGACGACGAAGGCGGCGACGCGGTACCAGTTGGCGGCGTCGCCGTCGATCAGCCAGCCGGCGATGGTCGGGGTGAAGCCGGCGAGGGCGAAGCCGAACTGCGTGCCGACGGCCATGCCGGAGAGGCGGACCGAGGTGGGGAAGTACTCCGCGTAGGTCGCGGGCCAGACGGCGTTCGGCATGCTGTAGACGACACCGGCCAGCGCGATGCCGCTGACCAGCACCAGCGGCACGTTGTGCTCGGTGATGGACCACAGGAAGAGGGTCACCAGCGCGGCGCTGCCGACGAGGCCGGTGAGGAAGACCGGCTTGCGGCCGATGCGGTCGGACAGGCTGGCCCACAGCGGGATGGTGCCGACGGCGACGATGTTGGCGATGATCGCGAGCCACAGCATGGTGGTCTTGCTGATCTCGATGCCGTAGTCCTCCGACGTCGCGAGGTTGAGCGCGAAGACAGCGAACATCGTGTTCACGACCGCCACGAACGCGGCGAAGAAGACGCGGAGCACGCCGGCCCAGTGGTGCCGGAAGAGCACGCCGAGCGGGGCGGCGGCCTTCTCCTGCCGGTCCTGCTGCTCGGCCTCGCGGTGGAACTCGGGGGTCTCGTCCAGCGTGCGGCGGATGAGGAAGCCGATGAGCACGACGGCGGCGCTGAGCCAGAAGGGCACCCGCCAGCCCCAGCTGAGCAGCGCGTCCTCGGGCAGGACCGCCGCGAGCGGCAGGAAGACTGCCGGGGCGAGGATCTGGCCGCCCTGGGTGCCGCTGAGGGTGAAGCTGGTGAAGAAGCCGCGGCGGTCGTCGGGGGCGTGCTCGAAGGACATCGAGTTCGCGCCGGCCTGCTCGCCGGCGGCCGACAGGCCCTGCAGCAGGCGCAGCGTGACGAGCAGCGCCGGCGCGAGCAGCCCGACCTGGTGGTACGTCGGCAGGCAGCCCACGAGGAAGGTCGAGATGCCCATCAGCAGGAGGGTGCCGATGAGGATGCGCTTGCGGCCGAGGCGGTCGCCGATGTGGCCCATGAAGAAGGAGCCGATCGGGCGGGCGACGTACGCGACGCCGAAGGTCGCGAAGGAGGCGATGCTCGCCGCCGTGGCGTTGCCCTCCGGGAAGAAGATCTTGGGGAACACCAGCGCCGCGGCGGTGCCGTAGATGGCGAAGTCGTAGTACTCCAGCGCGCTGCCGCACCACGCGGCGAGGGCGGCCTTCCGCGGGGTGCGGACCGGGGTGAGGTCCGCGGTGTGGTCCTGGGACATCGGAACTGCCTTTCTCCGTCGCCTCCACTGTGGACGCGATCTGCGCAGGACGCTACGAGTGGCGCCCGTCACATGGCAATCGTTTGCCATTTGTTGCCATACACTGCTCGCATGACGCTTCCGAAGCGGGTCACCATCACCGACGTGGCCGAGGCGGCCGGGGTCGCGGCCTCCACCGTGTCCCGCGCGCTGAGCACCCCGGGGCGGGTCAACGCGACCACGCGGGAGCACATCCTCGAGGTCGCCGAACGACTCGGCTACGTGCCGAACCCGAGCGCCCGGGCGATGAGCTCGGGGCGCACGCACACCTTCGCGCTGCTCGTCCCCGACATCACCAACCCCTACTTCGCGGGCGCGATCAAGGGCGCCGAGCGGGCGGCCGCGGCGGCCGGCAAGACGCTCGTCCTCGGCGACACGCAGGAGAGCCCGTCGGTCGAGCGGGAGCTGGTCCAGCGACTCGGCCCCGCCGTCGACGGGCTGGTGATCGCGGCCGCCCGTGGCACCGACGAGGACCTCGCCGCAGCCGCTGGACGACACCGGCTGGCGCTGGTCAACCGCACCCTGCCCGGTGTCGCCGGCGTGCCGAGCGTGGTCGCCGACTACGACGCCGGCACCCGCCAGATCGTCGACCACCTGGTCTCGCTCGGCCACGAGTCGCTGGTCTTCCTCGCCGGGCCGCACGAGTCGTGGTCGGGGGCGCGGCGCTGGGCGGGGCTGCTCGCCGCGGCGGAGTCGTCGGGCGTGGCGGCGCGCCGGCTCGGCCCCTACCAGCCGACGCTCCAGGGCGGCCCCGCTGCCGCCGACGCGGCGCTCGCGGCCAGGGCGACCGCGATCGTCTGCCACAACGACATGCTGGCCATCGGCGTGCTCCGCCGGCTGGCCGGCCGGGGCGTCCGGGTGCCCGACGACGTCAGCGTCGTCGGCTTCGACGACATGTTCGGCGCCGACTTCTGCCAGCCCGCGCTGACCACCCTCGCCGAGCGCACGGAGGACGCCGGCGCCTGTGCCATCGACCTGCTGCTGCGACCGGGGTCGGCGGCGACGGTCGTCGTACCGACACAGCTCAAGGTGCGCGACTCCACCGGTCCCTGCCGTTAATCCATTGTGCGGCGCCGGAGCCCGACCTACGGTTGTCGCACACGGGAAAGGAGGTGGTCCGAAGAATGATTTCTCATCGGATGCGTGAGGTGGCTGCTCGCTAGCAGCCCGCAGTACGTACTACTTCGGCTGCGACGCGAATCCAACAGCAGCCACCCGACCCGCAGGTGAGTCCGGATCATCCACCGGACGGGGCTCGTCCGAGCCGCACCTGCGGGTCGCTGCATTTCCGGGTGCTCGCTGGGGGCCGGTCGACCGGCCCATGTCTGACCGGTCACAGAAAGTTGCCGTCGTCAACCAATCTGAGATATGGTTGATCCATGTCAACTACTTCATCGGCGACCGCCGAGCCGGGTCAGATGACCCACCGCGAGATCATGGAGGCTCTGACCGGGCTCCTCCTGGCGATGTTCGTCGCCATGCTCTCGAGCACCGTGGTCAGCAACGCGCTGCCCGCGATCGTGACCGACCTGCACGGCAGCCAGACCGGCTACACGTGGGTCGTCGTCGCCACCCTCCTCACGATGACCGCGACCACCCCGATCTGGGGCAAGCTGGCCGACCTGTTCAGCAAGAAGCTCCTCGTCCAGGCTGCGCTGGTCATCTTCTCCATCGGCTCCGTCGTCGCCGCGATCGCGCCCAACATGGGCGTCCTGATCGGCGCGCGCGCCTTCCAGGGCCTCGGCGTCGGCGGCCTGACCGCGCTGGTGCAGGTCGTCATCGCCTCGATGGTCTCCCCGCGCGAGCGCGGCCGCTACAGCGGCTACATCGGGGCCGTCTTCGCCACCGCGACCGTCAGCGGCCCGCTGCTCGGCGGCCTGGTCGTCGACAGCCCCCTCGGCTGGCGCGGCTGCTTCATGATCGGTCTCCCGGTCGCGGCGATCGCGTTCGTCGTACTCCAGAAGACGCTGCACCTGCCGACGGTCAAGCGTCAGGTGAGGATCGACTACCTCGGCGCGACCCTGATCATGGGCGGCATCAGCCTGATCCTCGTGTGGGTCAGCCTGGCCGGCAACAACTTCGACTGGATCTCCGGTACGTCGGCCGCACTCGTCGCCGCGAGCCTGCTCCTGATCGCCGCGGCCCTGTGGGTCGAGGCCCGCGTCGCCGCCGAGCCGGTCATCCCGCTGCGCCTCTTCCGCGACCGCACCACCGCGCTGGCGACCGCCGCCTCGGTGATGATCGGTGTCGCGATGTTCGGTGCGACGGTCTACCTGAGCCAGTACTTCCAGCTCGCCCGTGGGATGAGCCCGACCGAGGCCGGCCTGATGTCGATCGCGATGGTCGGCGGCCTGCTCGTCTCGAGCATCATCAGCGGCCGGGTCATCACCCGCACCGGCCTGTGGAAGCGGTGGCTGGTCGGCGGCATGGTCTTCGTCATCGCCGGCATCGCGCTGCTCGGCACCATCGACGCGGAGACCCCGCTCCTCGTGGTCGGCGCCTACATGGCGCTCACCGGCATCGGCCTCGGCGCGACCATGCAGAACCTCGTGCTCTCCGTGCAGAACAACACCGCCCCCGAGGACCTCGGCGCCGCCAGCTCGGTGGTCGCGATGTTCCGCTCCATCGGCGGCTCGGCCGGTGTCGCCGCGCTCGGCGCGGTGCTCGCGCACCAGGTCACCTCCAGCGTCAAGGACGGCCTGGGCGCGCTGCTCGCCTCCGGCCAGGTCAGCCCGGAGCAGCTCGCGCAGATGCAGCACTCCACCGGCGACATCCCCGACCTGGCCGCGCTGCCCGCGCCGATCCGGGCGCTCTACGAGGCGTCCTTCGGCGAGGCGGTCGGCCACCTGTTCATGGTCGCGGTGCCGTTCGCGATCGTCGCCTTCGTCTGCATCCTCTTCATCAAGGAGGTCCCGCTGCGGACCACCACCGGCAGCCCCTCGGTCGCCGAGTCGGAGATCGAGGCCGGCGTGGTCGCCACCGGCGAGGCCGTCGACTACCCGGCCTTCGACGTGGAGGGCGAGGGCGCGCGGGTGGGTGAGCGGCGATGAAGGTCGCGGCCTCCCGGACCGACACGCTGCGTGAGCTCGAGGGCGAGGTCGGCGTGCTGATCCGCCGGATCCGCAGGGTCATCGGCGAGCGGGCCCGGGCCGTGCACCCGGAGCTGCTGCCGGCGTCGTACCTCATGCTGAGCTACGTCCGCGACAACGGGCCGCTGCGGGCCTCGGCCATCGGCCAGGTCTTCGACATCGACAAGGGCGCGATCAGCCGGCAGGTCCAGCACCTGATCGACCTCGGCCTGCTCGACCGGTCGCCCGATCCCGCCGACGGCCGGGCCACCCTGCTGACCGCGAGCGAGGACGCCGTGCGCCGGCTCGAGCAGGTCGCCGACGACCGGCGTCAGTACCTCGCCGACCGGCTCGGCGACTGGTCCGCCGAGGAGGTGGCGGCGTTCACGGCCTCCCTGCGCCGCTACAACGACGCGCTCAACGAGCCCGGCGACCGCTGACCTGCGGTAGTCCCTGACGAAAAGCACCGGATCCCGCACGGATCCGGTGCTTTTCGTCAGGGACTACCCCTGCGGCGCTCAGCGGAGCCAGGCCGCGGTGTCGGGTGGGAGGACACCGCCGGGCAGCGGGCCGCTGCTGATCAGGACCTCGCCGTCGGGCAGCCCCGCGGGGCGGTCGCCGGTGTTGACGGCGACGGTGACGTCGCCGCGGCGGATCACCAGCACGTCGTCCTCCGCCACGGCGGTGGTCGCGTCGGGCACGCCCTTGAACACCGCACGGCGCACGGCGAGCGCGCGGCGGTAGAACGCCAGCGTCGAGTCCGGGTCGGCCTGCTGCGCCTCGACCGTCAGCCCGGCCCAGTCGTCGCGCTGCGGGATCCACGGCTGGGTGCCGTCGGCGCCCCCGAAGCCGTACGGCGGCGCCGAGCCCGACCACGGCAGCGGCACCCGGCAGCCGTCGCGCCCCGGCTGGCCGGTCCGGAACCACGACGGGTCCTGCCGGGCCTCGGGCGGCACGTCCACCTGCTCCAAGCCGAGCTCCTCGCCCTGGTAGAGGTACGCCGACCCGGGGAGCGCCAGCATGGCGAGGGTCGCGGCGCGGCCGCGGGCGATGCCGGCCGGCCCGCCGCCGTACCGGGTGGGGTGGCGGACGACGTCGTGGTTGGACAGCACCCAGGTCGGTGCGGCCTCGGCGGTCGCCACCGCCGCGATCGAGGACGTGATCACCTCGGCGAAGTCCGCGGCCGACCACGGGGTGCCGAGCCAGCCGAAGTTGAACGCCTGGTGCAGCTCGTCGGGGCGGATGAACTCGGCCATCGACTCAGCGGTCTGGGTCCACGCCTCGGCGACGGCCATCCGGTCGCCGGGGTACTCCTCGAGCACCTTGCGCCAGCGGCGGTAGACGTCGTGGACCTCGGGCTGCTCCCACATGGGCTCGTCGCGCAGGGTCCGCTCGACCATCGACTCGGGCTGGCTCTTCTTCTTGCCCTTCGCCTTCTTCGTCTCCTTCGGCAGGACCTGGTCGCGCAACGAGGCCTCCTTGTAGAGCCCGTGCGCGACGTCGACGCGGAAGCCGTCGACGCCCCGGTCCAGCCAGAAGCGCAGCACGCCCTCGAACATGTCTCCGACCTCGGGGTTGCGCCAGTCGAGGTCGGGCTGGGAGCTGTCGAAGAGATGCAGGTACCACTGGCCGTCGGGCACACGCGTCCACGCCGGCCCGCCGAAGATCGAGCTCCAGTTGTTCGGCGGCTCGCTGCCGTCGGCCCCCTTGCCCTCGCGGAAGAGGTAGCGGGCGCGCTCCGGCGAGCCCGGCCCGGCGGCGAGGGCCGCCTGGAACCACACGTGCTGGTCGGAGGTGTGGTTGGGCACCAGGTCGACGATCACGCGCAGCCCCAGCTCGTGGGCCGTCGCGAGCAGGGTGTCGAAGTCGGCGAGGTCGCCGAAGAGGGGATCGACGTCCTCGTAGTCCGCGACGTCGTACCCGTGGTCCTTCTGGGGGGAGCGGTAGAAGGGCGTGATCCACAGGGCGTCGACGCCGAGGTCGCGCAGGTGGGGGAGCCGGGCGGTGATGCCGGGCAGGTCGCCGATGCCGTCGCCCGGGACGGGCATCCCGTCGGCGAAGCTGCGGACGTAGACCTGGTAGACGACGGCGTCGTACCACCAGGGATGGGTGCTGGTCATCGGAAGTCCTCCGGGTCGATCGCGATCCAGACGTGCTCGGCCGTGGCGACCACCTCGTCGCCGGGCCCGTACAGCGTGGCAGCCGTGAACGTCTTGCGCCCGTCGAGGCGCCGCTGCTCGCCGACCACGACGTAGCGCTCCGACGTGCGGGGCAGCCGGTGCACCTCGACGGTGATCCGGCCGAGCACCGACGGACGGCCCTCGAGGTCGCTCGACCAGCCGCCGGTGCAGTCGAGGGCCGCCCAGGTGACCGGGACGGTGCTCTCGTACGGCGTCCAGGTGGCCGCGACCCGGTCCGTACCCACGGCTCCCGGGAAGATCCGCAGTCCGTCGCCGGGTCGGCGGGCGGGCCCGCACACGAAGCAGCCCGGGAAGGGGTGCGTGCGGTGGCCCGGGTACGACGCCTCCGCCTCCGCGGCCTCGCGGGCCGGCGCGGGCGCGACCGGGGTCGGCGCGTGCTCGGCGTACGACGCCTCCGCGACGAGGCTCCCGTCGTGGCTGATCTCGGCGCCGTTGGCCGTCGCGGTCAGCGGCATCGGCGTCTCGAGCGGCGGCGGCTGGCGCAGGGTGACGGTGACCGCGCGCCCCAGCGCCTGCCCGGGCATTCGCGCGGCGAGGGCACCGGCGACCCAGCCGCTGTTGCCCGAGCGTGGCGGGCCGTTGAACCGGTGGGGGACGAGCAGCGTGGTCACGATCCCAAGCCTGCCAGCAACATAGGAACACGGCCGGCAGCGCGGCGGGACGCGGCGCCGGGCAGCGTGCTGACCCCCTCCGCGGTAGACGCGCTCGGCGAATGCGACAGAATGGGCAGGTGAGCGACCTGATCGACACCACCGAGATGTACCTCCGCACGATCTACGAGCTGATCGAGGAGGGCATCGTCCCGCTGCGGGCGCGCATCGCCGAGCGCCTGCACCAGAGCGGGCCGACGGTGTCGCAGACGGTGGCCCGGATGGAGCGCGACGGTCTGCTCACGGTGGAGGGTGACCGCCACCTCGAGCTCACCGAGGACGGCCGCCGGCTGGCGACGCGCGTCATGCGCAAGCACCGCCTCGCCGAGCGCCTGCTGATCGACGTGATCGGCCTCGACTGGGAGCAGGTCCACGAGGAGGCCTGCCGCTGGGAGCACGTCATGTCCGAGAGCGTCGAGCGCCGCCTGCTCGAGCTGCTCGACCACCCGACCGAGTCGCCCTACGGCAACCCGATCCCGGGTCTCGACGAGCTGGGCGAGGCCAAGCCGGTCCAGGACTTCATGGACGACGTCGAGCCCCTCTCGAAGGCCGCCTCGAAGGACTCCTCCCGGGCGCTCGTGCGTCGCATCTCCGAGGAGATGCAGAAGGACGAGGCGTTGATGAGCGCGATGCGCCGCGTCGGTGCGCTGCCCGACAAGACGATCACCATCCAGTCGACGGCCGACGGCGTGCTCGTGGGCTCCGGTGGTGAGACCGCGGAGATCTTCCCCGAGGCGGCCGATCACATCTTCGTCAAGAAGCTCTGACGGCGGCGAGCGCGGTCAACCACTCGCTGGTCCCCGCCTCGACCTTGTACGACGCCAGGTCGTCCCCGCGGGTCGTCCCCCGGTTGACGATGACCACCGGCGTGCCCTGCCGGGCGGCCCGGCGGACGAAGCGCAGCCCGCTCATCACGGTGAGGCTGGACCCGGCGACGAGCAGGCAGCCGTCGGTGCCGGCGAGGGCCTCGACGGCGGCGTAGCAGCGCTCGACGCGCGGCTTGGGGACGTTCTCGCCGAAGAAGACGACGTCCGGCTTGAGCGCTCCGCCGCAGTCGAGGCAGGGCGGCACCACGAACCCGGCGGTGTCCTCGAGGTCGACGTCGCCGTCGGGGCGGACTGCCACGTCGGCGTGCGCCGCGGCCCAGCCGGGGTTGGCGTCCTCGAGCCGTTGCTGGAGGGCGGCGCGCGGCGTCGTACGACGGCAGGCGAGGCAGATGACGTCGGCGATCCGTCCGTGCAGGGCGACCGTGCGGGGCGTCCCGGCCGCCTCGTGGAGGCCGTCGACGTTCTGGGTGATGACCAGCGCGGCGCCGAGGGCGGCGACGGCGCGGTGCCCGGCGTTGGGCTCGGCCCGTCCCATGCGGGACCAGCCGAGGTGGCTGCGCGCCCAGTACCGCTGCTGCGCGGCCGGCCCCGACACGAACTCCTGGTAGGTCATCGGCATCCGCGCCGGCGCCCCCGGGCCGCGGTAGTCGGGGATGCCCGAGTCGGTCGAGAGGCCCGCCCCGGTCAGGACCACGAGCGGTCCGGCGGTGCAGCGCTCGAGCGCGGGGTCCTGCTGACCGACCCCCTGGTGCCCGGGCTGCTGGCCGACGAGTGTCACCCGATCAGGATACGAGCGGCACGAAGACGTAGCGGCCGTGCTCCTCGACCTGCGGGGTCGAGCCGGGCCGCCGGTGGATCCGCAGCATCCGTCCGCGGACCGGGCCGACGAGGGTGCCGTCGGGGGTGAGCTGCTCGACCAGCGGCACCGGGACGTGGGCGGCGTCGGCGGACACGAGGATGCGGTCGTACGGCGCGCCGTCGGGCCAGCCGAGCTCGCCGGGGAGCGCTTGGTGGAGCTCGATCTGCGGTAGTCCCTGACGAAAAGCACCGGACGCGGACGGATTCCGGTGCTTTTCGTCAGGGACTATCCCGAGGGCGCGACCGCAGGAGGCCAGCACCTCCGGGATGATCTCCACGCCGGTGACGTGGCCGTCCGGGCCGGTCAGGTGGGCCAGGAGGGCGGTCGTCCAGCCGGAGCCGCAGCCCACGTCGAGCACCCGGTCGCCGGGCCGGACGGCGAGGAGCTCGAGCATGGCGCGGACCGTCGACGGTTGGGAGTTGGTGACGTCGTACCCGATCGGGAGGGCGCGGTCGACGTCGGCGAACCGTTGCTGGTCCGGCGGCAGGAAGCGCGCGCGGGGGACCGCCGCGAACGCGGCGGCGACGCGGGGATCCCGGGGATCACCCGTAGCGGAGCCGCGCACGCTCGCGCGCCTTCTCGGCCTCGACCTCCCGGTTCTTCGGCGGCGCCGTGGTGACCAGGTCGTCGAGGAGGTGCTGGGTGATGTGGGCGATCTCGTGGACCGCACGGTCGAACGCGGCCTGGTTGGCCTGGCTCGGCTTCGTCGTCCCGCTCACCTTGCGCACGAACTGCAGGGCGGCAGCGGTCACCTCGTCGGTGGTGGCCGGCGGCTCGAAGTTGTTGAGCGGACGGATGTTGCGGCACATGCCTCCACGGTACGCCGCAGCGCCGACCGCCGGCCCCGGTCGCGGCTCAGGACAGCTCGAAGAACTGCGCCTTGTCGCCGGTCACCAGCACGACCCGCCCGTCGGGGAGGGGGACCGCGCGCACGTCGTCCACGTCGGCGCCGTACTCCACCTGGACGAGGCGCTGCTGCAGCTTCCCGTCGACGAGGTGGACGACCGAGACGAAGCCGACCCGGGTGCGGGCGGACCTATCCAGCACCGTGATCACCGTGCGCTCGTCGGGCAGCCAGGTGAACGCGCGCGGGTCGGCGCCGGCGAGCGCCCGGAAGGACCGGCCGTAGTCGTGCACGTCGAGCCGCTTCACCCTGCTCACGTCGCGGACGTCGAAGAGCCCGATCTGCGCGCCCCAGCCCCCCTTGCCGTCGGGACCCTCGCCGAGGCCGATCATCCGCCAGGAGCCGAGCGGGTGGAGGTAGGTCGAGAAGCCGGGCACCTTCAGCTTGCCGAGCAGCCGCGGCTTCGCCGTGTCGCTCAGGTCGATCGCGTACATCGGGTCGACCCTGCGGAAGGTCACCAGTACCGCGAGGTCGTCGAACCACCGCACCGACTTGATGTCCTCGTTGACGCCGAGCCGGTCGAGCCGGCCGTGCTCGACCAGCTCCTTGCCCTGGCGCTGCAGGGTGATGACGGAGTTGAAGCTGCCGGTCTCGCTCGTCGGCCCGACCGCGACCCGCAGCACCCCGTCGGCCTCGTCGACCGACCAGCGGTCGGCGATCGAACCCTCGACCTCGCCGGAGGCGACGTGGGTGGCGGCGGTGCCCTCGAGCTCGAATTCGAAGAGGTACGACGTCCCGCTGGCCGGGCCGCGCACGACTGGTGAGCCGACGCCGTCGAGGCAGCGGATGCAGTCGCCCCACCCGCCACCGCCGGCCTGGGTGGCGAGGTAGAGGTGGTCGACCGACTCGTAGGCGATGCCGGTGTGCCCGGCGAGGCCGATCGCGTCCAGCTTGGCCGGGCTGCCGGCGTCGAAGCCGACGATGCTGGTGGTGTCCAGCAGCAGGTCGTCGGAGGGGACCGCGACGTTGGTGCAGTCGAGGAGCTGCTTGCTGTCGCCGTCGGCGGTGACGGTGGGCAGCCAGTCCTCGATGGTGGTCTTCGCGACGAGCTCGCGGTTCCTCTTCAGCGCCTCCCGCTCGGTCACCTTGCCGCGCGGCTCCACGAAGTCGAGCTGCGGCAGGCCGGACTCGAGCACGACCCGGATCGCCTCGCCGTGCTGGCGCGCGGACATCAGCCCCGCGTCGTAGGTGACGTCGTCGGTGACCTCGGGCGCCGACGGGTCGGCGAGGGAGACGGTGAGGACGCGGGTGCCCGGGTCCTCGTCGTCGGACTCGTCGTCGCGACCGACCGCCACGACGGTGTCACCGGACAGCAGCACCTCGGCGTCCTCGACGCCGGTCAGCGGGATCGAGGAGAGCTTCTCGGTGGAGGAGCCGGAGACGTCGTAGGTCACCAGGTCGTCGTCGCGGACGGTGACGAGGAGCCTGCCGTCGGTCTTGACGGAGTCGGGCTCGTCGACGCCGGCCTCCTGCACGTTGGTGCCGGTGTCGCTGTTGGTGACGCGGTCGGTGCGGGGCGCACGGTCGTTCGCGCTCTTGGTGAAGTCCTCAACGCTGGCCTGCTCGCTGAGGGGCATCGTGCGCCTCGCGCCCTCCAGCAGCCCGTCGTAGCCGTCGGCGTAGTAGTAGGGCCCGCCGCCCCACCCCCACGCGGACACCAGCTCCTTCCCGCGCTTCCGGTACGTCGCCAGCAGGTCGTCGCAGGACTTCGCCGGCTCGAGGTCGGCCTGGAAGGCGACGCGCTGGGGCAGCGCCTGGATCCCGCCGGGGCTGCCCGGACCGGACCCGCCGTCGACGAGCGTCCCGGCGACGAACGCGCCGGCCAGGCCGGTGACCACGCCGGCGGTCAGCAGCGGGCGGAGCAGCACCCGCCGGCGGCGGCGCTGCTCGCCGGCCGCGGCGGCGAGGATCGAGGTGACCGGCGCCTTGCCGGTCGGGTAGTCGTCCCAGAGGTTCTCGAGATCGGTCATTTCGCGTCTCCAGCGATGTCGAGGAGGTGGTCGTTGGCAGCGAGGTGGGCCAGCGCCCGGGAGAGCCGGCTCTTGACCGTCCCGGGCGGTACGCCGAGCGCCTCGGCGGTCTGCTTCTCGCTGAGCTGGACGAAGTAGCGGAGCACCACGACGTCCCGGTTCGGCTTGGTCAGCCCGCCGAGCGCCCGGTGCACGGCGTCCGCGATCGCGACCCGCTCGGCCGCGTCGGAGCCGCCGGGGTCGGTCGCGGGCCGGTCGAGGGCCGCCTGGTCGTCGTACTGGCGGTCCTTCCACCACCGCGTGCGGCGGGTGTCGCGCAGGCAGTTGAGGAGCATCCGGTAGACGTACGCGTCGCGGTTGTCGGCGCTGCTGACCCGGTCCCAGCCGGTGTAGCAGCGCACCAGCGTCGTCTGCGCCAGGTCC
Source organism: Nocardioides sp. SRI_004 (assembly GCF_057586415.1). Taxonomy (NCBI): domain Bacteria; kingdom Bacillati; phylum Actinomycetota; class Actinomycetes; order Propionibacteriales; family Nocardioidaceae; genus Nocardioides; species Nocardioides sp. SRI_004. Next base: position 289,114 of record NZ_JBYCZV010000001.1, read on the forward strand.
TCGGCCTCGTCGGGCCGGGCGCCGAGGAAGACGGCCGCGCGCACCAGCGACGGCCAGCTCTGCTCGACGTAGTCGGCGTAGGCCGACTCGTTGTGTGGTTCCACGGGCGCTCCGGTTCTCCTGGCTGCTTGCTGAAGGTACGACGGGGGCAGCCCGGTCCGGGGTTCCATCGGGTCCCGAGACGGTCGCTGGGCGACCTCCTCGACCACCGGCGGGGGCGGATGGAAGAGTGACGCCATGGCTGACAGCTCCCGCCCGTACGACGTCGTCCTCTTCGGCGCCACCGGCTTCACCGGCGGCCTCACCGCCGACTACCTCGCCTCCCAGGGAGGTGACCTGCGGTGGGCGATCGCCGGACGCAACGAGCAGAAGCTGGAGGGCGTGCGCGACCGGCTCGCCGCGACCAACCCGGCGCTGAAGGACCTGCCGATCCTGGTCGCCGACGCCGAGGACACCGACGCGCTCGCCGAGGTCGTGGCGACCACGAAGGTCGTCGCGACGACGGTCGGGCCCTACATCGAGTACGGCGGCCCGCTGGTCGCCGCGTGCGCCGTCGCCGGCACCGACTACGTCGACCTGACCGGGGAGCCCGAGTTCGTCGACCGGACCTACGTCGAGCACAACGCCGCGGCGGAGGGCTCCGGCGCGCGGCTGGTCCACTGCTGCGGCTTCGACTCGATCCCGCACGACCTCGGCGCCTACTTCACGATCAAGGAGCTGGCCAAGGAGGTCGGCGGCGAGCTCACCGCCCCGGTCACGATGCGTGGCGTCGTCCGCTCGAGGGCCGGCTTCTCCGGCGGCACCTTCCACTCGGCGCTGACGGCCTTCTCGAGGGCCCGCCAGATGAAGGAGGCGTCCGGCGCGCGCCGCCGGATGGAGCCGCGTCCCGAGGGCCGCCGCTCCCGGGCGTCGGTGGGCAGGCCGACCCGCGACCACGACCTCGGGTACTGGCTGCTGCCGCTGCCGACCATCGACCCGTTCGTCGTCGCGCGCAGCGGGGCCGCCCTGGCGTCGTACGGGCCGGCGTTCACCTACTCCCACTACGCCGGCACGAAGACCCTGCGCTACGCCGTCGGCGGCGCCGTCGGCGTGAGCGGCCTGACCGTCGCCTCGCAGGTGCCGCCGCTGCGCAACGCGCTGCTGAAGCGGGTCCCGCAGGGCGAGGGGCCCTCGGAGGGCCGCCGCGAGAAGTCGTGGTTCACCGTCGACTTCGTCGCCGAGTCGGCCGGCAGGAAGGTCCACACCCGGGTCTCCGGCGGCGACCCGGGCTACACCGAGACCGCCAAGATGCTGGCCGAGTCGGCCGTCTGCCTCGCCCTCGACGAGAACCCGAACGTCTCCGGCCAGGTGACCACCGCGACCGCGATGGGCGACGCGCTGCTGGCGCGGCTGCAGCGGGCGGGCATCTCGTTCGAGCGCCGCTGAGCTCCTCTTTTCCCCGCGGAGACGACGACGGCCGCCCGGGTGACCGGGCGGCCGTCGTACCTGCGATGGGCCGTGGCCCCACTCCACGACCCACGTGCGGGGGAGGTCAGCGGCGCGCGAGCCGCTGGCGGGCGAACGCCGCGCCCGCCGCGGTGACGACACCGCCGCCGGCCAGCACCCACATGAGCTCCAGGCCCTGACCGTCCTCGGTCGTCGAGGCGGCGCCGGCGTCGATCCGGGTCGGGACCGGGACCTCGTCGGCGATCAGGCCGCCGCTGTTGTAGACGTCGAGGTCCTTGTCGCCCTTGTCGCCCTTGTCGTCGCCGCCCTTGCCGCCCTTGTCGGCGGGCTCGTCCTCGGGCTCGTCGCCCGGCTCCGGGTTGGCGATGTCGCCGGGGCCGTCGGGGCCGCCGTCCTCGGGGTTGGCGATGTCGCCGGGGCCGTGGGGGTTCGGCTCGGGGTCCTCGCCGCCGTTCGGGCCGTCCTTGTCGTCGGGACCGTTCGGGTTCGGGTCGTCGCCCGGCTGGGGCTGCTCGAAGTCGCCGGGGCCCTGCGGCTCCGGGGCCGGCGGGTCGGGCTGCGGCTCCGGCTCCGGGTTGGCGATGTCGCCGGGACCCTTCGGGCCGTCCGGGTTCGCGATGACGATCGGGCCGTCGGGGTCGAAGCCGTCGGCGTGGGCGACGCCGGCGCCGAACGCGACCGCACTCACGGCGATCGGGGTGGCGACCAGCAGGCGGAGGGCGGTGCGGGCGGTGCGGTTGGTGTTCATGACTACTCCCTGGTTTCGGTGGGCCGTGGTGGCCTTCGTTGGGAGTAGGAGCAGCGGGTGCTCGGGACCTTGCAGATTTTCTGGCGAGTTCTTTTCGGGATCTCTCCGGGGCTCCGCGCGGGTCGTGTTACATCAGCAGCCCGTACGCCGAGCCGCCCCTGCGCGCACCCGCGATCAGCCAACCCGGCGCAGCACGCAGACGAGCAACCGGTCGCCCTGCAGCTCGTGCTCGGTGTGGCTCTCCAGCTCGAACCAGTGGTCGCGGAACGCCCGGCGCACCTGCTCCGGCGTCCGGTAGTCCTCGTGCCGCCGTGCGAATCCCTGCGGCAGGTCCGGGCGCGCCGGTCCGCCGGTGTCGGCGCTGAAGGTGGCGGTGACCAGCCGCCCGCCGGGGCGCAGGACCCGCGCCCACTCGTCGAAGGCGAGCTCGGGCTCGGCGAGCAGGTGCAGGGCGGTCACGCAGGTCATGAGGTCGACTGACTCCCCGGCGACCGGCAGGGCGGAGGCGTCCGCCTGCACGAGCTGGGCCTGCGGCAGCGCCGTCCGCGCGACCGCGAGCATGCCGGGGGAGAGGTCGACGCCGACCAGCCGTGCCTCGGGATGGCGCGTCGCGATCGCGCGGAGGACGAGCCCGGTCCCCGTCGCGACGTCGACCACGAGCCCGTCCCCAAGGTCGGTGGCCTGCTCGGCGACGAGGGCGGCGAGGTCGCGGTGCATCCCGCTGGCGTCGTACGTCGCGGCGCGGGCGTCGTAGTGGGCGGCGACCGCCTGCTGCTGGGCCACGGCCTGCCGGAGGTCGGTGAGCTGCGAGCTGAGGTGGTCGCGCTCGTCGATGACTCCCGCGCGTTGCCGGCCGATGGCCCGACGGAACTGCATGTCGGTGACGGCCGAGGCCTGAATCGCGTCGAAGCCGTAGCGCTCCTGCAGCGCGGACATGGCCTCGGCCTCGTCACCGGTGTCCACGATCAGCTGCAGCACGGAGATGGGGTCCTCCAGTGCGGTCGCCAACGCCGAGATGACATGGAGCCGCTCCTCGATCTGGCGGATCCGGTCGGCGAGCGGCGGCGGTCCGTACATGCGCCCGACCCTCCCATGCCAGGACGGTCATGTCCCGAGAAGGTGCGCGAAGACGATCGTGTTGTCCGGGTAGCCACTGGCCGTCCGCGTGCCGCCGCAGGTGATCAGCCGCAGCAGCACGTCGTCGCCGGCGGGCCAGATCCGGTCGTAGGGGAGCCGTTCCTTCGGGACGTCCTCGACGGCGTCGACGACGAAGGTCGCCACCGCGCCCGGGCGATGCACCCGGATCGTGTCCCCGGGCGTGAGCCGGGCGAGGTCCCAGAAGACGTCGGGCCCGTCCGGGCCGTGCACGTGCGCGACGACGACGGCGCCGCCCGGCTCACCGGGACGGGGGCCGGGGGAGTACCACGCCGCCTTCCCGAAGTCCGGGGTGTCGAGCGAGCCGTCGGCCTTCAGCCCGCGGGCGGTCAACCGCTCGTCGACGCCGATCGCGGGCACCTCGATGCGGGTCGGTGCCGCGACCCGTTGCGCCGGCACTGGTGCGGCCGGGACGGGCGGCGCGGGTGGCAGCGCCAGCGCCGGAGGAGGTACGACGACCGCCGGCTCGGGCTCCGGACCGCGGAGCCCCAGCAACAGGCCGGCCACGAGGGCCAGCACGCCGGCGGCGAGGGCGAGGTCGGTGATCAGTCGGCGGGTGCGCTCCATGGGGGTAGGAGCGCGGCGGCGCCGGGACCTTGCACTTTCCGGGTCAGCCGGGGCAGGGGTCGAAGGTGAAGGTGCGCGACCTGCTGGACCGCAGGCCCGCCTTGTCGGTCGCGGTGAAGGTGACCTTCACGTTGCCGCCGACCGCGACCGGGATGGTCACCCGCCAGCGGCCTCCGGACAGCGTCGCCGTGGCCTGGCCGTCGGCGGAGCCGGACCACGTGGCCCGGACCGACTGCACACCGGTCCCGTCGCTGACGGCGGCGGAGACGGGGATGCTGCAGCTGGTGGCACCGGCGGTGATGGTGCCGATCACCGGCGCCCGGTTGACGGTCAGGCTCACGGTGACCAGCACCGTCCCACCCGACCAGGTGACCGCGACCTGGCCGCGGTGCGTCCCCTCGGCGAGCCCCGAGCGGCTCGCGGTGATCCGCAGCCCGGTGGCGTCGCCGGCGGCGACGGAGCCGCCCCCGGTGGACGCCGACAGCCAGCCGACCCGCGGCCGCACGGTGAAGTCGACCGGGCTGCCGCCGACGTTGGACAGGCGCACGGTGTCGCTGGAGCGCCCGGTGCCGAGGTCGATCGAGCGGGTGGAGACGCGCAGGTCGCCGGGCGCGGCGACGGTGGCGTCGGTGCTGGCGGCGGTGGCGGTGCTGCTGGGAGCGGCCGCGGACGAGGTCGCCGTCGCGGACGAAGTGGGCGCGGTCGTCGTACCCGCGGGGGTGGAGGAGGGGGACGCCGGGGTCGACGAGGCCGAGGTCGCGGTGTCGACGGCGACGAGGTCGTCCTCGCCCTGCGGCCAGAGCACGGCGAGCAGGCCGACCCCTGCGAGCAGGAGCAGGACGGCGGCGATCGCCGCGAGCGCCCGACGGCGGCGCGCGCCGCCGTCGTCCGTACCGGCGCCTCCTGCCGGCGGCGCGCCACCGGGCGTCGTCTGGTCCACGTAGAACGCCACCAGCCGCTCGTCGCCGAGGACCCGGTCGCGCAGCGACGGCGGGGCGGCGAAGGCCGGGACGCCGGCGAAGAGGGCCAGCGGGCTGACCATCAGCTTGCGGCGGGTCTCGCAGACCTCGCAGCCGTCGATGTGCCGCGCGACCCGCTTGCGAATGAGCGGCGAGAAGGTGCCGTCCCAGTCCTTCAACAGCGCCGCGAGCTCCTCGCAGTCGTCGCTGCCCCTGCGCGCGATGAGCAGCGCGCCCAGGGCGCGCTCGACCTGGTCACGCGCGCGGCTCAGCATGACGTAGGCGTTGGCCGGGGTGACGTCCATCGCCGCCGCCAGCTCGGCGCCCTCGAGCCCCTGCCGCAGGTGCAGGTCGATCAGCGCGCGGTCGCGGTCGTTGAGGCCCTCGACCGCGGCCCACACCAGCTCGCGCAGCTCGGCCTGGACCGCGTCGTCCGCGACCTGGTCCTCGGGCCCCCGCCCCTGGTCAGGCATGGCTTCCAGCCATTCGTCGTCGTGCGCCTCGCGCCCCCGCGCGCGCAGCGTGCGCAGGCACTCGTTGCGGACCACGGCGTACAGCCACGGCCGCAGCCGGGACGGGTCGCGCAGCTGGCCGACCTTCTCGGCCATCACCACGAAGGAGTCCGCGACACAGTCCTGGGCCTCGACCGGGTTGCGCAGCATCGAGAACGCGAAGTCGTGCAGCCGGTCGGCGTACTTCTCGTAGACGGAGGCGAAGGCCTGCCGGTCCCCGGCGAGCACGCCGGCAACCAGGGACGCGTCGTCGGGCAACGCGTCCGAGGAGCTCATGGCGAGATCGTAGGGACACACGAGTACGAGCGCCCACGACTTCGCACCTTTCACTTTTCCAGAAGTAGAACGAGTTCTAGTGTTCGGCCATGGACAGCACCCGTACCCCGGCCGAGGCGGTCCGCGGCCTCTGGCGCACGCTCTCGGACCGCGACTGGTCCGGCATCGCCGACTGGGTCACCGACGACTGCCTCTACGTCGACATGCCCGTCGGTCCCGCCCTCGCCGCGCGCGGGCCGGTCGACATCGTCAAGCGGCTCCAGGTCGGCCTGCGCGACCTGGCGGCGTACGAGAACCACGAGGGGCTGCTCGTCGCCGACGGCGACGTCGTCATGTACGAGCACTCCGAGACGTGGACCTTCGGGACCGGCGAGGTCGTCGAGCTGCCGTTCGTGACCGTGCACCGGGTGCGCGAGGGCCGGGTGTGCCTGTGGAAGGACTACTGGGACTTCGGAGGCGTCGCGAACAGCGCTCCGCCGGACTGGCTGGAGAGCTTGCAGGCCGCCGACATCTCCTGGGTGTACGACGCCACCGGGCAGGTCTGAGGCGTCGTCGGCCGCCCCCGGCCGACCGGGGGCTGGATGGTGCCGACAACGAATCGGCCGCAATCCTGTGGGATCTGTTGTGTCGGCGGGAGGCCGCTGACTGGCACTGTCGGGAACGTGCCTGAGGTCTCTCGAATCGCCATCGTCAACCGCGGTGAGGCCGCGATGCGGCTGATCCACGCCGTCCGCGACCTGAACGCCCGGCACGCGTCGCCGGACGGGCCGATCCGCACCGTCGCGCTCTACACCGACGTCGACGCCGGGTCCGCCTTCGTGCGCGAGGCCGACGAGGCGTACCTGCTCGGTGCCGCCGCCGACCGGCCCTATCTCGACCTCGCCGTCCTCGAGCAGGCGCTCACCCGGACCGGGGCGGACGCCGCCTGGGTCGGCTGGGGCTTCGTGGCCGAGGACCCCGCGTTCGCCGAGCTGTGCGCCCGGCTGGGCGTCACCTTCATCGGCCCCAGCGCCGACGCGATGCGCAAGCTCGGCGACAAGATCGGCTCGAAGCTGATCGCCGAGGAGGTCGGCGTACCCGTCGCTCCGTGGAGCCGCGGCGGCGTCGACACCCTCGAGGAGGCGCTGGCCAGCGCCGAGGAGATCGGCTACCCGCTGATGCTGAAGGCCACCGCCGGTGGTGGCGGCCGCGGCATCCGCAAGGTCACCTCCGGCGAGGAGCTCGCCGACGCCTACCAGCGCACCCGCGACGAGGCCGAGCGTGCCTTCGGCAGCGGCGTGGTCTTCCTGGAGAAGCTCGTCACCGACGCCCGCCACGTCGAGGTGCAGGTCATCGCCGACGGCCAGGGCACCGCCTGGGCGATCGGCGTGCGCGACTGCTCGGTCCAGCGGCGCAACCAGAAGGTCATCGAGGAGTCCGCGTCGCCGCTGCTGGCGGACGCGCAGGCCGCCGACCTCAAGGGCTCGGCGGAGCGGCTCGCCAACGCGGTCGGGTACGCCGGCGCGGGCACCGTCGAGTTCCTCTACCACCCGGGCGAGCGCACCTTCGCCTTCCTCGAGGTCAACACCCGCCTGCAGGTCGAGCACCCGATCACCGAGGAGGTGACCGGCACCGACCTCGTCGCGCTGCAGATCCAGGTGGCGCGCGGCGTCCCGCTCACCGGCGACCGGCCCACGGAGCGCGGCCACGCCGTCGAGGCGCGCCTCAACGCCGAGGACCCCGACCGCGACTTCGCGCCCGCGCCCGGCCGGATCACCCGCCTGGAGTTCCCGGCCGGTCCGGGCATCCGTGTCGACACCGGCGTCGCCGAGGGTGACACCATCCCGGCCGACTTCGACTCGATGATCGCCAAGGTCATCGCGTGGGGTGCCGACCGCGACCAGGCGCTGGCCCGCCTGCGCCGCGCGATGGGCGAAACCACCGTCGTCATCGAGGGCGGCGCCACCAACAAGAGCTTCATCCTCGACCTGCTCGACCAGTCCGAGGTCACCACCGGCACGCCCGCCTGGGCCGACACCGGCTGGATCGACCGCGTGCGCGGCGAGGGCCGCCTGCAGGCCGCCCGCCACTCCGGCGTCGCGCTCGTCGCCGCCGCGATCGAGGCGTACGCCGAGGAGGAGCGCGCCGAGATCGCCCGTCTGCTGCAGACCGCCCAGGGCGGGCGGCCGCAGGTCCAGCACGACCCCGACCGCACCATCGAGCTCAAGCTGCGCGGGGCGACGTACGCCCTGACCGTGCGGCAGACCGGACCCGCCCGCTACCAGGTCACCGTGGCCGCGGGCGCCGACGAGCGCACGGTCACCGCCGGCCTGGACCGCATCGACGAGGTGCACGGCCGGCTCACCGTGGACGGCCACCGGTTCCGCCTGGTCACCGCCACGCACGGCCCCGTCCAGCTGGTCGAGGTCGACGACGTCATGCACCGGGTCAGCCGCGACGAGGGCGGCATGGTCCGCTCGCCCGCGCCCGCCCTGGTCGTGTCGACGCCGCTCGCCGTCGGCGACGAGGTCACGGCCGGCCAGCCGGTGCTTGTGCTCGAGTCGATGAAGATGGAGACCGCGCTCCACGCGCCGTTCACCGGCCGGGTCAAGGAGCTCCTCGTCCGTGTCGGCAGCCAGGTCGAGACGGGTGCGCCGCTGGTACGCCTCGAGCCGACCGGTGACGCCGCCGCCGAGGCCGGCAGCACCGCCCGGATCGCCGACCTCGACCTGCCGACGCCGGTCGGTGCCGCCGCGGGTGCCGAGGGCTGCCCGCTCGACGAGATCGCCAGCCAGATCCTCGGGTACGACGTCGAGGCCGGCCGGCGCCAGGAGCTGCTGGCCGCGCACCTCGCCGGTCGTGACGCGAGCGCTGCCGGCACGCTGCACGCCGAGATGGCGCTGCTGTCGCTCTTCACCGACTTCGCCGAGCTCAGCCGCAACCGCCCGGCCGGCGACGAGCCGCCGGCCGAGCTGCGCGTGCACAGCTCCCGCGAGTACTTCCACACCTACCTGCGCAGCCTCGACCCCGACCGCGGCGCCCTGCCGGACCACTTCCGCGACAAGCTGCTCAAGGTCCTCGCGCACTACGGCGTCACCGACCTCGAGCGGACGCCCGAGCTCGAGCGCGCCGTCTTCCGGGTCTTCCTCGCGCAGCAGCCGCCGTTCGAGGTCGACGTGGCCGTCGCCGTCCTCCAGCGCTGGCTCGGCGACCCGCCGCCGGCCGCCGAGGACGCCGCCGCCGTCCGCGCCCTGCTGGAGCGGATGGTCCGCGCGACCCAGCTCCGCTTCGCCGCCGTCGGTGACCTGGCCCGCTCGGTCCGGTTCGGCTGGTTCGACCAGCCGCTCGTCGACGACGAGCGCCGGAACGTCCTCGGTGGCGTCGCCGCCGAGGTGGAGGCCCTGACCGACCCGGCCGCCCCCGACCGCGACGCGCGGATCGACGCGCTCACCGCGATCCCCGAGCAGCTCGTCGGCTTCCTGCGCGACCGGATCGCCGAGGGCCTGCCCGCCCGCGAGCCGCTGCTCGAGGTGCTGATCCGCCGCCACTACCTCGAGTTCGACCTGCACGACCTGACCGTCAGCAGCCCCGAGGAGTACGACGGCCGCCCCGTCGTGCACGCCGAGTACGCCACCGACGAGAAGGGCGCCACCCGGGTCGTCTCCACGATCGGCGACATCGCCGAGCTGGCCGACCCCGGCAGCGCCCTGGGTGCCGCGATCACCTCGGTGCTCACGGCCGACCACGACGACGTCGTCGAGGTCTACCTGCGCTGGCCCGACGTACCGGCCGACCCCGACGAGGTCTCGGCCGAGGTGGCGAAGATGCTCGCCGGCCAGGAGTTCGCCGCCCGCGCCCGCCGCGTCTCCGTGGCGGTCTGCCCGCCGGCGCCGCAGCCGGTCGGCTACTTCACGTTCCGCGCCGAGGACGGCGCCGAGCTGGTCGAGGACACCCTGGTCCGCGGCATGCACCCGATGGTCGGGCGCCGGCTGAACCTGTGGCGTCTGCGCGAGTTCGACGTCACCCGACTCACCGCCCCCGACGACGTGCTCCTCTACGAGTGCGTGGCCAAGGCGAACCCGGACGACCGGCGCCTGGTCGCCGCCGCGCAGGTGCGGCAGCTGGCCGTCGTACGCAACGAGGACGGCGACGTGATCGCCCTGCCGCACGCCGAGCGCGCGGTCGAGAACTGCCTGGAGGCGATCCGCCGCGTCCGCACCGCCCGCGGCCGCGAGGGCACCAAGCTCGACGTCAACCACGTGTGGGTCACCGTGTGGCCGGTCGTCGACGCCGACCTCGACCAGCTCACCGCGCTGCAGGGCAAGATCACCCCGCTCAGCGAGGGCGCCGGCATCGAGGAGGTCCTCGCCGAGGGCCGCGTCGCCGGCCCGGACGGCACGCCCGTCCCGCTCGCGATCCGCTTCCACGCCAAGCCCGGCGCGGGCGTCGTCGCCGACGTGATCACGCCGCCGACCGAGCCGCTCGCGCCGATGGACGAGTACGCCGCCAAGGTGCTGCGGGCGCGCCGTCGCGGGCTGGTCTACCCCTACGAGCTGCAGGCCGTGCTCGCCGGTGGCGGCACCCTGGTCGAACACGACCTCGACGACACCGGCGCACTGGTGCCGGTGGACCGCGCGCCGGGCCACAACAAGGCCGGCATCATCGCCGCCGTCGTCACCACGCCGACCGCGCTGCACCCCGAGGGCATCACCCGCGTCGTGCTGTGCGGTGACCCGCTGAAGTCGCTCGGCGCCGTCTCGGAGCCCGAGTGCGCGCGGATCATCGCGGCCATCGACCTCGCCGAGCAGATGGGCGTCCCGGTCGAGTGGTTCGCCGTCTCCGCCGGCGCCCGGATCTCGATGGAGAGCGGCACGGAGAACATGGACTGGGTGGCCGCCGCGCTGCGCCGGATCATCGAGTTCACCCAGGCCGGTGGCGAGATCAACATCGTCGTGGCCGGCATCAACGTGGGCGCCCAGCCGTACTGGAACGCCGAGGCGACCATGCTGATGCACACCAAGGGCATCCTCGTGATGACGCCCGACAGCGCGATGGTGCTGACCGGCAAGCAGTCGCTCGACTTCTCCGGCGGCGTCTCGGCCGAGGACAACCACGGCATCGGCGGTTACGACCGGGTGATGGGCCCGAACGGGCAGGCGCAGTACTGGGTGCCCGACCTGGCCGGCGCCTTCGGCGTGCTCATGGCGCACTACGAGCACACCTACGTCGTCCCCGGCGAGGCCGGCCCGCGCCGCGCGCCGACCACGGACCCCGTCGACCGCGACGTCACGACCCACCCGCACGAGGGCGACTTCGCGACGGTCGGCGAGATCTTCTCCGCCGAGCACAACCCCGACCGCAAGCGGCCCTTCGACATCCGCACCGTCATGCGGGCGCTCGCCGATGCCGACCACGAGATGCTCGAGCGATGGGCCGGCATGGCCGACGCCGACACCGCCGTCACCGTCGACACCCGCATCGGCGGCCACCCGGTCAGCCTCATCGGCATCGAGTCCCGCCCGGTGCCGCGCGCCGGCTTCCCGCCCACCGACGGCCCCGACACCTACACGGCCGGCACGCTCTTCCCGCGCTCGTCGAAGAAGGTGGCCCGCGCGATCAACGCGGCCTCGGGCAACCGCCCGGTCGTCGTACTCGCGAACCTGTCGGGCTTCGACGGCTCACCCGAGTCGATGCGCAATCTGCAGCTGGAGTACGGCGCCGAGATCGGTCGCGCGATCGTCAACTTCCGCGGCCCGATCGTGTTCTGCGTGATCTCGCGCTACCACGGCGGCGCGTTCGTGGTGTTCTCCAAGCGGCTCAACCCGTCGATGACGGTGCTGGCGATCGAGGGCTCCTACGCCTCGGTGCTCGGCGGCGCGCCCGCCGCGGCCGTCGTGTTCGCGGCCGAGGTCGCCAAGCGCGCGGCCGCCGACCCGCGGGTCGCCGAGCTGGAGCAGCGGATCGCCGGGGCCGAGGACGCCGAGCGCGGGGCGCTCGTGGTGGAGCTCGCCGAGCTGCGGGCCCAGCTGCGCGCGGACAAGATCGCCGAGGTCGCCGCCGAGTTCGACGGCGTCCACAACATCCACCGCGCGGTCGAGGTCGGCTCCGTCGACGAGGTCATCGCCGCCAGCGACTTGCGACCCAAGGTCGTCGCCGCGATCGAGAAGGCCCTCCCCGCCTGACCCACCCCCTCCGCCGAGTTGCCGGTTTGCCCGGTCGAGTTGCCGGTTTGCCCGGTCGAGTTGCCGGTTTGCCCGGTCGAGTTGCCGACTCCTGACGAGGGGCCGGACGAAACCGGCAACTCGACGACTCGAAGTGGCGAGTCGGCGCGAAAAGGTGGCAAGTCGGCGCGAAAAGGCGGCAAGTCGCGCGGAGGGTCAGACGGGGGTGATGGGGAGCGAGCGGCGGGGCTGGAAGGCGAAGGTCGCGCCGGTGCTGAAGCGGGTGACGGCGACCTCGTCGGCCTCCGGCGCCGGTTCGGTACGACGGACGACGCGCCCCAGCCAGCCACCGCCCTCCGGCAGCGGCGAGACCTCCACGTCCAGGTGGGCGTCGACCGCCCGGACGACCGCCTGCAGCGCGCCGGTCCACCCGGGGCCGCACAGCGAGATCCAGGCCTGGTCCTCGTGGGCGGGGGACGGGCGCACGACGAGGGTGTCCTCGGCGAGCGTCGCGTCGACGTACACGGCGGGGTTGAGGAGCGGGTGCACGGCGAGCAGCCGGACCGCGGCCGCCACGGGGTCCGCGAGGTCCAGCAGCCCCAGTGCCCGGGCGAGCCGCTCGGCGCCGATGCCGGCGACGCCGACGAGCTGCTTGCGGCGCAGCTTCTCCAGCTCGGCGTCGGTCTCGGTCCGCTCGGCGACGGCGAGCGCGAAGCCCCGGTCCAGCAGGTGCATCTGGAGGCAGACCTCGTCGGCGATGCGCACCAGCGCGGACTTCGAGAAGGCGGCGAAGTCGATGTCGGAGAGCAGCGGGCCGGCGTAGTCGGCCAGCCCCTCGTCAGCCGGGTCGATCGGCGCCAGCTCGAGGGTCGCGGCCCGGGACGCGGCGTTGACCGCCAGGGCCGGCACCGGCTCGGGCTCGGGGAACGCGTCGTCGATGACGACCGTCCACGCACAGTGCGGGTGCCCCTCCGCGGCCCGCTCGGCGTCGCTGCGCGGCGGGCGGTGGATCGGCCGCACCTGCGCGTGCGGGTTGGAGGCGATCGCGGTCGCGTCGAAGGTCGGGTCCTCGATGTCGTGGCACATGCCGCGCACGTAGTCCTCGCCCATCGGCTCCACGTCCATCAGCGCGCCGCAGTGGTCGAGCCGGAACTCCCCGCGCCACGGGTCGTGGACGGTGTAGCGGAAGTCCATGAACTGCGGGGGAGCGCCGATGTCGAGCTGCAGCCCCTTGAAGATCGTCACCACGTCGCCGCGCCCCGGCTCGGTGGGCGCGTAGCCGAGCGCCTCCTGCATCCGCCGCGTGTAGATCGGCGAGGCGGCCGCCCACTCCTCGATCGCGACCTGGAGCATCTCCTCGCGCCCGAAGGCCGCGATGCACCACGCCATGCCGGAGCGGTCGATGAGCTGGCCCATCAGCAGCAGCTCGGGTACGACGACCGCGAGCTCCTCGCGGGTCAGGTCGGCGAAGCGGCTCGCCATGTCAGGCCGACAGCCCCAGGCGGGCCGCCATCTTGTCCAGGTAGGTCAGCACCGCGGACTCGTCGGAGTCGGGGACGCCCCAGATCAGCTCGGACGCACCGGCGCCCATCCAGTCGGCGAAGTCCTCCTCGGTGGGCCGCTTCGCGACCAGGATCCGCACGTCGGGCTGGCCCTCTCGGCCTGCGTCGGCCCACACCTTGCGCAGCTTGTCGGCGTTGGCGGCGACGTCGGTGGTGGTGGGCGTGGTCATCCAGCCGTCGGCGTTCGCCGCGATCCAGTCGAAGGTCTTCGGGCCGGCGCCGGCGCCGATGATGACGGGGATCCGGCCCTGCGGGGGCTTGGGGTAGGCCCAGCTCGGTCCGAACGAGACGAACTGGCCGTCGTACGACGCCTCCTCCTGGGTCCACAGCGCCCGCATCGCCTCGAGGTACTCCTTGAGGACGGTGCGCCGCTTCTCCGCGGGGACGTGGTGGTCGGTCAGCTCGTCGGTGTTCCAGCCGAAGCCGGCGCCGATGGTGACCCGGCCGCCGGAGAGGTGGTCGAGGGTGGCGAGCGTCTTGGCGAGGGTGATCGGGTCGGACTCGACCGGCAGGGCCACCGCCGTGGAGAGCCCGATCGTCGTGGTGACCGCGGCGCAGGTCGCCAGCGAGACCCACGGGTCGAGCGTGCGCAGGTAGCGGTCGTCGGGCAGCTCCTCGCCGCCCGTCGGGTGCAGCGCGTCGCGGCGCACCGGGATGTGGGTGTGCTCGGGCACGTAGATGGTGTCGAACCCGCGCTCCTCGGCGGCCACGGCGAGGCGGGCCGGCGTGATGCCGCGGTCGGAGGTGAAGAGGACGATCCCGTTGCGCATGTCCACCAAACTAGAACGAGTTCTAGGAAATGTCTTGCGCCTGCCCGGATCGTCTCCTATGTTGGACACATGTCCAGTCAGGTGTTCGAAGCGCCGCGCCAGGGGCTCAACCCGCGCCAGGCCGAGACGGTCGAGAAGCTCCTCGCCGCCGGCCTCGAGGAGCTGCGCGCGGTGGGCCACGAGGCGCTCACCGTCCGCACCGTCGCCCAGCGGGCGGGGGTCTCCCCGGCGACGGCGTACACCTATCTCGCCTCCAAGAACCACCTCTTCGCCGAGCTCTTCTGGCGCCACCTCAGCGGGGCCCCGGCCCAGCCGCCCGCCGGAGGTACGGCGACCGCGCGGCTCCAGGCCACCATGCGGGCGCTCACGGCACGGATCGTCGAGGAGCCCGCGCTCGCGGCCGCGGTCACCCCCGCGCTGCTCGGCACGGACCCCGACGTGGAGCGGCTGCGGCTGCGGATCGGCGGGGAGTTCCTCAGCAGGTTCGAGGCGGCGATGGGGGACCAGGCCGACGCCGGCGTGCTGGAGGTGCTGGTGCTGACCTTCTCGGGCGCGCTGCTCCAGGCGGGGATGGGCCTGATGACCTACGACCAGATCGCCGAGCGGCTCGTCGCCGCCGTCGACGTGATCATGCGAGGCAACTGATGACGGTCTCGACAGGCTCGACGACCGGGGCGCCGCTCGTCTTCGACCCCTACGACTACGCCTTCCAGGACGACCCCTACCCGACGTACCAGCGGCTGCGCGACGAGGCGCCCGTCTTCCACGCGGAGGCCGACGACATCTGGGTCATCTCGCGCCACCAGGACGTCTTCGACGTGCTGCGCAACGACACCGTCTTCTCCAACCGGATGGGCGTCTCGCTCGACGCGTCGGCCTGGAACCCCGAGGCGCACCGGGTGATGAGCTTCCTCGGGCTCGACGGCGCGGAGCAGTCGCGCATCCGCAAGCTCGTGTCCGCCGCCTTCACGCCGCGCCGCGTGCGCGAGCTGACGCCGGAGGTGCAGGCGCTGACCGAGCGCTATCTCGAGCGCACCTTCGCGGCCGACGCGGAGCGGGGCGAGGCCGACTGGATCCGCGACTTCGCGGGCCTGCTGCCGATGGACGTCATCTCTGAGATGATGGGCGTCCCGGTCGCCGACCGTGACGAGGTACGACGCCTGGCCGACCTCGTCGTGCACCGCGAGGACGGCGTCCGCGACGTCCCGCAGGCGGGCATGGAGGCGTCCTTCGCGCTCTTCGAGTACTACGGCCAGATGGTCGCGCAGCGTCGTACCGCCCCGAGCGACGACCTCACCTCCGCGCTGATCGCGGCCGAGCTGGACGGCGACCGGCTCACCGACGGCGAGATCATGGCCTTCCTGTTCCTCATGGTCGTCGCCGGCAACGAGACCACCACCAAGCTGCTCGGCAACGCGCTCTTCCACCTCGCCGCGCACCCGGAGCAGAAGGCGCAGGTGCTCGCCGACGTCGCCCTGGTGCCGACGTGGATCGAGGAGACGCTGCGCCACGACACGTCGAGCCAGATGCTGGCGCGCTATGTCACCGAGGACGTCGAGGTCGGCGGCGTGCTGATCCCCGGCGGCTCCAAGGCGCTGGTCCTGCTCGGCAGCGCCAACCGCGACGACCGGGTCTTCACCGACCCGACGGTCTACGACATCCACCGCGAGAGGTCCGAGCTCTCCGAGATCCTCAGCTTCGGCACCGGCCGGCACTTCTGCCTCGGCGCCAACCTCGCCCGGCTGGAGGCCCGCGTGGTCCTCGAGGAGCTGGTACGACGGGTGGCCCACTTCGAGGTGCACGCCGACCGCGCGGTCCGGGTGCACTCGACCAGCGTGCGCGGCTTCGCGTCGCTGCCGGTGACCTTCACGGAGCGGAGCCGCTGATGCCCAGGCCCGTCCACCCCGACCGCCGGCCCGCCGTCGTCGCGGGCGCCTCCTCCGGGATCGGCGCCGAGACCGCGCGCGCCCTGGCGGCCGCCGGCTTCCCCGTCGCGCTCGGCGCCCGCCGTGTCGACCGGCTCGAGGAGCTGGCCGCCGAGATCCGCGAGGCCGGCGGCGAGGCCTTCGTGCACGCCCTCGACGTCGCCTCCACCGAGTCGGTCGAGAAGTTCGCCGCGGCCGTGACGGCCGGGCTGGGCGAGGCCGAGGTCGTGGTCTGCAACGCCGGCCTGCTCGCCCCGGGCAGCCTGCTCGACGCGACCACCGACGACCTCGCCGCCGAGTTCGACGTCAACGTCCTCGGCGCCCATCGGCTGGTCCGGGCCTTCGGTGCCGGGATGGTCGAGCGGCAGCGGGGCGACCTCGTGTTCGTCTCCTCCGACACCGCGCTCCGCGCGCGGCCCTTCATGCGCGGCTACAGCGCCACGAAGTCCGGCCTGGAGGGGCTGGTCGAGGCGCTGCAGATGGAGCTCGAGGGCTCCGGGGTGCGGGCGTCCGTCGTACGGCCGGGGCCGACGTGGTCGGAGATGGGCTCCGACTGGGACGCCGAGGCCGGCGCGAAGGTGCTGACCGAGTGGATCAAGTGGGGCCACGCGCGGCACTCCCACTTCCTGAAGGCCACGGCGATCGCCGACGCGATCCTCACCGTGGTCAGCGCGCCGCGCGGCGTGCACATCAGTCCCGTCGACGTGAACCCCGAAGCACCCCTGGAGGGCAAGTGAGTCTCCACGACATCCCCGAGGTCTCGACCGTCCTCGACGACCAGGACGCCAGCGTCCCGGCGATCATCAAGGGCACCGGGCACCTGCCCGAGATGCGCGTCGACCCGATCGCGCTCTTCCACCGCGTCCGCGAGGAGTGCGGCGACATCGGTCGCTTCCGCCTCGCCGACAAGCAGGTCGTGCTGGTCACCGGGGCCGAGGCCAACGAGGCCTTCTTCCGGGCGCCGGAGAGCGTGCTCGACCAGGCGGCGGCGTACCCGTTCATGACGCCGATCTTCGGCAAGGGCGTGGTCTTCGACGCCTCCCCCGAGGAGCGCCAGCAGATGCTGAAGAACCAGGCGCTGCGCGGCGACATGATGCGCGGGCACGCGCAGACCATCGAGGCCGAGATCCGCCGGATGGTCGCCGGGTGGGGCGACGAGGGCGAGATCGACCTGCTCGACTTCTTCGCCGAGCTGACCATCTACACGACCTCGTCCTGCCTGATCGGCAAGCCCTTCCGCGACCAGCTCGACGGGTCGTTCGCGGAGATCTACCACCGCCTCGAGCACGGCACGGACGCGATCGCGTACGTCGACCCGTACGCCGACATCGAGAACTTCCGGATCCGCGACGAGGCCCGCGAGGAGCTGGTCGCGAAGGTGCAGGCGATCATCGCGGCGCGGGTCGAGCTGGCCGAGTCGCTGGGCGGTGAGATCCCCAGGGAGGACAGGGACCTGCTCGACGTCCTCATCGCCGTCGGGTACGACGCCGAGATGGTCACCGGCATCTTCATCTCGATGATGTTCGCCGGCCACCACACGTCGTCCGGCACGGCGTCGTGGGCGATGATCGAGCTGCTCCGCAACCCCGACGTGATGGGCGACGTGGTCGCCGAGCTCGACGCGCTCTACGCCCCCGACGCCGACGGCACCGCCCCCGAGGTCTCCTTCCAGGCGCTGCGCTCGATCCCGGTGCTGGAGGCGGTGCTCAAGGAGACCCTCCGGCTGCACCCGCCGCTGGTGATCCTGATGCGCCTGGTGCAGGAGGACTTCGACCTGCTCGGCCGGACCATCCCCGCCGGCACCGTGCTCGCCGCCTCGCCGCGGGTGTCGAACAGGATCGAGGAGGACTTCCCGAAGGCCGACCGGTTCGACCCGGCCCGGTACGTCGACCCGCGCCAGGAGGACCTGCAGAACCGCTGGACCTGGATCCCGTTCGGCGCCGGCAAGCACCGCTGCGTGGGCAACGCCTTCGCGATGATGCAGATGAAGGCGATCTTCTCGGTGATCCTGCGCGACTTCTCCTTCGAGCCGGTGCAGCCGCTCGACTCCTACCGCGACGACTTCACGAAGATGGTCATCCAGCTCGCGCAGCCCGCCCGGGTCCGCTACCGCCGGAGGGCCCGATGAGGGTCGTCGCCGACACCGGCCTCTGCCAGGGCCACCAGCTCTGCCAGGGCGAGGCCCCGACCGTCTTCGGCTTCGACGAGGACGCGGACGTCGTCGTACTCCTCGACGAGCACCCGGACGAGGCGCTGCGCGCCGACGTCGCCACCGCCGTGAAGTACTGCCCTGCTTTCGCCCTGTCCATCGAGGAGGACTGAGATGAGTGACCCGACCCCGCAGCTGAGCAGGGCCGAGATCGAGGAGTTCTGGGCCACCTGGCTGCAGATCAACCGCGACGTCGAGGCGACGGGCGACTGGCGTCCGATGGCCGAGTGGTACGCCGAGGACGCGACCTACGGCTGGATGTACGCGCCCGACGAGCACTTCATGGCGGTCGGCCGCGACCAGATCCGCGACTGGGCGATCGGCATCGAGATGGACGGCCTCGACGGCTGGCACTACGACTACGTCTGCACCGTCATCGACGAGCAGAAGGCGATGGTCGTCGGCTTCTGGAAGCAGCGCTCCGGCATCCTCGACGACGACGGCAAGGAGTTCGAGATCCTCGGGCTCGGCGGCTCGTGGTTCGGGCTGAAGCGGGTCACCGAGGGCGCCGACGCCGGTCTGGTGAAGATCGACTGGCAGCGCGACTGGTTCGACATGCCGTCGACGGCGCACACCTTCATGGAGATCATCAAGGCCGACAAGGCGCCCGACACGCTGCTCAAGCGCATGTCGGTCGCCGGCCACGGCGTCCCCGGGCACTACCACCACGAGGACCTGCCCTCGACGGTGTGGCCGCCGCCGGTCGAGGCCGGGCTGTACGTCGAGCAGGCCGCGGCGCCGGAGGTGACGGCGTGAGTGCCCTGCCTCCTCCCGCCCAGCAGCTGATCGACGGCAAGCTCGTCGCCGCGTCGTCCGGCGAGACCTACCCGATCCTCAACCCGGCCACCGGCGCCGAGATCGGCGTCGCCCCCGACGGCAGCGCCGCCGACGTGGATGCCGCGATCGCCGCGGCCCGGCGGGCCTTCGACGAGTCGTCGTGGTCGACCGACGTCGAGCTCCGGCTGCGCTGCCTGCGGCAGCTGCACGCCGCGCTGCTAGAGAACGCCGACGCCTTCCGCGCGCTGACCACCGCCGAGGTCGGCATGCCGGGCTTCATGATGGGCGCGGCCGGCTTCGACGTACCCGTCGACGGGTTGAGGTGGGTGACCGACCTGCTGGAGTCCTACGAGTTCGAGACGGACCTGGGGGTCGCCTCGCCGATGGGGATCCCCTCGCGTCGTACCGTGCGCCGCGAGCCGGTCGGCGTCGTCGCCGCCATCACGCCGTGGAACGTCCCGACGCAGATCAACCTCGCGAAGGTCGGCCCGGCGCTCGCCGCCGGCTGCACCGTCGTCCTGAAGCCGGCGCCGGACACCCCGTGGGTGGCGGCCGAGCTCGGCCGCCTGGTCGCCGAGCACACCGACATCCCCGCCGGGGTCTTCAACGTGGTGACGCCGCGCTCCAACGAGGTCGCGTCCGTGCTGTCGACGGACCCGCGCGTCGACATGGTCTCCTTCACCGGCTCGACCGCGGTGGGGCGCGCGATCATGGCCGCCGCCGCGCCGACCCTGAAGAAGGTCTTCCTCGAGCTGGGCGGCAAGTCCGCGGCGATCGCGCTCGACGACGCCGACGTCGCGGCCGTCGCGGGCGGTACGGCGTTCGCCGCCTGCATCCACGCCGGCCAGGGCTGTGCGATCACGACCCGCCTGATCGTCCCGCGGGACCGGTACGACGAGGCGGTCCAGGTCGCGGCGCAGACGATGGAGTCGATCGGGGCCAAGGACCCGGCCGACCCGGGCGCGATCTGCGGCCCGGTGATCTCCGCGGCGCAGCGGGACCGGGTGGCGTCGTACTTCGCGGTGGCGCTGGAGGAGGGCGGTCGTTTCGCCACGGGTGGGGCGATCATCGACCAGCCCGGCTTCTGGGTCGCGCCGACGGTCGTCGCCGGCCTCGACAACTCCTCGCGCCTCGCGCAGGAGGAGATCTTCGGCCCCGTGCTCGTCGTCATCCCGCACGACGGCGACGACGACGCGGTCCGGATCGCCAACGACTCGGCGTACGGCCTCTCGGGCTCCGTCGACTCGGGGTCGCTGGACCGGGCCAAGGCCGTCGCTGCCCGGATCAGGACCGGGACCCTCGCGGTCAACGGGGGTGTGTGGTTCAGCCCGGACGCGCCGTTCGGTGGCTACAAGCAGTCCGGGATCGGCCGGGAGATGGGGGTCGCCGGGTTCGAGGAGTACCTGGAGATGAAGACGGTGGCGTTTCCCGCGTGAGCCTGCAGGTGCATGAATCCCCGGTCGACCGGGGATTCCGGCGCTTGACGGCCGTTGCAACCCCCGACAAGTGCATGAATCCCCGGTCAACCGGGGATTCATGCCCACCAGAGTGACTGGAGTGAACATGCGTTTCGAGAACAAGGTCGTCGTCGTCACCGGCGCGGCGCAGGGCATCGGCGAGGCCTACGCCCGGGCGCTCGCGAAGGAGGGCGCGGCGGTCGTCGTGGCCGACCTCAACGAGGAGTCCGGCGCCAAGGTCGCCGCCTCGATCAACGAGGAGGGCGGCCGGGCGATCTTCGTCAGCTGCGACGTGTCCTCGGCCGAGTCCGCCGAGGCCCTGGTCCGGCAGACCGTCGCGGAGCTCGGCGGGATCGACCACCTGGTCAACAACGCGGCCATCTACGGCTCGATGGAGTTCAACCTGTTGATCTCGGTCGACTGGGACTACTACCGCAAGTTCATGAGCGTCAACCTCGACGGCGCCCTCGTGATGACCCGCGCGGTGTACCCCGAGATCGCCAAGCGGGGCGGTGGCGCCATCGTCAACCAGTCCAGCACGGCGGCGTACCTCTACTCCGGCTTCTACGGCCTCGCCAAGGCCGGCATCAACAGCCTCACCCAGCAGCTCGCGCACGAGCTCGGCGGACAGCGGATCCGGGTCAACGCGATCGCCCCGGGCCCGACGGACACCGAGGCGACCCGCACCCAGGCCGGCGACGCCGCCAAGGACATCGTCCGCAACAGCCTCGCCATCAAGCGGATGGGCTCGGTCGACGACATGGTCGGTGCGCTGCTCTTCCTGCTCTCCGACGACGCGTCGTGGGTGACCGGCCAGGTGCTCGCCGTCGACGGCGGCCAGACCTTCCGGCTCTGATGGCCGACGTGATGGGTGGGGGGATGCGCGTCGGCTTCGTCGGCCTCGGCAACATCGGCAAGCCGATGGCGCTGCGCCTCGCCGCCACCGAGGGCCTCGCCCTGCAGGTGTACGACGTCGCGCCGGACCCCGTCGCCGAGCTGGTCGCGGCCGGCGCCACCGCCGTCGCGTCGGTGGCCGCGATGGACGCCGACGTCGTGTGCGTGATGGTGCGCGACGACGACCAGGTGCGGGCCGTCGCGGCCGAGGTTCCCCACGGCACGGTGCTGGTCGTCCACTCGACCGTGGCGCCGGCGACCCCGGCCGAGCTGGTGGCGGCGGGGCACCGGGTCCTCGACGCCCCCGTCAGCGGCGGTCCGATGGGCGCGGCCGAGGGCAGCCTGGCGATCATGGTCGGCGGTGAGGCCGACGCGTTCGACGCCGCCCGGCCGGCGCTCGAGGCGATGGGCACGAAGGTCGTCCACGCCGGCCCCATCGGTGCCGGCACCCGGATGAAGCTGGCGCGCAACCTGATCCACTTCGTCGCGTTCACCGCCGTCACCGAGGCCCAGCGCCTCGCCGAGGCCGGCGGACTCGACCTCGTCGCGCTCGGCGAGGTCGTGCGGCACACCGACGCGATCACCGGCGGACCGGGCGCGATCATGTATCGCGGCACCACGGCGCCGATCGCCGAGGACGACTTCTGGCACGGCGTCTTCTCCCACGTCGCCGCACTGGGGGAGAAGGACCTGGGCTTCGCGATCGCGCTCGCCGACGAGCTCGGCGTCGACGTACCACTGGCACGCGAGGCGCTGCCACGACTGGGGAAGGGACTGGGACTCTGATGGGCGAGGAGAGCGACAAGTTCGACGACCTGCCGGAGGCGCGGGCACGGGGCCTGCGCAAGATGGAGGAGGTCTACGGCTTCGACATGACCGACGGCACGGGCGACTTCTTCCGCTACACCGCGGAGCACCTGTTCGGTGACATCTGGCAGCGCCCGGGCCTCTCCACCCGCGACCGGCGGCTGTTCCTGATCGGCATGCTGGTCGGCCAGCGCGCCAACGACGTGCTCGGCATCCAGGTCCCCGCGGCCCTCGCCAACGGCGAGCTCGACGAGGAGGCGCTGCGCGAGCTGGTCATCCTCGCCTGCCACTACGACGGCTGGCCGAACGGCTCGCGGATGAACTCGGTCGTCGAGGACGCCATCGCCAAGGCGGCCCGGGCGCGGGCGAAGGCCGCCGAGTCCGACTGACGCACCGGCGAGCCGGGGTCGGTCCTCCGGGTTGTGGCGCATCCGGTCCAGCAGGCCCGGGATGACACCGACCTCCGCCCGGTCGAGCCCGTCGGGTCAGTGACGGGCGGGCTGGCCGGCCAACGCCTCGAAGGAGTCGAGGAGGACGTCGATGCCGGCCAGGAAGACCTCGCGACCGGTGAGCACCAGCAGCTCGGGCAGCACCGCGGCCAGCGCCGGGTGGCGCGCGGCGTCGACGGCACGCAGGTCGCCCACCCAGCTCGTCGGCGGTACGCCGGCTGCCTCGTCGAGCTGCTGCTGGGAGAGGGTCGCGGCCGCTGCCAGCACGTAGCTCGAGTAGGCCGCGTAGCAGCGCACGACCTGGGGCTTGTCGAGCCCGGCCCGGCCGAGCTGCTCGAGGATCCAGTCGATCACCGCGAGCTCGCCCGGGCCGCCGGTGGATATGGCCGCCGCCTGGACCCCGATCTGCGGATGGGAGGCGAAGATGTCGATGGTGTGGAGGGCGCCCCCGCGGAGCTGGTCGCGCCAGGGTGCGTCGCGGTCGACCGCGGCGAGCGACGCGGCGATGAGGCCGTCGAGGAGCGCGGCCATCAGCTCCTCCTTGTCGCGGAAGCGTCGGTAGATCGCGGTCGGGTCGGCGCCCAGGGCGCTGCCCAGCGCACGGAACGTGAGCGCGGAACCGCTCGCGGCGAGCTCGGTCGCCGCCGTGAGGATGGCCTCGCGATCGAGCGCGGCGCGCTTGCGGGGCCGGGGGCCGGTGGGGGATGGGGGCATGCGTGACCTCTCTGTCGCTACAGAACAATAGCGTTGCCAACACCGTTGACAACGCTGTTGGCAAAGTTCTAGCGTTCCCGCCAGTGACCCAGCCCACATCGACGCGGGTCCGGACGCGGAGGACACCCTTGAGCAAGCACGCCGATCTCCTGTTCGCCGGTGGCGCGGTCCACCTCGGCAACGCCGCGCGCAGCCGCGCGAGCTCCGTCGCGGTGCAGGGCGAGCGGATCGTCGCCGTCGGGCACGACGAGCTCCGCGAGCTGGTCGGTCCGCGCACCGAGGTGGTCGACCTCGCCGGGCGCCTGCTCGTGCCGGGCTTCCAGGACGCGCACGTCCACCCCGTCGGCGCCGGCATCGAGCTCGGGCAGTGCGACCTGACCGGGACCGTCGACCCGGAGGAGTACCGCCGCCGGATCGCCGCGTATGCCGCCGCCCACCCCGACCGCCCGTGGATCACCGGTGGTGGCTGGTCGATGGAGAGCTTCCCCGGGGGTGCCCCCGACCGAACGTTCCTCGACGCGATCGTGCCGGACCGGCCGGTCTACCTCGCCAACCGCGACCACCACGGCGCGTGGGCGAACAGCCGCGCGCTCGAGCTCGCGGGCATCGACGCCGGCACCCCCGATCCCGTCGACGGCCGGATCGAGCGTGACGCCGGCGGCGTACCGACGGGCATGCTGCAGGAGGGAGCGATGCACCTCGTCGCGGCGGTCGTCCCCGAGACGACCCGCGAGGAGAAGCTGGCCGGCCTGCTCCGCGCGCAGGAGGTGCTCCACTCCGTCGGCATCACCGCCTGGCAGGACGCGCTCGTGGGTGCCAATCCGGTCATGGGTGACGCGGCCACCGCGTACGCCGACGCCGTGGCGCAGGACGCGCTGACCGCCCGCGTCGTCGGCGCCCTCTGGTGGAGCCGCGACCGCGGGGGCGAGCAGATCGACGACCTGCTGGCCGCGCGCGAGCAGCTCACGCGGGGTCGCTTCCGCGCGACGAGCATCAAGATCATGCAGGACGGCATCGCCGAGAACCACACGGCGGCGATGATCAGTCCCTACGGCCCGGGGTGCGGTTGTCGCGACGCCGGGGACCACCGGGGGCTCTCGTTCGTCGACCCGCAGGCCCTCAAGGAGTACGTCGTCGCGCTGGACGCGCACGACTTCCAGGTCCACTTCCACGCCCTCGGCGACCGCGCCGTCCGCGAGGCGCTGGACGCGATCGAGGCAGCGCGCGAGAAGAACGGCCCCAGCGACGGCCGGCACCACCTCGCCCACCTGCAGGTCGTCCACCCCGAGGACGTCGCCCGCTTCCGCCGGCTCGGTGCGAGCGCCAACATCCAGGCCCTGTGGGCGGCACACGAGCCGCAGATGGACGAGCTCACGATCCCGTTCCTCGGCCCGGAGCGCTCGGCGTGGCAGTACCCGTTCGGCTCGCTGCTCCGGTCCGGCGCGACCCTCGCCGCCGGCAGCGACTGGCCGGTCAGCAGTCCCGACCCGATGCTCGCGATCCACGTCGCCGTCAACCGGGTCGAGCCCGGCACCGACAACCCGGTCTTCTACGCCGAGGAGCGGATCGACCTCGGGAGCGCGCTGGCGGCGTACACGTCGGGGACGGCGTACGTGAACCACCTCGACGACACCGGGACGATCGCGGTGGGCAACCTGGCCGACCTGGCCGTTCTCGACCGCGACCCGTTCGACGGGCCTGCGGCGGACATCTGGGACACGCACGTGGAGCAGACCTTCGTCGGCGGCCAGCGGGTGTTCGCGCGATGACGGGCACCCTGCTCGACGACGCCCCGGCACGGGCCCTGGCCGGCGCCGCGCCGGTGCCCTTCTGGCTGGACGACGTGGACCGGCCGGCCGCCCGTGGCCGGCTGGACGGCGACCTCGCCTGCGACCTCGCGATCGTCGGTGGCGGCTACTCCGGGCTCTGGACGGCCCTGCGGGCCAAGGAGCGCGACCCGGGCCGCGACGTCGTGTTGCTCGAGGCGGACCGAATCGGAGGCGCCGCCAGCGGACGCAACGGCGGCTTCTGCGAGGCCAGCCTGACCCATGGCGAGGCCAACGGGCGCCGTCGCTGGCCGGACGAGGCCGACCGGCTCGAGGAGCTCGGCCTGACCAACCTCGACGAGATCGAGGCGACCCTCCAGCGCTACGGCATCGACTGCGACTTCCGGCGCACCGGCCAGCTCGCGGTGGCCACGGAGGCGCACCAGGTCGAGGAGCTGCGGGCCGAGGCCGACGGCACCACGACGGTGTTCCTCGACGAGGCGGCCGTCCGGGCCGAGGTCGCCTCGCCGACCTATCTCGCCGGGCTGTGGAGCAAGGACACCTGTGCCACCGTCGACCCCGCCCGGCTGGCGTGGGGCCTCGCCGAGACCGCCGAGAGGCTCGGCGTCCGTATCGTCGAGGGCACCGCGGTCCGGCGGATCCGCCGCAGCGGCGGCCAGGTCGCGGTCGAGACCGCGCACGGGACGGTGCGTGCGCACCAGGTCGCGCTCGGCACCAATGCCCACCGGCCGCTGCTACGCCGGCTCCGACTGGCGACGGTGCCGGTCTACGACTACGTGCTGATGACCGAGCCACTGTCCGACGCACAGCTCGCGTCGGTCGGCTGGGCCCACCGGCAGGGCCTCGCCGACTGCGGCAACCAGTTCCACTACTACCGGCTGACCGCGGACAACCGCATCCTGTGGGGCGGGTACGACGCGATCTACCACTTCGGACGCAAGGTCCGGGCGACGTACGACCAGCGGCCGGCGACCTTCGAGGTCCTCGCCCAGCACTTCTTCACGACCTTCCCGCAGCTCGCCGGCATCCGGTTCACGCACCGCTGGGGCGGGGCGATCGACACCTGCACGCGCTTCTGCGCCTTCTTCGGCACCGCGTACGGCGGCCGCGTGGCCTACGCGCTGGGCTACACCGGCCTCGGGGTCGGCGCGACGCGCTTCGGCGCCGACGTGATGCTCGACCTGCTGGCGGGCGAGGACACCGAGCGGACGCGACTCGCGCTGGTGCGCCGGCGACCGCTGCCGTTCCCGCCGGAGCCGGTCGCGTGGATCGGCATCCAGGTCACCCGCTGGTCGCTCGCGCGGGCCGATGCCCGCGGTGGCCGGCGCAACCTGTGGCTGCGCCTGCTCGACCGCCTCGGCCTCGGGTTCGACTCGTGAGCCGGCTGCTCGGGTCGGTGCACGAGCTCGCGTGCGACGACGACGTCCCGCCGGGCGAGGAGGTCCTCGACGGTTCACCCACGGCCGCCGTCGCCGAGCTGGGGACGGTCGGCGGTGCCGAGGTCGGGATCTGGGAGATGACACCCGGGACCGCCCGCGACGTCGAGGCCGACGAGCTCTTCGTCGTGGTCTCCGGCCACGCCACCGTCACCTTCGACGACGACGAGGTCGTCGAGCTCCGTGCCGGCTCCGTCGTCCGCCTCGCCGCCGGCGACCGCACGACGTGGGTCGTCCACGACACCCTCCGCAAGGTCTACGTCACCCCTCGGGACCCGCAGCATTCCGTCGTACAAGGAGAGATCCCGTGACCCGCAACAACCTCGTGCGCGCCGGCGCACTGCTCCTGGCCTGCTCGGTCGCCGCCGTCGGGTGCGGGCGCTCGGCGGACGACCCGTCCACCTCCCGCACGGCGGGCGACCTCAGGCCGACGACCGCGGCGGCGACCAAGGACGCGGACGCGATCACCTGGGCGGTCTACCGCGACGTGCAGACGATCGACCCGCTCTACGTCTTCGACTACCCCGACAACACGGCCCTCACGCTCTTCTGCGAGTCGCTGCTGCGCACCCAGCCGGACGGCACGATCGCCGACGGGATCGCCTCGCTGTCGCGCACGGACCCGACCACCGTCGTGCTGGACGTCAACGCCGACGCGACCTTCTGGGACGGCAGCCCGGTCACCGCCGACGACGTCGTCTACAGCCTCGAGCGGCAACGTGACCCCGAGCTCGGCGGCTTCTACGGCCAGGCCTTCAGCCGGGTCGACACCATCGAGGCCACCGGGGACCGCCAGGTGACCCTCACCCTGAAGCAGGCCGACTACTGGCTCGACGGCGAGCTGGCATCGGTGCCCGGCATCGTCGTGCAGAAGAAGTACGTCGAGGCGAAGGGCGCCGACTACGGCACCCCGTCCGGCGGCGTCATGTGCTCGGGTGCCTACCGCTTCGACTCCTGGTCGCCCGCCTCCGGCGTGGTCGCCGTCCCCAACGACGACTACTGGGGAGAGGCCGACGCGCGGGTCGCGAAGATCACCGTCAAGGGCGTCGTCGACGAGGCGGCGCTCACCTCGGCCCTGATCGCGGGCGAGATCGGCGGCACCTACCCGCCGGCGATCTCCACCCTGCCGGTGCTCGAGGACAACGACGCGGTCACCGTCACCCAGGGCCCGGGCTACGCCACGGCCGCGCTCGTCATCAGCAACCTGAAGGGCACGCTGGGCGACGTCAAGGTGCGCCAGGCCCTGTCCCTCGCCCTGGACCGCGACGGCATCGTCGAGAACGTCTACCACGGTGCGGCGACCGACGCCCGCTGGCTGGCCAACCCCGGCACCTTCGCCTCGGCGCGCGAGACCTACCAGGCGGCGTACGACGACAGCCCGGCGCTGGAACAGGACCTCGACAGGGCGAAGGCGCTCGTCGAGGAGGCCGGCGCGAAGGGCCGGACGATCACGATCGGCATGTCCTCGGCGATCCCGGACATCGCCTACACCGCCGGCGCCTTCAGGACGGCCGCCGAGAAGATCGGCCTCGAGGTGGAGTTCGAGTCGGTGTCCGCCGACGCGTTCATCAACTTCTTCATCGACCCCAAGGCGCGGGAGGGGGTCGACGCCTTTCCGACTGTCACCTACGGCGACTACGCCGACCCGGCGGCACTGTCGGCGACGGTCGTGCTGCCCGACGGGGCGCAGAACTACTCCGGCTTCGACGACCCGGAGGTCACCCGGCTGATGGAGGAGGCACGCGGCACCGAGGACGCCGAGGCCCGCGCCGAGCTCGTCATCGAGGCGCAGCAGCGCACGATGGAGCTGCTGCCGTGGATCCCGACGGCCCAGCCGAACGCGGTCGTGGTCACCGGCAAGGACCTGACCGGGGCCGTGTCCTCCTTCGCCTACATGTCCGCCCCGTGGGCCGAGCACCTCGGAGCGCGCTGACCATGCGGATCGGATACCTGTTGCGCCGGGTGGCGATGCTGGCGGTCACGCTCCTCGTCGCCAGCTTCGCGATCTTCACGGCGACCTACCTCGCGCCGGGCAACCCGCTCGCGGCGCTGTCGGGCGGCAAGTCGCTGTCGCCCGAGGCCCAGGCGGCGCTCGAGCAGCGCTATCACCTCGACGAGCCCTTCCTGGCGCAGTACGGCCACTGGCTCGCCGGTGCGCTGCGCGGCGACCTCGGGGTGTCCATCCCGCTGCACGAGGACGTGTCCTCGCTGATCGCTGACCGCGCGCTGATCACCCTCACCCTCGTCCTGTACGCAGCCCTCCTCATCGTGGTGATCGGCATCGGCCTCGGCCTGCTCGCCGGCCTCCGCCCGGGCTGGATCGACTCGTCGGTGCTGGTGGTCTCGTCGATGGCGGCGGCGGTGCCCGCCTTCGTGGCGGCCATCGTGCTCACCGCGGTGTTCGCCGTGTCGCTCGGCTGGTTCCCGACCATCGGCGCCGGGGAGGGCTTCGTCGGCCGGCTCGAGCACCTCACCCTGCCGGCCGTCGCGCTGGCCCTCTCGTCGGTCGCCGTCGTGGCCCGGGTGACCCGGACGGCCATCCGCGAGGAGGTCGCCCGCGAGCACGTGCAGACCGCGATCAGCCGCGGGATCCCGCAGCACCTCGTCGTGACCCGCCACGTGCTGCGCAACGCGGCCATTCCGATCACGACGGTCACCGGCGTCACGGTCGCGAGCCTGATCGCGCTGTCGTCGGTCGTGGAGACGTCCTTCGGGCTCAACGGCCTGGGGCAGTACCTCGTGAAGTCGGCGCAGTCGAAGGACATCGCCGTGGTGCAGGGCATCTCGCTCGTCCTCGTCGTGGCGTTCGTGCTCGTCAACGTCGTCGTCGACGCGCTGTACGCCGTCCTCGACCCGCGGGTCCAGCTCGGGGCGCGTGCCGCATGAGCGTGGCAGCAGCGGCACCGGCCGCCAACGCGGGCGCGGTCACCGCGCCCCGGCGCCGGGGCCGGCGCGGCCTCGGGCCGACCGGACGCATCGCGGCGGGCGTCGTCGTGCTCGCCACGGTGGTGGCCGTCGTCGGTCCCTGGGTCACGCCGGACGACCCCAACGCGGCCGACCTCGCCCAGGCCTGGATCGCGCCGGGAGGCGGCCACCTGCTGGGCCTGGACGTGCAGGGCCGGGACGTCCTGTCGCGGCTCCTCGCCGGCGCGCGCTCCTCGATGCTCGGGCCGCTGCTGATCGTCGTGCTCTGCATGGTGATCGGCTCCCTGCTCGGCCTGGTCTCCGCCTGGCGCGGCGGCATGGTCGACACCACGGTCGGGGCCGGCCTCGACATCCTCTTCGCCTTCCCCGGCGTGCTCCTGGCCGCGCTGACCGCCGCCGTCTTCGGGGCCGGCCTGTGGGCGGCGGTGCTCGCGATGGCGGTGGCGTACACGCCCTTCGTCGCGCGGATCCTGCGCAGCGCGATGCTCAAGGAGCGCAGCCAGCCCTACATCACCGCGCTGGAGGTGCAGGGCCTCGGCGCGACCGCGATCTGCGTGCGGCACCTGCTGCCCAACGTGTTCCCGTTCATGGTCGCCCAGGCGTCGATCCTCTTCGGCTACGCCGTCCTCGACCTCGCCGTCATCTCCTACCTCGGCATCGGGGTGCAGCCGCCGGACCCGGACTGGGGCGTGATGATCTCCGAGAACCAGTCGGGCATCCTGCTGGGCTACCCGTTGCCCGCGTTGTGTGCCGGAGCGTGCATCGTCGCGGTGGTCGTCGCCATGAACGTCCTCGGGGAGCGCCTCCTCGAGCGCGCGGAGAGGAAGGGCGGCCGATGAGCGCGCCACTGCTGCAGGTCGACCACCTCGGCCTCGACCTGCCGGTCCGGGGCGAGCACCGCACGGTCCTGCGCGACGTGTCGTTCACGGTCGGGGCGGGCGAGGCGGTGGGCCTGGTCGGCGAGTCGGGGTCCGGTAAGTCCATGACCGTCCGGGCGATCGACCGGATCCTGCCGAAGGGTGCTGTCCAGCGGGGCACCGTCTGCTTCGACGGCCAGGACGTCGGCGCCCTGTCCGGCACGGCCTTGCGGACCTATCGCGCCGAGGTGGCGGTCGTCTTCCAGGACCCGCGGGTGCACATCAACCCGGTGCGCCGGGTCGGCGACTTCATGACCGAGGTGCTGCGGACCAATCGCGGTGTCGGGCGCCGTGAGGCCGCCGAGCGCGCCGTGGCGATGCTCGCGAGGGTGGGCATCCCCGACGGCGAGCGCCGGCTCGGGCAGTTCCCGCACGAGCTGTCCGGCGGCCTGCTGCAACGCGTCATGATCGCCAGCGCACTGCTCACCGAGCCGCGGCTGCTGCTCGCCGACGAGCCGACAACGGCGCTCGACGTCACCACGCAGGCCGAGATCATGGGACTGCTCGACGAGCTGCGCCGCGACCTGGGCCTGTCGATCCTGTTCATCACCCACGACCTCGACCTGGCCGCCGCCTGCTGCGACCGGACGGCCGTCATGTACGCCGGCGAGATCGTCGAGCTGCGCGCGTCGCGCCTGCTGCACGACGACCCCCTGCACCCCTACACGGCGGCGCTCGCGGCGGCGCGGCCGTTGCTGGACCGCCGGATGGAGGAGCTGGCCGCCATTCCCGGCCGGCCGCTGTCCGCGCTCGAGGCACCCGCCGGTGCCTGTGCCTTCGCCGCGCGTTGCCCGCACCGCGAGGACGCCTGCACGGCGTCCGCCCCCGGCCTGGTCGAGATCGACAGCGGAGCGGCCCGGTGCCTCCGGGCGGACGCGCTCCGTGGCGTCCTGGGAGGAGCCCCGCATGTCCGTCACTGAGGTCGAGGAGGAGGAGCGGGCCGTCGACGTACCCGTGCTCGAGGTCCGTGGCCTGCGCAAGGAGTTCGGTGGCGTCGTGGCGGTGGAGGACGTGTCCTTCACCCTGCGCCGCGGCGGCTCGCTCGGGATCGTGGGGGAGTCGGGGTCCGGCAAGACCACGATCGCGAAGATGGTCACCGGCCAGGAGCGACCGACGGCCGGCTCCGTCACGGCGTGCGGGCGCGACCGGTCGACGCCGTCGCGCCGAGGCGCCGAGCGCCGTCGCCGGGGGAGCGAGGTGCAGATCGTCTTCCAGGACCCGTACTCGAGCCTCGACCCGCGCCAGCCCGTGGACCGCGCGATCGACGAGGTGCTGCGTCTGCACCGGCCGGACTGGACCCCGGCGCAGCGCACGGCGCGGGTCGCCGAGCTCGTGGGCATGGTCGGCCTCGACGAGCGCCAGGGCAGTGCCCTCCCGCGGGCCCTCTCGGGCGGCCAGCGGCAGCGGGTCGCGATCGCCCGTGCGCTCGCGGCCGAGCCGGAGGTGCTGATCCTCGACGAGTCGGTCGCCGCGCTGGACGTCTCGATCCAGGCGCAGGTCCTGAACCTGCTCATCGACCTCCGCCGCCGGCTCGGCATCAGTTATGTCCTGATCAGCCACGACCTCGCGGTGGTCCGCCAGCTCACCGACACGGTCGTGGTGATGCACCGTGGCATCGTGGTCGAGCGCGGCAGCACCGAGGACGTGCTGGACGATCCCCAGCACGAGTACACCCGGCGGCTGCGGGCCAGCGTGCCGACGCCGGGCTGGGACCTCGCCGAGGTACGACGGGCGCTCCACCGGGCCCCGGAGTGACGCCGACCACCTCCTTGTTAGCCTCGGAGACGATGAGTCGCGACGTGGCGGAGGCGGAACCGGATCGATCGGCGATCCCGGTGGAGCCCGCAGTGCTCGGCTCCCTCCTCGACGCGCCGGAGCCGCGCGCGGAGGCCGGGGTCGGCCTCGGCGTGTGGCGGATGGAGACCGCGCGCTTCGGCGACCACGAGCTCGAGCTCGGCGCCGGGTGGCTCGACGAGGCGGAGCGGGAGCGGGCGTCGTCGTACGTCCGCGCGGAGCTGCAGCGGGCCTACGTGCTCGCCCACGCGGCCGCGCGCCTGGTCGTGGGCGCCACGACCGACACCCCGCCGGAGAAGGTCGTCTGGGGCCGCCATGCCTGCCCCGGCTGCGGTGAGCCGCACGGCCGGCCCCGGGCGGAGGGCGCGCCGGTGGAGTTCTCGCTGTCGCACACGCCGGGTCAGGTGCTGATCGCCGTCGCCGACGTGCCCGTGGGCGTCGACGTCGAGCGTCATCCCGACGACCCGGTCGCGCTGGCCGGCCTGCTCCACCCGCGGGAGACCGACGAGATCAGCGCCGCCGCGCACGGGACCCTCGACGGGGGTCGTGCGACGGTCCGGTTCACCCGCGCCTGGTCGCGCACGGAGGCCTACCTCAAGGGCATCGGCATCGGGCTGGGCCGTGACCCACACCTCGACTACCTCGGCACCGACGACGCCCCCGGCCGCACCATCGGACCGTGGGTCGTGCGGGACGTGGCCGTGCCCGAGGGGTACGGCGCCGCGGTGGCCGTGCTCGGCTGAGCCTGCCGAAATCCTCGCGCTCAGCGCCGCGCGATGGCCACCACGGCCATCGTCAGCACGAGGGCCCACATCACCAGCGCGGCTGTCCACATGATCGTCACACCCGTAGAGACGCGCGGGAGCCGGATTCGGTTGCATGCCCTGGCGTCGGCGATGGGGGACTCTGCCCACCCCCGTCGGATACTTGCCGACGTGGTGAGCTTCCTCCTGTCGGTCACGTTCGCGTGCGGTGTGGTCATCGCGGTCGCGCACGTCATCAACGCCCGCTTCATCGCGCCCGTGTACGACGTCGTGGCCAACCTGGTCGCGTTCGTCTCCGCCGTCGCGGCGTCGGTGATGCTCGGCCACTGGATCCCGGCGGGGCTCTCGAGCCTCGCGGTCGTGTGCTGGCTGGGGCTCGCGCGGCGCACCTGGCGTGCGCTCCGCAACCGGGACGCGGCGCCGGCCGGGGAGCGGGTCAGCGCCCACTGAGTCGTCGGACGCGAAGGGTGCCCCCGGTAGGAGTCGAACCTACGACCTTTCGCTTAGGAGGCGGCTGCTCTATCCACTGAGCTACGGGGGCTCGGCGAACCATCTTGTCAGGACCGGGCGCGTCGGGCCGAGTCGGGGCGGGCCGGACGATTCGCCGCGCGGCGGGGTGAGCGGCGAGAATGGTGTCCATACCACGGACCCGGCTTGGCCGGGACCGTACGGTGGGTGCGGCGCGTGAGCGTCGTACGGCAGCTGACTCGGCAGCGCGTTGAGTTCCACTGACCACGTTCCGCCCCGAGGCGGCCGCACGACCAGGTGATTGATGACGCAGGTAGCTCCTCCCCGGCCCACGCCGGGAGGTCCCCGTGAGCCCGGTAGCCGGGCTCGCCGCGTGTCGACCTCCCGTCCGGTACGACGCACCCGCGGCACGCGTGTCGCGGGCCGGCGCAAGCGGCCGCAGCCCGGCAAGGTGGTCTTCAAGGTCATCATCTCGAGCCTGCTGGGGCTGGGCCTGCTCACCGGCGTCGGCGTCGTGGCGCTCTACAACAACCTCAACGGCAACATCCAGCACGAAGAGGTCGACGCGCAGCTGAAGAACCGGCCCGACAAGGAGGCGGTGGCGGGTCCGCAGGAGCCGCTCAACGTCCTGGTCATGGGCTCGGACACGCGCTCCGGCGAGGGCAACGGCATCGACGGCGAGGCCGGCGGCGGTCTCTCCGACACCACCATCCTGTTCCACCTCTCGGCCGACCGGACGTTCGCCTACGGCATCTCGATCCCGCGCGACAGCGCCGTGATCCGGCCGACCTGCTACGACCACGACGGCAAGGAGATCGCCGGCAGCGGCGGCTACGTGAAGTGGAACGAGGCCTACGCCTCGGGTGGCCCGGCCTGCACGATCCAGCAGTTCGAGCAGCTCTCGCGCGTGCGCATCGACAACTACGTCGTCGTCGACTTCAACCAGTTCAAGGACATGGTCAATGCCCTCGACGGCGTCGAGGTCTGCATCCCCGAGGACATCGACGACCCCAACCACGACGTGCACCTCGAGGCCGGCACCCGCGAGATCAAGGGCAAGGAGGCGCTGACCTACGTCCGCGCCCGCTACCGCATCGGCGACGGCACCGACCCCAACCGCACCCGCCGCCAGCAGGCCTTCATCGGCTCGATGATCAACAAGGCGCTCACCGCCGGCATGCTGGCCCGCCCGGACCGCCTGATCCGGTTCATGAACGCCGCGACCTCCTCGCTGCAGACCGACTTCGACGGCATCGCCGAGATGGCCGACATCGCACTCACCGCGAAGGGCATCGGCGCCGACAACATCAAGTTCGTCACGACGCCGTGGGTGTACTCCGACAAGGTCAGCGCCGGCATCGAGTGGACCCCCGAGGTCGACAAGCTCTGGCGCCTGGTCCGCAAGGACAAGCCGCTGACCTCGGAGTTCCTCAAGGACGCGCTCAGCGCCGGCGACAAGCCCGACGGCACGCCGTCGGCCGGCGGTTCGGGCTCGGCGAGCGACAAGGCGAGCGACAAGGCCAGCGATTCCGCCAGCGGAAGCGCCTCCGGCGGTGCGACGGGTGGCGCCACCGACACCGCGACCGACGGTACGACGAACGGCTCGGACGGCCTCTCCGACGAGGGCCGCGCCGCCGCCGGCCTCTGCTGAGGGACCCGACTGCCATGGCCGACACCCGCGATCCGGACGAGCCGGAGTGGAAGCGCAAGCGCCGCCTCGCCGCGATCTTCGGCGACGTCGAGCCCTCGGTGACCTCCGACGAGAAGGACGACGCCCGACCTGAGGCGGCCCGTGAGTCCGCCTCGGAGAAGTGGCTGAAGGAGCAGGTGCCGCCCCACCACGGCCAGTGAGCGGGTGTCCGGTGTCGGCCCGGTCGGACGTCGGGCGGCGAGGGTTGCGTCATGCGAAGCGGTCGTCCGAGCGCTCGGTTCGTATGACGTCCCGGGCCTGGTCCGTGGCGGCGAGGGTTGCGTCATGCGAAGCGGTCGTCTGGGCGCTCGGTTCGTATGACGTCCCGCCGACGTTGCCGGCGTGCGCACCGCGAGGCGGAGGATCTCGGTCGAAAACGAGCGGTGCCGCCCCACCACGGTCAGTGATGGAGCGGCACCGGGAGTGCTGCGGGCCGGCGTTGCCGGCCGGGGATCAGCGGTTCTGGAGCGAGTCGCGGATCTGGGTGAGCAGGACGATGTCCGGGGCCTCGGCCTCGGGCTGGTCCGGGAAGAAGCGCTCCTTCGCCTTCGTGTACGGCGTCACGACGAGGAAGTACACGATCGCGGCGAGGATCACGAAGGAGATCACCGCGGTGATGAAGGTGCCGATCGGGATGCCGACTCCGTCGCTGTCCTTCCAGATGACGACGCTGTCGAAGTTGGGGCTGCCGCCGAAGATCCGCGACACGAAGCCGAGGAGAACGTCGGTGAAGGTCTTGACGACGACCGCGAACGATGTGGCCATGATGAAGGCAACGGCCACGTCGACCAGGTTGCCCCTGAGCAGGAACTTCTTGAACCCGTCCATGTGATCTCTCCTCTTTCCGAGACTTCCGCGTAGTGAGCGTGCTACGACTGCGAAGCAACCTAACTGCGACGCCATGTATAAGTCACGTAGGCAGCAACGGACGCGGACGTGACCTGATACACGTCCTCCTGGGCCAAGCCCACCACCACCAGGCGCCCCGGCAGGGCACCGTCCCCGGCGTGGCGCGCGTCGGGAATCGCCAGCACCAGCGCGTCGTCGGCCAGGGGCTCGGCGGTCCCGGCCTGCGGATCGGTCGCCACCAGCGTGATCCGGTCGCCCACCGTGAGCAGCGCGGCCTGCCCCGCGTCGGACAGTCGCACGGGCAGCGCGACCGTGCCCGGGGGCTGCGCCGAGGCGAGCCCCTCACCGACCAGGCGGACGTCGGTGACCGGCTCCCCTGCCCGGAGCGGGGCCGCCAGCACCCGTCCCTCGGGGTGCCCCTCCGCCCCCTCCGGTACGACGCCGGGCGGCACCTCCGCGTCCACGAGGTCGTCGTCGGTGAGGACGTGGCCGGCGGGCAGGTCGCGGGCGGCGACCCGCAGGCCGGTGCTCGCCGGTGGTGGCGGCGCGAGGGTGTGCAGCGCGGCGGCGACCGCCCCGGCGGCCAGCAGGACCGCGAGCGGCCGGCGCCGGCGGAGCACGCGGCGTCGTACCCGGGTCAGGGTGTCGGCGACGCGGTGCCGCAGCGGGCGGGGCGGGCGGGGCGGGGTGGACGGAGCCATGCCCGCGACGCTAGGTCGTGGCGCGACCGCGTGCAGCGGTCATCCACAGGCCCCGAGCCGCAGGCCTCAGGCGGGGGAGGCCGCCGCGCCGGTCGAGCTCGACGAGGAGCTGCTCGACGAGCTGCTCGACGAGGAGCTGCTGGACGAGCTGCTCGAGGAGTCGGAGGACGACGAGCTGGACGAGCTGTCGGACGAGGTCGACGCGGCCGGCGTCGTCGACGTGCTCGAGGAGCGGCTGTCGGTCTTGTAGAAGCCGGAGCCCTTGAAGACCACGCCGACGGAGTTGAACACCTTGCGCAGCACGCCGTTGCACTCGGGGCAGACGGTCAGGGCGTCGTCGCTGAAGCTCTGGACCTGCTCGAACGCGTGGCCGCACTCGGAGCAGCGGTACTGGTAGGTGGGCATCGGTGGACTCCGTGGTGATGCGTGTTGGCACTCTCGACTGTCGAGTGCCAATGATACGTCACGCCCACAGGAGGGTGGGCATTCGCCGCGACGCAGGGACCACCCGGCACAATGGCGCCCACCATGGTGGACGGAACCAGCAGCACCGACGACGCGCCCGCCGCGTCCCCGCTCCAGTCCCGCGAGGCCACGACGGACCTGACCCGCCGGGGCTTTCGCGCCTGGTCGGGCCCCCTGCGCTGGATGGCCGGCATCGCCGTCCTCCTGGCGCTGGCGCTGGTCGCCGGGCTCGTCACCGCGGTCGTCGTGGTCCGCCGCCCGTGGCCGCAGACCAGCGGCGAGATCGAGCTGTCCGGCCTCGAGGGCGAGGTCGAGGTGGTGCGCGACGACGCCGGCATCCCGCAGGTCTACGCGGACTCGATGCACGACCTGATGATGGCCCAGGGCTTCGTCCACGCGCAGGACCGCTTCTTCGAGATGGACGTACGACGCCACGCGACCGCCGGGCGGCTGTCGGAGCTGTTCGGCGAGGACGGCCTGGAGAGCGACCTGGTGGTGCGCACGCTCGGCTGGCGGCAGGTCGCGGAGCAGGAGCTGACCATGCTCCGCCCGGCCACCCGCAGCGCGCTCGACGCGTACGCGGAGGGCGTGAACGCGTGGCTGGCGGGCCGTTCGACGTCCGAGATGGCGCTCGAGTACACCCTGCTCGGCATCACCGGCCTCGACTACACCCCCGAGAAGTGGAGCGCCGTCGACTCGATCGCCTGGCTCAAGGCGATGGCGTGGGACCTGCGCGGCAACCTCGAGGAGGAGATCGGTCGCGCGCTGACCGCCGCCGCGGTCGGGACGGAGGCGAGCGCGGAGCTCTACCCGTCGTACCCCTTCGAGAAGCACGCGCCGATCGTCGAGCAGGGCGGCCTGCTCGGCGACGTGTTCGACCAGGACGTCGAGCCCTCCGGGTCCGACCTGCTGCGGCGTCCCGCGCCGGGCGGGCGGCGTACCGTCGCCGCGCTCGCCGGCGTGCGCTCCGTCCTCTCCGGGGTGCCGGCGCTGCTCGGCAGCGGCGACGGGATCGGCAGCAACAGCTGGGTCGTCGACGGCGAGCACACCGCGACCGGTGCGCCGATCCTCGC
This sequence comes from Nocardioides sp. SRI_004, assembly GCF_057586415.1. Lineage (NCBI taxonomy): Bacteria > Bacillati > Actinomycetota > Actinomycetes > Propionibacteriales > Nocardioidaceae > Nocardioides > Nocardioides sp. SRI_004. The sequence continues at coordinate 327,350 of NZ_JBYCZV010000001.1, forward strand.
CAACGACCCCCACCTCGGCATCTCGCTGCCCGGTGTGTGGACCCAGGTCGGGCTGCACTGCCGCACGGTGTCCACCGAGTGCCCGATGGACGTCGCCGGCTTCAGCTTCTCCGGCGTCCCCGGCGTCGTGATCGGCCACAACGCCGACATCGCGTGGGGCTTCACGAACCTCGGCCCCGACGTCACGGACCTGTACGTCGAGCGCGTCTCCGGCGACACGTGGCAGTCCGGTCGCAAGGAGCTCCCGCTGACCACCCGCGACGAGACGATCGAGGTCCGTGACGGCGACCCGGTGGACATCACCGTGCGGTCCACCGACCACGGGCCCCTGCTGACCGACCTGGTCGACCTCGACGAGGAGCTCGACGCCGTCGACCTCGCCGACGACGACGGGCTCGTCGAGCAGGCCGACGACGTCGCGCGGGCCGACACCGCCGCGCCCGGCGACGGCTGGGACGTCGGGGTCTCGCTCGCGTGGACCGCGCTCCAGCCGCACCCCACCGCCGATGCGCTGCTGGCGCTCGACATGGCGAGCGACTGGGAGTCCTTCCGTGCCGCGCTCAGCGACTTCGCCGTGCCCGGCCAGAACGTCGTGTACGCCGACCGCGAGGGCCACATCGGCTACCAGGCGACCGGCCTGGTGCCGATCCGCAGGGCCGGCAACGACGGGCGCACGCCCGCCGCCGGCTGGGAGCCGGACACCGCGTGGACCGGCCGCTTCGTCCCGTACGACGCCCTGCCCAACGTGCTCGACCCCGAGTCCGGGATCATCGCCACCGCCAACCAGGCCGTCATCGACCCGCGCCGCTACCCGCCGCACCTCACCGACGACTGGGACCAGGGCTACCGCTCCACCCGGATCAACGAGCTGCTCGACGCCGACGACGAGCTGAGCGTCGCCAAGATGGGGGCCATCCAGCTCGACGACTGGAGCGCGATCGGCGAGGCGCTGACGCCGTACCTCCTCGAGGTCGACCTGCCCCGCGGCTACTACTCCGACGGCCAGAGGCTGCTGCGCTCGTGGAACTACCGCCAGGGCCCCGACAGCGCGGCTGCCGCCTACTTCAACGTGGTGTGGCGCCAGGTGCTCGAGCGGACCTTCGCCGACGAGCTGCCCGCGGCGCTCGAGCCGGACGGCGGCGACCGCTGGTTCACGGTCGTGGCGCGGATCCTGCGGCGCGCGTCGAGCCACTGGTGGGACGACGTCGAGACCGACGACGTCGTGGAGGACCGCGACGACATCCTGCGCGAGGCGATGATCGCCGCGCGCGACGAGCTCACGGCCCGGCAGTCGCCCAACGCCGACGAGTGGACGTGGGGCGCGCTGCACGAGCTCGAGCTCCGCTCGGCCACCCTCGGCGAGTCCGGCATCGGCATCGTCGAGCGGCTGTTCAACCGCGGCGGCTGGGAGGTCGGCGGTGGGGGATCGCTCGTCGACGCGACCGGCTGGGACGCGCGGGAGGGGTACGACGTCGTGACCGCCCCGTCGATGCGGATGGTCGTGCCGATGGACGACCTCGACGCCGCGACGTGGATCAACCTCACCGGCGTCTCCGGGCACGCCTTCCACCCGCACTACACCGACCAGACCGACAAGTGGGCCCGCGGCGAGACCCTGCCCTGGGCGTTCTCGGAGGATGCGGTCCAGGACGCCGGCGAGGACGTCCTCACCCTCACCCCCGGCGGCTGAGCGTCAGAAGCGGGTGATCCCCGACGGCGTGGCGGCCGCGCTGACCGGCCGGTCGTGCGGCTCCGCGGGTACGACGGGGAGCCGCTCGTCGTCGTACAGGAGCACGCAGGTGAAGGTGCCCACCGGCACGCGACCCAGCGCGCGGTCGTAGGAGCCGCCGCCGCGACCGAGCCGCAGGCCGTCGGCACCGACGGCGAGGCCGGGCACGAGGACCGCGTCGCACGTCGCGACCGCCTCGACCCCGAGCGGGGTGGTCACCGGTTCCAGCAGGCCGCGCCGGGCCGGGGCCAGCGAGCCCGGCCCCGTGTACGGCGCCCAGTCGAGGTCGTTGTCGGGCAGCAGCACCGGCAGGACGACCCGCTTGCCGGCGGCGACCAGCCGGTCGAGCAGCTCGGTCGTGCCGGGCTCGCCGCCGACGGAGACGTAGCAGGCGACACTGGCCGCTCGTCGTACCTCCGGGGCGTCGAGCAGGGCGTCGGCGATCGCCCTGGCGGCGGCCCCGACCTCGGCGAGCGGCCGCCGGCGGCGGGCCGTGAGGAGCTGGTCACGGACTGCCAGCTTGCTGATCGCACCGTGGCCGGTTTGCCCATCCATCACGAAGCAAGCCTACGATCGGAAACATGGGTATGAGTGGCCGCAGCAGCGGCCTGGAGATGGCACGGGCGAAGATGGCCGATGCCGGGGTCGACCCCGTCGCGATCGAGACGTTCGCGCACTACTACCGGCTCCTCGAGCACGGCGAGACCGGGATGATCCCCGAGTCGAGCATCGAGCCGGTCGACATCGAGAGCCTGGCCGACGCCGAGGTGGCCGACGACGTCGCCGCGGACGCCATCGGCAAGACGGTGGCCATCAAGCTCAACGGCGGCCTCGGCACGTCGATGGGGATGGAGCGCGCGAAGTCGCTGCTCTGCGTGCGCCGCGGGCTGTCCTTCCTCGACATCATCGCCCGGCAGGCGCTCCACCTCCGCGCGGAGTACGACGCCCGGCTGCCGCTGATCTTCATGAACTCCTTCCGCACCTCGGCCGACACGCTGCACGCGCTGGGCCGCTACGACGAGCTCGCGGTGGGGGACCTGCCGGTCGAGTTCCTGCAGAACAAGGAGCCCAAGCTCCTCGCCGACTCGCTCAAGCCGGTGGAGTGGCCCAAGGAGCCCGAGCTGGAGTGGTGTCCGCCGGGGCACGGCGACATCTACACGGCGCTGCGCGGCACCGGCCTGCTCGACCGGCTGATCGCGGAGGGCTACCGCTACGCCTTCGTGTCGAACTCCGACAACCTCGGCGCCGTCCCCGCGCCGCGGGTGGCGGGCTGGTTCGCCGCGTCGGGTGCTCCGTTCGCGATCGAGGCGGTCCGTCGTACTCCCTCGGACAAGAAGGGCGGCCACTTCGCGCGCCGCAAGGCCGACGGCCGGCTGGTGCTGCGCGAGACCGCGCAGACGCTGCCCGAGGACCGCGAGGCGCTGGCCGACCTCAGCCGCCACCGCTTCTGCTCGACCAACAACATCTGGTTCGACCTGCGGGCGATGAAGGCGACGCTCGACGCCCGCGACGGCGTCCTCGGACTCCCGCTCATCCGCAACGAGAAGAATGTCGACCCGGCCGACCCGGACAGCCCGAGGGTGATCCAGGTCGAGACGGCCATGGGCGCCGCGATCGAGGTCTTCGAGGGGGCGCGGCTGATCGAGGTCGGCCGCGACCGGTTCATCCCGGTCAAGACGACCAACGACCTGCTGGTGCTGCGCTCCGACGTGTACGAGATCGGCGCCGACTTCGCGCTGACCCAGATCGCGGCCGACGTCCCGTACGTCGAGCTCGACGCCGACCACTACCAGGTCGTCGGAGAGTTCGACAAGCGCTTCCCCGAGGGTGCGCCGTCGCTGGCGAAGGCCTCCTCGCTGAAGGTCGAGGGTGACTGGACCTTCGGCCACGGCGTCCAGGTCGTCGGCGACGTGGAGCTCGACGGCCGCGGGGCGCAGCGCGTTCCCGCCGGTGAAGTCCTCTCGGGGGACGCCAGCGGGTCGGATGCCTGACCCCTCGGTCGCCGACCACCGGCGCCGCGTCGAGCAGGCGATCACCCGGCTGGCGCCGGTCGAGGTGCCGTTGGCGCAGGCTCGCGGACGCGTGCTGGCGGCCGACGTGACCGCCGTGCTGTCCGTCCCGCCGTTCGACCACTCCGCCATGGACGGCTTCGCCGTCCGGGCGGCCGACGTCGCTGCCGTACCGGTCGAGCTGCCGGTCGCCGGTGTCGTCGCCGCGGGCGACCCGGTGACCCCGCTGGAGGCGGGTACGGCGATCCGGATCATGACAGGGGCCGAGGTGCCCCCCGGGGCGGACCTCGTGGTCCCGTTCGAGTGGACGACCGGCACCGACCCCGTGCGGGTCCTGCAGACGGCCGCTGCCGGCCGGCACATTCGTCGTGAGGGCGAGGACGTCGCCGCCGGCGAGGTGGCGCTGAGGGCCGGGAGCGTGGTCGGCGCGGCGCAGCTCGGCCTGCTGGTCTCGACGGGGCACGCCAGCGTGCTGGTCCACGCACGCCCGCGCGTCGGCATCGTGTCGACCGGCGCGGAGCTGGTCAACGGCAGCGTCCCCGACAGCAACTCGGCCACCCTCGCCGCCGCGGCCGCCGGCCTCGATGCCGACGTCGCCTGCTTCGGACCCGCCCCCGACGACCCCGACGGCTTCCTCGTCCAGCTGCGCGAGGCGGCGGCGGTCTCCGACCTCGTCGTCACGACCGGCGGCGTCTCGGCCGGCGACCACGACGTGGTCAAGGCCGCGCTGCGCGACGTCCCCGGCTTCTGGTTCGGCCCGGTGGCGATGAAGCCCGGCCGGCCCCAGGGCTTCGGCGTCCTCGACGTCGACGGCCGGCAGGTTCCGGTGCTCTGCCTGCCGGGCACGCCCGTCGCGGCGTACGCGTCCTTCCTCCTCTACGGCAGCCGCGCCGTGGCTGCCCTCGCCGACCCCGGTCGCATCGAGGTCCGCCTCGCCCGGCTGGCCGTCCCGGTCCAGGCGGGGGACCGCACGGTTCTCCTGCCGGGGGTCTACGACGAGAATGGCCACGTCGTGCCCCTGCCGGGCCACGCCGGCCACTCGCAGCGGCTGCTCGCGACGGCCGAGGTGCTGCTGGTCGTGCCCCCGCGCGAGCAGGAGATCCCGGCGGGCGAGGCGATCGAGGTCCTTTCCCTGTGAACCCAAGGAGCGGTGATGGCTGACCGGCTGACCCACGTCGACGAGACCGGCGCTGCCCGGATGGTCGACGTGTCGGCGAAGGACGTGACGACCCGGGTGGCCCGTGCGTCCGGCCGGGTGCTCGTCTCGCCCGAGGTGGTCGCGCTGCTCCGGGGCGAGGGCGTGCCCAAGGGCGATGCGCTGGCCGTCGCCCGGATCGCCGGGATCATGGGCGCCAAGCAGACGCCGGCGCTGATCCCGCTGTGCCACCCGCTCGCCGTGTCCGGCGTCAAGGTCGACCTGTCGGTCGCCGACGACGCCGTCGAGATCGAGGCGACGGTGAAGACCACCGACCGCACCGGCGTCGAGATGGAGGCGCTCACCGCCGTGTCGGTCGCCGCGCTCACCGTCGTCGACATGGTCAAGGCCGTCGACAAGGGCGCCGTGATCACCGACGTGCGGGTGGAGTCCAAGTCGGGGGGCAAGTCCGGGGACTGGGCCCGATGAGCGGTCTCCCCGCCGTCGTCGTCGTTGCGTCCAACCGCGCCGCCGCCGGCGTGTACGACGACACGACCGGCCCGCTGATCGTGGAGGCCCTGCGGTCGTGGGGCTTCTCCGTCGGTGAGCCGGTGGTGTGCCCGGACGGCGAGCCGGTCGGCCTCGCGATCGCGGCAGCCGTCGACGGCGGCGCCCGGGTGGTGCTCACGACGGGCGGCACCGGGCTCACCCCGACCGACCGCACGCCCGAGGTGACCCGGCCGCTGCTCGACCGGGAGGTGCCCGGCCTGGCCGAGGCGATCCGGGCCGCGGGTGTCGCGAAGGGCGTGCCGACCGCCGTACTCTCGCGCGGGCTGGCGGGCGTCGCCGGCAACGCCCTCGTCGTCAACCTGCCCGGCTCACGCGGGGGAGTGAAGGACGCGCTCGCCGTGCTCGAGCCGGTGCTGGTGCACGCGGTCGAGCAGGTCGTGGGGAGCGACCATTGAGCACCGGTGCGGCGAGCGGGGCGAAGGAGGGGCCGCGCGAGCGGATGGTCGTGGGCGTGCCCGGCCGGGCCTGGCCCAACGAGCTGATCTCGGGCACCCACCCCGTCGTCCGGCTGCGGCCGATCAGCAGGCGCGACGCGAAGGCGTGGCGCTCGGCCCGCCGCCGCAACGCCCTGTGGCTGGCCCGCTGGGACGCGACGGCGCCGCCGGGTGCGGATGCACGGCCGATGACCTTCCGGGCGCTGGTGAAGCGGCTGCGGCGCTCGGCCCGGCAGGGCACGACCTTCCCGTTCGTGGTGGAGGTCGACGGCCGGTTCGCCGGCCAGGTGAGCGTCAACAACATCGTGCGCGGGTCCGCGCAGTTCGCGTCGGTGGGCTACTGGATCGACCAGGAGTTCGCCGGCCGCGGCGTCATCCCGCGCGCGGTCGCGATGGTGATCGACCACAGCTTCTTCACCGCGGGCCTGCACCGGATCGAGATCTGCATCCGCCCCGAGAACACCAACTCGCTGCGGGTCGTGGAGAAGCTCGGCATCCGCGAGATCGGCTACGCGCCGCTGTTCCTGCACATCGACGGCGAGTGGCGCGACCACCGGATCTTCGCGGTGACCCGTGAGGAGGCGCCGCGCGGGGTGCTGGTCCGGCTGGAGTCCCCGGAGGCCGGATCCTCGTGATCCCCGCCCGGTGACGCCGAATCACATCCGTCACACCAATCAATCTGTGACACACCGATGGACATGCGCCCCACTTTGAGTTAACGCTCCTAACCTCTCGGTGTGGACCTGAGCGCGCTGATCTTCGTCGCACTGGCGGTGGCCTGGGCGGTCTACCTCGTGCCGAAGGCGCTCAAGTACCACGAGGAGGACTCCGCCAACCGCTCCGTCGACGGCTTCTCCGACCGGCTGCGGGTGCTCGCCCGGCGCGAGGCCGTCTCGGCCTCCGCGGCCGAGCTCGTCCCGGCCGGCCGCAAGCCGTCCACCGCGCGCGTGGAGGAGTCCGTCGAGGAGCCCGCAGCCCCGGCCGAGCCGGAGGTCGCGCACGACGAGGAGCCCGCGGCGCCCACCCCTGCGCCGCGTGCCCCGCGTCCGGCCCTCGCCCGCCGCCTCGCCGCCCGTCGTGCGGCCGAGCGCCGGCGCCGGGTCTTCAACGTCCTGCTCCTGCTCAACCTGGTCGTCGCCGGCCTCGGCATCGGCAAGGTCATCGGCCTGGCCTGGATCGCGGCCCCCGTGGCCCTGCTGGTGGCCTGGCTGGTCGCCTGCCGGCTGATGGTCCGTCGCGAGCGGGCTGCCCGCGCGGCCGCGAACCGCCGGCGCCGTCGTACCCTCGCCGACGAGGCGATCGCCGCCGAGGACGCCGAGACCGACGAGGTCGCCGACGAGCCGGCCGAGGTCCTCGGCGAGCTCGACGCCGACGACAACACCGACGAGATCCCGGCCGTCACCGCCGCCCTGCTCGAGGAGGAGCCGGTCGTCGACGGGTGGACGCCGGTGCCGGTCCCGCTGCCGACGTACGTCGCCAAGGCGCCGGCCGGTCGCACGGTCCGCACCATCGACCTCGACTCCACCGGCGTGTGGAGCTCCGGGCGCAACGAGGCCGACTCCCAGCTCGCCCGCGAGGCCGACGCCCAGCGCGCGCAGGCCGACGCGGACGCCGCGGCCGACGAGCGCCGCGCCTCCGGCTCCTGACCCGATCCGCTCGCACCACCCGTCTCCCGGACGGGTGTCCGGGTAACTCCTGGGTCCGCGAGGCCGCGTCACGCACCGGCCCCTCGCGGCTGCGGCCGGGATCCACCCGGCCGCCCGAGCTTGGGAGTTGATCCGCATGACGCAGGACAGCAGCGGCGCACAGCAGGCGCAGGACGCTGACGACCAGCGCGCGTACGGCGGCGAGCCCGTCGGCCAGGCCGACGAGGAGCAGGCGCAGCGCGAGGAGCTCGAGTACGGCGACTCCAGCACCGCCGTCTCACCGGACACCCAGTTCAGCGACCCCGGCGAGATCGGCGACGACGGCGAGCAGGCGTTGTCCTCCCAGGGCCAGTCGACGACGTGGCACGACCCCGCCAAGCCGCGGGGGAGCTCGGACGTCGACCAGGGACCGCACGGCGACGAGATGCCGCGCCCGCCCGGCACCGCCGACGAGGACCGCAACCCCGACCAGGCCGACGCCTTTGCCGGCACCACCGACGGCGACCAGGACGCCGAGCCCCCGACCTCCGGCTACGGCGAGCAGCCCGAGGTCGTCTCGGGCGACGACGTCGACGGCGAGTCGGCCGGCGAGACGTCGTACGGCGACGACCAGGACGCCGCTCCTTCGCAGGCTCCGTACGAGCAGCAGTGACCGGCTGACGCCGGAGAGGGGATCCGGATTCGGCTGCGCTCGGGGCGTGGTGCTAACGTTTCCCCTCGCTTGGGGGTGTGGCGCAGTTGGTAGCGCGTCTCGTTCGCAATGAGAAGGTCAGGGGTTCGAATCCCCTCACCTCCACCACAGCAGCTTGAACCGGCAGGTCGCCTCTGACCTGCCGGTTCTCGCCTTTTCGGATCTGTCGCGCCTGGGCTTCCACGGACGGGATTCACCGGATCGGGCCGTCTCGCTTACCCCCGGCGTACCCCCGGCCCGTGGGGGAGCCGCGGAGCGCCTCCCGGGTGCTCCGGCCGAGGCGGTTAGACGCCTCTGTCTCGAGCTCGGCTCTCGGGGCGGGCCCACGGGTGGGGTCGTTCAGCCGATCCAGTCCGGCTTGGTCCGCCGAGGTGCCGAGGAAGTGCAGGTAGCGGTTCGTGGTCGCGATCGACTCGTGCCCCATCCACGCCTGCACGGTGCCGGGGTCCACCCCGCGGGCCAACCAGAGGCAGGCAGCGGTGTGGCGCAGGTCGTGGATCCGCCGGCCGCCCGCGGTCTGGTCCCACTTCACCGTGCGCAGCACCGCGGTGCGGTGCAGCTGCGCGCCGCCGCCGGTGGTGATCAAGAGGTCGGTCGGCTCTTTGCCCTCGGCCATGCGTTGCACGATCGGCAGGATGCGATCGGCCACCGGCACCCGACGACCGCGGCGGCCCTTGGTGGCCTTGACCGCGCCGCCCTCGGTCTGCGAGCGCCGCACCAGCAACCCGGGCGTGGGTACGTCGACCACGTCCTCGACCAGCACGGAGCGCGCCTCCCCCCACCGCATCCCGGTCCACCCGAGCACCAGCAGGACGTCGGCCAGGTGCGGGTCGCGTGCCTTCCAACGATCGTAGGTGGCCTCGAGCTCGGCCTCGGTCCACGGCCGCATCTCAGTCGGCTCCTCCGAGGACCGGGGCACCTTCGTCGCGGTCACTGGATTGCGCACGACTGCCTTCTCCCGCACGCACCACGCGAAAAACGTCGACAGGCTGGCGCGGTACCGCACCACCGAGCGCTCACTGAGCCCCCGCTGGATCAACGTCTCGAACGACCGCGCGATCTCCCGCTCGGAGACCGCCCCAACCTGCATCGCCTGCATGCTCGTCGGCACCAACCGCTGCAGGGCCTGGTCGCTGCGGTACGTCTTCGCCGCGACCGTGAACTCCCGGACGACCAACCACTCCTCGAGCAGCGTTCGGACCGGCCGGCGCCCAGCCCGCGGATCGATACCGCCGTCGAGCGCTGCCTTCTCCCGCGCCAGCCAGTCGCTCGCCTCCCGCTTGGTGTCGAACGTACGGCTCGCAACGAACTGCCGCCCGCTCTTCAACCGAGCCCGGAACCGACCGCCCGAGGTCTTCTCGATCATGACCGCTGCCGGCTGATGGTCATGACGCCCGCGCGAGCCACTGCTCGACGTCGCTGCGGCGGTACCGGGGACAGGTCGACGTCATCCACGTCACCCGTGGACCCATCCCTCGCTGCCGCCACCGGCACAGCGTCGACTCCGACACCCGGATCCACCGCGCCACCTCACTGCTGGTGAGGATCTCCTCCACCGTTTCCATCTGGTCACCTCCGGCTCTGAGAGCGGCGACGGCCGCCCGAGACTTCTGACAGTCACCTAAGGGAGCGATGGGTGCTCGTGCGATCAGATGTCGGCGGTGAATCTCCTGCAATGCTCGGCGCCGCTAGGGATCAAACGAGGGCGCAGCGCAGACCCGTGCTCGTTCGGAGTGCGTGAAAGGGGCCGTGACGGCTGCCGATGCGCCGCGGGCTTTCCGTCCAGAATGGGCGCCTACCTCGGCCGAATTGGCCTAGTCGACACCCTCTGGGAGGCTGCTTGCCCTAAACGAGCACTCGCGCTGATCGGCCTGTTTCTCCACGACAGTGGTCGGCTACCGATATCTTCCGGTGCGGTAACCGGTACACGCCCGTTCGCTGAGGACTTCTGGTGCATCTTGGGACATTGAACCTACGAAACTTTCGTTCGTGCGAAGACAGCGCGCTCAGCCTCGATCCGGCACTGACGGTCCTCGTTGGCGAGAACGCTTCCGGAAAGAGCGCCTTGATCGATGCCCTGCGCCTATCCACGCCAGCAGCGAACGGGCGCCAAAGCGCGTGGTTTGACGCGAGTCGCGACCTTACTCACGACGTTCCACTAGGCCATGCTGTCGAGGTCGAGGCTCGATATAGCGACCTGAGCGACGCCGAGTCAGCGATCTATCTAGCGCAAATCGTCGATGAGCATGGCGACCTAATTTACCGAGCGTCGTTCGCGACAGACCCTCGCGTTCCCCGCCGCAATGTCCTTTCCTGGACTGTCGGGGACGTTCGGGTCGAGGACGCTGAGCCCACCAACCGCCGGCGGATCAGTCACGTGTACCTGCCGCCGCTGCGCGACGCTGTTCGGGACATCGACGGTGGCGAAGGCAACCAGTTGCACGATGTCATCAAGATCCTGCTCGGAGGCGATCAAGAGCTTCACGATTCGTTCGTGGAGACCGCCAACGCTGCGCTGCAGACCATCGCCGAGCACCGGGTCGCGGAAGACACGCGAGCCACGATTCAGCAGTATTTCGGTCAGACCACGCCGCCGAACCGGGAGCATCTGCTCGAGCTCAACCGTCGTCAGGTGGAGTTGCGTCGAATCGCGCGGCTCCTGCACCTTCAACTCGCCGAGGCTGGAGTTCCTGTCGGCGACATAGCGGCGACAGGATTGGGCTACGCGAACCTGCTCTATATAGCCATGATCGTGCTAGAGCTCGTCAATGCTCGAGACAGCGACTTGACGCTCCTCCTGGTCGAGGAACCCGAGGCTCATCTGCACCCTCAACTGCAGCTGGTCCTGCTGGATTTCCTGCGGGACCAAGCCGCCAGCAGTGGCTCCGACAACGTCGGTCTCGCACCCACCGGTCGCGTGCAAGTAGTGGTGACCAGCCATTCGCCCAACTTGGCGAGCGCTGTATCGATCAGGAATATCGTCGTCGTTGCCCGAACCTCCGTGACGACATCGTCCTCAGCCCCAATCGCTGACGCACCCAGCCAGACACCGTCCGACCACGCTGCTGACCAGATGGCGGCCTCCGCGCTCAGTTGCGAAGCGGGCGACGACGTGCGCTGGCGAACCCAGACCACCGCGCTGTCTTCTCTCAAGCTGACCGATGGTGCGATACGCAAGCTTGATCGGTACCTCAACGCGACTCGGGCAGGGCTGCTGTTCGCTCGCCACGTGATCTTGGTGGAGGGAACCGCGGAGATGGTGCTCATTCCTGCGCTTGCCAGGCTTCAGATGGAACCTCCGGCCGATTCAGACGAAGCGACACGGACGCTGGCCGCTGCCCGGAAGCGGACGTTTCGAAGTGCAAGTCTCATCAGCGTAGAAGGCGTCGACTTTGACCCCTTTCTGCATCTACTGCTCGCTGGCCCCCACCCGCGCGTCGATCAGGTTGTCGTGATCACTGATGGCGACAACGGCGCCGGCGGTGCCCGACGAGAGGCCTATGAAGCTAGTTATCCAGAAGCGATCGCGGACGGGCGGCTACGGGTTTTCGTCGGGGACACGACCCTTGAAGCCGAGTTGTTCTCCGAAGAGGCCAACGAAGAGATCCTCAAGGCCGCGTTCTTGGAACTTCATCCCAGGTCGACCGCCAACTGGGAGCGGGTTTCGGGCGCCGCGCACGACATGGTGAGGAGCGACCGCGCCGTCTTCTTCGCAGAAGCGATCCGGAAGAAGAAGGGCAGGAAGGCGAAAGACGACGTGGCAGCCGGCTCTGCGGGCGTCGGCCAAGAAGCCGCCGCAGAGGATGTCGGCTGCCACGAACCTCCTCGAGACCTCGAGCAGACGGCTGGCCCGACCGCGGCGCAGACCGACGACGATTTCCCGCGCCTCGACATCTCCAAGGGAGACTTCGCACACCTAGTTGCCGAGGCAATCACTCCTCTCACGAGCCAGCAAGACTTCGTCATCCCCACCTACATCAGCAACGCGATTGCCGCGATCATCCGCCAGGACGAGCCGGCCCGAGGAGGCGTGGACTCCGCTACTAAGGCTGCATCCGATATCGAGGACGAACCGCGGTGACGACCGACGTCGTCGACAGTCCCCCGCTGAGCGAGGAGCAGCAGAACGCGGGTTGCCCCGGCATCCGTCACATCGAGGCTGGGCCAGGCGCCGGGAAGACCAAGGCAATGGTTGCTAGGTTTCGCGCCCGCTCAGGCCCGCACGGTGGAGTGGCACTCTTGTCGTTTACCAACGCCGCAGTCAACGTGGCACGAAGCCGCTGCCTTGATGACCCAGAGCTGCTAGACAGCCCGAACTTTGTCGGTACGTTCGACGGCTTCTTTCATCGATACGTCGTAACCCCTGCAGTTCTGCGAACGACGCGAACGGCTCCTCGCTACCTCAGTTCGTGGGATGACCTACCCGACCACCTTCGCATCGTTCGACAAGGATCTGGTTCGGGGCTTCGACTTTCCAACTGGTCCCTCTGGAACGGCGCCCTGTCCGAACTTGACGAGGCAAACCTCAACCACGACGAACGTAGATTCTGGACAAACCCAAACGTCACGGACTGGACCCGCCAGCAGATCCGCACGAAGGGCACCGATCGAATCCGTGCTCTCCACCAGAGCCGGATCTACGACACAACCGCGGCAAGAAGGCTCGCGATACGAGCCCTGACAAACTCCGATCTCGGCCTACTGGCCACACTTGGAAGGCGATTCACAGAAGTGATCGTCGACGAGTTCCAAGACTGCGACGACCTCGAGCACGGACTGCTCCACCTGCTGTCAGGTAGTGGAATCCATGTCATCACGGTCGCTGACCCCGATCAGGCGATCTACGAGTTTCGCCAGACCAACGTCGACAACTACAAGCACTATGTGAGCAAACTGGACCCAGCCCAGATCGCTTACCTCAGCACCTGCTATCGCTCCTCTCCTGCGATCTGCGCACTGGTGACAAGCATTCGGCAGGCGTCCGCTATCAGCATCGAATCCCACGATCCAGACGACACATCGTGTCCGGCGATTCAAGTGATCGTCGGGTCAGGACCACCGGCTGGCGCAGCGGCAGCGCGCGTCCTGGCCAAGCACCGCATTTCCGCCGAGGCCACCCGCTTCCTCGCTCACAAGAAGAAGGATGCTCGTGCGTTGGCGAGGGCCCGAACAAGGGAACTCAAAGGAGACGCGGCCATCACGAAGATCTTGGCCGCCGTCGCCGAACTTCGAAGTGGCGCCGACTCACGCACACGCCACAATGCCATCACTCGGATCGAGAAGGTCGTGATCGAACTCTTTTCCTGGCCCAACGATCAGGCCCCAGCCACACGAGAAGAGCAACTGGAGATGCTCGGGATCGCTAGCGCCGCGCTGCGGATCCTCGCAAGCAACCTCGTCTCTGCCGCACCAAGCTGGACAAGTAGAGAGGTATGCGCCGAGTCGATCCGCGAGATCATCACCGAAGGAGCCGCCACATCTCAACTCCCTCTGACCAATAACGTTGGACGACGGCTGGCAAAGCCGCGGGAAGACACCTGGCTGGCGTGGACGTCTCGGAACGAGACGGTCTTGATCCCCGAAATCTCGGCGATCAGATGGACCCACGTACACGCGGTCAAGGGCGAGGAGTTCGATGCCGTCATCTATGCCCTCCCGCCTCAAGCCGTGAACGGTGGCCATGTCTTGGACGACTGGGAACGAGGAGAAAACACAGAAGCGAGGCGGGTCCTCTACGTCGGCGTAAGCAGAGCACGGCGATTGGCTGTGCTCGTGGTGCCGCCCAGTCGAAGAGATCAACTCACAGCCATCCTGGAGCGCGACGGAATCCAGTACGACATCGCAGTTGCGTCTTAGCGCTGCCGGCGCAGCTGACGCCCCGGCTTGGGGAAACGGAACAAGCAGCCGATCCGGACGGGCCAGCTGCAAAAATCGGGGACACCCCGACGTGGTCCACACGGCCGCGAGCGATGTTGGTACATCCGCTGCGCAGACCCAACTTGTGGGACAGGTCTCTTGCCGCCTGACGTGCCAGGGGTGGCTCGCCGACGAGGGCCGGGCTGGGACCACGAGCGCGGCCCCGGCGAATGAGAGGATTGGAGTCGTGACCCAAAGAACCGCGTTTGGAGTCGTGGCGGGCGGGCTACTAGTCGTCGTCGGAATCGCTGTTGGGATCGGTCTCGTTCTCGACGCCGACGCAGGTTCCATGGCCGACTGGGTGGCAGCCTCCGCGACGGTCGCCGCCTTCGGAGCCGCCATGCTTGCGGCCAACTACGCGGCCGGGGCGCTAGGGATTGAACAGGTTAGGGACGGCGAGCTCCTGCGAGAGCGGAGGAGAGCGCAGGCCGCCCTCGTCGCGGCTTGGCCCGACAAGTTCGTTCCGAACTGGCAACAACAGCAAAGCGGTCCGCCCATCGCTGAGGAGGGTATTTCTGGCGCGATAGCAATGCTGCGAAACGCGTCTGAAGTACCAGTCACGAACGTTCACGTCGACTTCAGCGTTGTACTCTCCCCGACTGGTGGAGCCACCGAGGAGAAGACGCGATACCTAGGCGGCGAGGATCTTGCGGTCCTACCTCCATCGGCGGAGCCAAGGCCAATCCGGTGGGTAGCCGAGGACGAGACGGCCGTGATGATTGTGGGCGTTCCCACGCTTGGCGACGGTCAGGACTATCCTGACTATGGGACATACGATCCGTCGTACCTCGTCGTCGATATCAGCTTCAGAGATGCCTCCGGCATTTTGTGGCGCCGCGACCGGCTAGGTCGACTTGACGAGGTCATCGAACACCGGGGTTAGCCTGTTGTGTTCGGCGGGAATGTTGCTGCGGACATCTTTTCGGGAGTGCGTCACTTCGCCGCCCACGCGCTCGCATCAGGGTCCTGGCGTTGCTAAGGAGAATTGTCAGAATCCGGCCGTCACGATGACGCCCAACGTTGGTGCCTGCACAGTTGGCACAGCCCCTCCAACTCGTGACACCGCCCGAGTTCGTGCATAGCGAATCGCTCGATCTCCTGCTCGGCCGCGGCCGTCAACAAGTCCTCGACGGTGTCGGGCATGTTGCGATCACCGTCGAACTCAAACAGATCATCGTCGGGCACCGCCATGACTCAGACCCTACGACGAGACCGGAGGTAGCGGGCCCACTGCGGCCCTGAGGGACGAGCACGCCGGCAAGTCTGAAGGGTGCATGGTCGGAGCTCCTCGCGAAGCGCGGACAGCCGAGTCGTCGGTGAGTGCGATACGGACTCACCTGCGTCGTACCGCCGCTGGTGCAGCAAGTCGATGCTGCACGCGAGCGAGAACCGTGCTCAGGTGATCGCGGCGGCGCTTTCGGCACTGGTACAGCCCAGGTTCTCGCTGCAGCAACTTCGGAACTTTTCGACGCTGCCCGGCCCTAAGGCTTCGACCGGTCCTGCTGCTCCTCGCGCTCGTCGAGCCCCTCCGACAACCAGATCAGTTCTCGCGTCTCGGCCTCGTAGCCCGGCTTGCCGATGTTCTCGAACGGGTTGCTGTCGGGCCCGGGTAGGTGCAGTCGATAGGCGTCGTTGTGCAACTCACGGCCCTCCTTGCCGCGGCGCTGCACGTCGAGGATGGCCTCCAAGACCTCGGGCTCCACGCCGGCAAACAGCTTGCGTGTCTCCTCCAACTCTTCTTCGGTGGCAGGCGGAACCTCCTCCGCCCACTGGGCCTGCTGCTTCGCCTCAATGTGCTCGCCGAGCCGTAGCTGCCAGCCAATCTGGTGAACGTGCCGGATGACGTCTGACAGCGACTCCTCCTCGGCGATGTCTTGCGGGGCGAGCGCATCGCCGCTGTCATCAAGGTCGACGTAGAAGCCCTGCTGTTTCAGGGTGTTGTGCCTCTCGGTCCATCGTTCGATCGTCCCCAGATAAGCAGCGGTCTTGTCGTGGTCGGGCTCGAAGGTGTCGAACCAGTACGGCTCGTTTACCAGGAAGCTGTGGACAAGCCGAAGCTTCTTCGGGTGGCTGGCCCACAACTGAGTCAACTTCTTCGTCACAAACGGCACGCCCTCGGGGGCGTAGGCCATCTCGACCCGTCGCTCGTGGATAGCAATGGCCTTCCCGGACTCCTCCATGCCGAGGATTGCGAGAGACCGAGCAAGCCCGAAGCTTCCAAGTTCGAGCACCGTGAGGGCCGCATTGAGCAGCCGATCCGCGTTGGCAAGCAGGGCGTCCTGCACCGCGACCACCTGCTCCGGCGACAGGTCAGGGAGCTGCTTCCGTTGAGGCACGGGCACAGTTTGCCTTGTGGCTCCGACGCTCACATGGAGACCAATCAGGGGCTCTCCCGGCGCCGGCGATGGGACTCCTCCGTCAAGGCCGAGCGTTGATACCGCGGTCGTAACGATGATCGCCGATGACGTCGGCCTGCTCGCCAGACTGCTGGACTCGCAAGATTCCCACGTCGTGATCGTGTGTCAGCCGCCGCTAGGGCCCGTGCTGATAGCGCGCGTGCAGGCTCGAGTCTCGAACTTCGAACGGAGAGAAGTCGAGCTCGGTCAACATGGGGCCGAGGATCCCTTCGATGGCTGCTACGTCCCTCAAGGTGAGCTGCGCGTACCCGCGCAGCAACTTGCTGAGGCGTCCCGGTGCGATCCCGGAGCGCTCTTCCAGCCAAGACTTCGAACGCCCGAGCTGCCGCAGGCGATCGGTCGCCTCGACTACAAAATGGTGCTGCAGCTCGGCCGCCCGTGCGCTCGCGTACGCCGCAGGCGTCGTCGGTTGGATCCAAGTGACATCGCCGGACCGGCCGAACATTGCGGGTTCCTCGAGAAGGTCCCGGGGAATGGTCGAGGGAGGCTTCGGCACCGGCCAAACATACGGCGCGAGGATGCTCGATTTGGGCCTGTGGATAGCGACGTCTGATTAGACGCTTCGGCGTATCTTCCATTTATGGAAGAAAGCGTGAAGCTTGAGGCCGGCTCGTCTCCTACGCGACTGGTGGCACGCATGGCGACCACCGGGCATGCGGTGCGGTGTGGCGAAGGCTGGCTTGGGCTCGTCGACGAGCTCGATCGGGCGCTGGCGGCCCTCGATCCGGGCTACCACCTCTTCGCGATCGCCCGCACCGTTGGCGAGCTCGTCTTCGATGCCGAGCCGTCGTCACCCGAACTTGCTCATCGTTTCACTGCGATCGTCCGCTCGGCCTCTGAAGCGGCGAGCAGGACCTGTGAGGTCTGCGGGGAACCTGGCGATAGGAGCGAGATCTGTCGGGTGGTCGAGGTGCTGTGTGCTGAGCACCGAGCGGCCGCCGGAGCGGCCGAACGGCGGCATCGAGCACCGCCGTACTGACCGATTCGCCGGACGAACGGCCGGCGCATCGGCTTCCATGGTGCGAAGGTCGAGGAGGTCCGATGCGCTCGTTCCAGCCGTTCCCGCGACGAGAACTGAAGAGGCTGCGGCGCCGATGGCTGCGCCGCAACGTCGGCATCGTTGCGTTTCTCCTGGTGGGATTCGTCCTCGCGGCGGCAATGATCTCAGTGCCCCTGGCAACCAGCGACCTGCCCGTCCGGTGGTACGTCATCGGTCTCCTCCATGCCTGCCTTGTCGCTGCTGCTCTGCACCTCGTCAACTCGGCGTTCATGGCGCACGAGGCCACCGCGATCTGGCAGCTCAGGGGGGCATGGGGCGAGGACAACACGCGATCGGAGCTGCAGAAGGCGAAGCGGCGGCGGCTCGTCTGGGGGTGGGTCGACAGCATCACGCTGCAGGGTGGCGACCTCGACCACGTGGTGGTCACGCGCTCGGGTGGCATCCTCGTGTTGGACTCCAAGTGGCGCAGCTCGATCGACGCGGACGCGGTTGCGGAGATGACCGCTTCCGCGAAGAAGGCAGCCATCAGGGCACAGGGACTCGCGAGATCCATGCTCAAGTCAGAGCGCGGAGCGAAGCATCGGGCACGCGCGCAACCGGTGAACGTTGAGGCGGCCGTGGTGCTGTGGGGAGCAGCGCGGGAGATGGTGAAGGACGGCCGAGAGATGGACGGGGTGCAGTTCGTGGATGGTCGCAGGCTGGTCGACTGGCTCCGCAAACTCGACGGGCCGCCAGTACCTTCGGACGCAGCCAAGGAACTGCTCGAGCAACTGACGGCGTACCGCACGACCGCTTTCAAGGCAGCCGAACTTCGGGAAGCAGAGCGTGCCTGAGGGTGGCTGTGCGCAGCCAGCCTCACCCGACGAAACGTCCGGCAGATTGTTCAACGAACCCAGCGGCTCCCCGTGTTCGGTCGACGGAGGCGAGCGATTTCGTCCGCGACCGAGCTCCACTTCGCGTCCACGAGCTCGCCCCGAGCACTGCGGTCGTTGAGTTCTCGAAGGACGCGTCGGCAGGCACTGGGGGAGTCGAGAACGGCGCTGACGTGTCGCTCGATGCTCACCGGTTCGGTGACATAGGTGATCGCTGTGTGGCCCGCTTGAGCAGCTCGACGTTCCTCGGATGCAAGCCTCCGGCAGGCACTGCTGCACCACCGCCGCGGGCGGCCGGCCTTCGGCCGATCGGAGACGAAGAACGGTCGGCCGCATCGGGGGCAGGCCTTCTCGATGATCACTGGTTCCGCTCCTGATCCAGCGACCATTCGAAGACCGTAACCACCCGCCAGCGGAGGTGCTTGCCGATGCGGAATCCCTTGGGGCCGCGTCCTCGACTGCGCCAGGAGTAGACGGTCTTGACGGGTACGCCGAGGTACGCGGCCACGTCGGCGGCGGTCCAGAGGCGCTCGCCGCCGGAGGGGTGTTGGGGTTCCGCGAGAGCGGTCGGCTGGGACGGGGGAGCGGTCATGCGGCGTCGTCCTGTCCGTCCGCGTGTCGGCGTCGAGTCTGGTGTGGGTTCGTCCCACAGGGCTGCTTGTTCCGGGAGATGCTTGTTGTTGCTCATCGCGTGCCCGTCGTGATCCCGGGGGTGCTGGTTGCACCCCTCCTGGTCTCCTAAGGCACTGTCAGCTGTTCGAGCGATCACGGACGCGACGTGAACTTCCTCGAGGAGAGGGGGACGCTGCAGCTTCGGACGCTGCCAAGCCTTACGCCGGACGTTTCCGCGCCGAGAATGGGCCTCTATGTCCAGCGTTCTGCGAGGGGTGTTTCCGGAGTAGCCTCGAGTGCAGGTGGATGCGGAGCGAACGCCTCAGCGAAGAGCAGGATCGGGGCTGGAAGTCCTGTCACGCCGCTGGCTGTTAGGCCGTCAGTCGTGCCTCGTTTGCGTCGCCCGCATCCACCGCCAGCGGCTCCCGTTGTTGCCCGTTGAGGCCCGCCGATGCCCATTGGTCCACGTTGTTCAACTTGGCGGTGTCGGTGCGCATGCGGCGGTAGACGACGTCGGAGAGACGTCGCTTGAGGCAGCGCAGTGCTTCGCGTCGGGTCTTGCCCTGGGCTCGTTTGGCTTCGTAGTAGCGGCGGCCTTCGGTGTCGGCACGGATCTGGGTGATCGCGATCGTGTAGAGCGCCCGGTTGAGTTGACGGTTCCCGCCGGGATTGAACCGGTGTCGCACCGTGCGCCCTGACGAGGCTGGGATCGGGGCGGTGCCGTTGGCGGCGGCGAAGGTGTCGCGGCTGGGGTAGCGGCGCACGTCGACGACTTCGGCGATGAAACGAGCCGCGATCAGCGGCCCGATCCCGTACTCCTCGGTCAGCGTTGTTCCGGTGTCCTCGACCAGGTCGCTGATGGTCTTGCGGATCTGGTTGGCTTCGGTGTCGATGGCCACGATCCGCTCCAGACGTCGACGGGCGAGCTCGGCACGGACGGCGCCGTGGCCTGCGATCTGGGCCAGTAGCTCGGTGGCGCGTTCAATGCGGGCCTTGGTCGTCAGGGAGCCGATCTGGTGCTGGTAGCCGGGCAGCAGGCCCGCGAGCTCGGCGTGGACACGGTTCGCCAGGGCGGTGCGTTCGGCGATCAGCTCGTCGCGGTAGTCGAGCAGAGCGCGCATGTCCGCGGCCGGACCGACGGTGAGTCGCACCGGCGGCAGTGCTGGTTCGCGGGCAGTGATTCGGGCGATCGCGAGGGCCTCGACGGGGTCGGTCTTGCCTTGTCCGGGCTTGCTTCGTCGTTCCCGGGAGGTCATCAGGGTGGGCACTTCGACCAGGCTGAGTTGCTCGTCGGGGTGCTCGAGGGCGAGGTGTACCGCGACGGCGCGACCGTAGGCGCCGGAGCCTTCGATGCCGACCCGCTGGACCTGATGCTCGGTGAGGAGGCGGGTCAGTTCGGTGAAGCCGGAGGTGGTGTTCGGGAACTGATGGGAAGCAACGAGCAGTCCCGTCGGGTCGGTCACGGCGACCGCGAGGGTGTCCTTGTGAGTGTCGATGCCGGCGTACAAGAGCGGTGCCTTTCGCTAGCGGTGTGCCTGGGGTCCGCTGGGTCGGCGACGCGCAAGCATCTGCTGAACAACCGTGCTGCTGGTGGTCCTTCATGCCTCTATCGGGCGTCACCGCCGACCCGGGGGGACGCCGCCGGGAGGCAACCATTCTCAGAGCCTCGGCCCCAGCTTTGGGCGGGGGACGGGCAGCAAGAGGTAGAGCCTTCCCGGCGGCGCTGCGGCCCCGCAGGGCGTTTATGACGGACGAAACTCTGCCGCAGATGCAAGAGGTGTATGGCACTTCGGCCTTCGGCCGAACGTAGCGGGGGATGAGAATCGGGAATGGCGCTCGGCGACGTCGGCACACACTGGTGCGGGTGAGCCCGTAGAGGTGTATGGCGCGGGGCTCTCGGGAGTCGGTGGATTGTTGCTGCGAGCACGTGGGTCTGTGTCCTGGCAGAGAGCCCTCCGGGTGTCGTCGGCCGCGACGGCCGCGGCCGGTCCGATGAGGAGGGCTCGTGATGGAAGTGTTGTTCGACCGGGTCGCCGGCCTGGATGTCGGCAAGGCGTCGGTGTCGGTGTGCGTCCGGACGCCCGGGGCGCGTCGGGGTCGGCGCAGCGAGACGCGCACGTTCAAGACCACGACGGGGTCGCTGCGCGTGATGCGGGACTGGCTGCTGAGCGAGGGCGTCACGATCGCGGCGATCGAGTCGACCTCGACGTACTGGAAAGCGCCGTTCTACTGCCTCGAGGACGTGATGAAGGTCTGGCTGCTCAACGCCGCCCACATGAAGGCCGTGCCCGGTCGCAAGACCGACGTGCGTGACGCGGAGTGGATCGCCCAGCTGCTTGAGCACGGGCTGCTGCGGCCGTCGATGGTGCCGCCGCCGGCGATACGCCAGTTGCGGATGCTGACGCGGTACCGGGTGCAGTTGATGGGTGATCGGACTCGTGAGGCGATCCGCTTGGAGATGATGTTGGAGGACGCCTCGATCAAGCTCTCCTCCGTCGCCTCGTCGCTGACCACGGTGTCGGCGCGCGCGATGCTCGCGGCGATGATCGACGGGGAGCGTGACCCGCTGGTGCTGGCGGAGATGGCGAAGGGGCGAATGCGGAAGAAGATCCCGGACCTGGCCCAGGCGTTGGAGGGCAACTTCGATGACCACCACGCACAGATGGCGCGCGCGATCCTTGGCCGGCTCGATCTGGTCGAGCGGTCGTTGAGCGATCTCGACGCGGTGATCGCCGCGAAGTGCGTGCCGTGGCAGCACGAGATCGACCTGCTGCAGACCATCCCCGGCGTTGGGGAGAAGGTCGCCCAGGTCATCGTCGCGGAGACCGGCGCGGACATGTCACGGTTCCCCAGCGCTGCGCACTTGGCGGCGTGGGCCGGTGTCGCTCCGGGAATCCACGAGTCGGCAGGCAAGCGGACCCCGACGAGCAAGCGGCACGGGAACAAGTGGCTCACCGCGATGCTCGTCGAGGCCGCCGGTTCGGTGGCGCGGATGCACCAGTCCAACTACCTCTCGGCCCAGCACGCGCGGATCGCGAAGCGACGCGGCACGGGCCGCGCACAGGTTGCGGTCGCGCACTCGATCCTGGTGTCGGCCTGGCACATGCTGACCAAGGACGAGCCCTATCAGGACCTCGGCGCTGACTGGCTCGCCCGTCGCAACGACCAAGCGCATGCCCGCCGGCTCGTCGCGCAGCTGGAACGGCTCGGCCACACCGTGCAGCTCGACCCCGTCGCCTGACTCACCGCGCCCATCGACAACGTGTCGGGCTTCGCCCGACGCGCTCACGCGCATGCGTCGGTACAGGTGATTCACGGGTCTGTGTGGCACTTGGACGATCGCGATCGATCGAGGGGGACGCGCCGGGCTAAGCGCGTCGATCGGTTCGAGCAGCGGCGTTAGTCCGTTCAGCTCTTGCTGTGGGAGTCGACAGTGCGATCTCGGCGACTGTTCGTCGGCGTAGAACTCTGGAGCCACGCTGAGCCCATGACGTTCGAGCCTGCCGCCTCCGAAGCTGCCGGGAAGCGTGTGCATGTCGTCGACGGATCGCACAACGTCCGCGACCTCGGTGGCCTCGTGGCCCGGGACGGCCGCCGGCTCAGGACGGGCCGGGTGTTCCGCAGCGACTATCCGACGTTCTTGAGCTCGGATGCGAGAGCTGTGGTCGCCTTGGGGATCGCCACGGTGGTCGATCTGCGGCGGGGAACCGAAGCGGCGATCGAGCGCGTGGACGGGGAGGCGCTGGGGGTGACGTACCAGCGGTGGCCGTTGACCGCGGGGCTCGAGGACTCGTGGCACGCGCGATACACGGCGTACCTCACCCGGCGGCCCGAGACGGTGGTGGGTGCGGTGCGGGAGGCGATGCGTCCCGAGAACCACCCCGTCCTGTTCCATTGCGCTGCGGGCAAGGACCGCACGGGGGTCGTCGCAGCGCTGCTGCTGTCGCTGCTGGGGGTGGCGGAGGAGGACATCGTCGAGGACTACCTGCTCTCGGCGACGAGCGTCGAGCCGGTCATCACTCGTCTCCTGCGGATGGACGTGTACGCCGCGATGCTGGCCGACAGCAGTGTCGACGACCAGATGCCGCGGCCGGAGCACATCCGCGGCCTGCTGACCTGGCTCGACGAGCGCGGTGGTGCGGAGGCCTGGCTGCTCGAGGGTGGGGTGCCGGCCGAAGAGATCGATGCCTTCCGTGCCGCGATGCTGGAGGCGTGACGGGTGAGGCGCCACGCTTGCTTAAACGGTCATACCATTCTAATCTCGGAGCAATGTGACCGTCATCTCGCGCGCCGAGAGGGAGATTCCATGGCTGCTCCGACCACACCCGCAGCCGATCCGCGTCAGCGGTTCGACGAGCTCAACCGCCGCTACGCGGTGGAGCTCCGTCTCTCCGCGGTGTCGGCCGCCGGCGGCGGCATCAGCGGGCTCGTCACCGCTGTCGCGGAGCTGACGACCAACCCGATCTGGCTCATCGATCCCCAGCGGCGGGTCGTCTCCCGATCTGCGCAGGCGCGCGGTTCAGACTTCCGTCCCCCCGAGGTCGACGAGCTGTTGGCAAACCACGGCCCAGCGGACCTGTCGGGCGCGCAGCCGTTGCTGGTCTCGGCGCAACCGGCCCGGGGCGTCGTACGACGGCACCTGCTGATGCCGGTGCGCCGTGATGACTGCCTGTTCGCCTGGCTGGTGATGGCCGAGGTCTCCGGCCGCTTCACACGGGAGGACTCGGCGCTGGTCGGACGTGCCGCCTTCCACCTGGCGAGCGAGTACGCCGTACAGCGTCGCGTGGCCCGGGCGTCCTGGAACGCCCGCGCGACCCTGGCTCGCCAGCTGGTGCGTGGGCACACGCGTGACGACGACATCACGGATGCCGCCGAGTATCTCGGCGTGCAGGCGGACGCCGACCGGGTTCTGGTCTATGTCTCCGATCCCGTGGGAGCGCCGCCCTGTGACGAGCTGCGCGACGAGGAGGCGCTCTCGGCGCTCGTCGCGGTCGACCTCGGAGTCGAGGTTCTCGCGACCCGCGGGCGCGAGGGCCTGATCCTGCTGATCGAGGCGCCGGAGGGCGAGGCGCACGTCGCCGTGGTGCACCGGGTCAAGCAGGCCATGCGCCGCCTGCTCGCCGCGGTCGGCCAGCCGCTGGCGACCGTCGGTGTCTCCGGGGTCACCCGGCCGTCGGCCCTGCAGCGCGCCTACCGCGAGACGCGCGAAGTCGTCCTCTGTGTCGACCGCTTCGCGCGCACGTCGGAGCGGGTCATTGCCGTCGACGACCTCGGGCCCGCGCGGCTCTTCGTCGCGAACGGGGACCTGGGCGCCGTCCGTCGCTACGTCCAGGACGTCGTCGGCGCCCTGCTGGACGGTGGCCCGGGTACTGCCGACCTGCTGCGCACCCTCCAGTGCTTCTTCGACACCGGCCGGAGCGTGCGGGAGTCCGCGGCCCGGCTCGGCATCCACGAGAACACGGTGCGACTGCGAATGGCCAAGGTCCACGACCTGACCGGCCTCGACGTCGCCTCCGACGCCAACGACCAGCTCTCCGCGCAGACGGCACTGCTCGTGCTGCGGTTGGAGGGACATCCGGCGATCCCGGCGTTCGACGAGCGCCACGGCTTCGCCGACGAGACCGATCAAGGGAAGGACACTGCATGAAGCGTCGAGCACTGGTGACCGGGGCGGGCCGTGAGGGCGGCATCGGGCAGGCGATCGTACGACGCCTGACCGCCGATGGCTTCGAGGTCGTGACCCTCGACCGGGAGCCCGGATGCACGTGGCAGGTCGACATCGCTCGCGACGAGCTCCCCGACTTCGGTGAGATCGACGTCTACGTCGCGAACGCGGCGATCACCACGCTCTTCGGCGCCGCGCACACGTTCTCGATGGAGAAGTGGCAGCTCGACCTCGACATCAACCTGACGGGCACCTTCCGGGTCCTGCAGCAGTGCCTGACCGGAATGCGCGAGCGCGGCTACGGACGAATCGTCGTCATCTCCAGCACCTCCGGCACGCAGGGCATGCCCGCCCAGGTGTCCTACGCGACCTCGAAGGCCGGCCTGATCGGCATGGTCAAGACCGTGGCTGCGGAGAACGTCCGCAACGGCGTGACCGCCAACTGCGTCCTGCCGGGGATGACTGCCTCATCCGGCATCCTCGGCATGCCCGAACCGATCAAGGACGCGTGGCTGGACAGCCTGCCCAACGGCTTCGTCGACCCCGACGACATCGCGAACGGCGTCGCCTTCTTCGCGAGCGAGACGTCGGGCATGGTCACCGGCCAGCTGCTGACGGTCGATGGTGGCGACGAGCTGAACACCCGCTCGGTGACCGCGTCGGTGGTCCGGAGCTGATGCGCGGCCTCGTCGTCCCGGAGACGACGGGCCCGGGTGCGGTCGTCCTGCGCGAGGACCTGCCGGAGCCGGAGGGGGCCCACCCGTGGGCCGACTGCGAGCGGCTGCTGGTCGAGGTGCGGGCGGCGGCCGTCGCCTTCCCCGACCTCTTGCAGAGCCGCGGCGCCTACCAGCACGGCACACCGGCGCCCTACGTCACCGGTGGCGAGTACGCCGGCAGGGTGCTCGAGGCGCCCGCGGGCTCCCGGTTCCGACCGGGTGACCGGGTGGCCGGACTCAGCGTGTGGGGCGCGGCCGCGGAGCGGGTGCTGGGGATTCCGCGCTACACCGTGCGGATCCCGGAGGCGATGTCGTGGGCCGATGGGGCGGCGTACTTCCTCAACTACGCGACGGCCTGGTTCACGCTGGACCGTGCGGGGTTCCACGATGGGCAGTCGGTGCTCGTGCACGGTGCGGCGGGAGGCGTCGGTTCGGCCGCGCTGGACCTGCTGCGCGGCCGCGCGAAGCCGTCGATCGCAGTGGTCTCGTCCGAAGGCAAGGGTGATGTCGCCCGCAGCTGCGGTGCCGACGTCGTCCTGCTGACCGGAGGGGAGTGGGCCCGACAGGCGCGGGAGGCCACCGACAACGGCGTCGACGTCGTGGTGGACACCGTCGGAGGCGACCGGTTCACTGACTCCTTGCGGGCGCTGGACGTCGGCGGTCGGCTGATGGTCGTCGGCTTCGCCGAGGGCTCGATCCCGGAGGTCAAGGTCAACCGCCTGCTGCTGCGCAACCTCAGCGTGATCGGGGTGGCCCTGGACCCGTGGGAGCAGCGCTTCCCTGGTTACGCCCCCGAGCTGGTCGACGGTCTCGAGGCGGCCGCGGCCGAGGGTCGGGTCCGGCCCTACGTCGGGCATCGTCTGCCGCTCGCCGGCGCCACCGACGCGCTGGGCATCCTCGACCGTCGAGAGGCGCACGGCAAGGTGGTCATCGAGGTCGCGGCCGGCTGACGGCCGCGACCTCCCGGGGTCAGAGCAGCAGCACGCCGCCGTCGACCGGTACGCCGACACCGGTGACGTACGACGATGCGTCCGACGCCAGGTAGACGGCGGTGCTCGCGATCTCGACCGGCTCGCCGAGACGCCCCGCCGGGACCCGTGCGTCGATGATCGCCTGCTGGTAGCGGGGGCTGTAGTTGGCGGTGGCTTCGGTGAGGAAGACGCCCGGCAGGATCGCGTTCACCCGGATGCCGCGCGGGCCCCACTGGGCCGCGAGGTCGCGGGTCATCCCGAGAACGCCGGCCTTGGCGGCGCTGTAGCCGGCGGCGGGCATCTTCGCCGTGGTCACCGCCATCACGCTGGAGATGTTGACGACGGAGCTGCCCGGCGGCATCACCCGACCGGCGGCCTGGGCCATCCAGTACGAGCCGAACAGGTTGACGTCCACCACCGAGCGGAAGTGCTCGGGCGGGTCCTCGGTCGCGGCGTTGTAGTCGCCGCCGATGCCGGCGTTGTTGACGAGGACGTCGCAGCCGCCGAGCTCGTCGACGGCTGCAGCGACGAGGCGGTCACAGTGCTCGACCGAGGTCACGTCGGTCTCCACGGCGATGCAGCGTCGCCCGAGCCCCTCGACGAGGGCACGGGTCTCGTCGAGCATCGCGAGACGGCGCGCGCCGATCGCGACGTCGGCGCCGGCGGCGGCCATGCCCTGGGCGATGGCGACGCCGAGCCCGCTGGAGGCTCCGGTGACGACCGCGACCTTGCCGTCGAGCCGGAACCGGTCGCGCCAGGCGTCGCTCGTGAAGGGGTTCTCCGCATCAGTCATGGTCGGAGTCTGTTCCGTGCCCGGCCCGCGTTCGACCGTACGCCGGTGGGTGGCTGTGGGCCTCTCCACCAGGCCGGGGTGGGGTCGTTGTCCGCGAGGTCGCCGCGACCCAGAGTGGATCCGTGGAGACCAACGACCTCGACGGACTGCTCGACCGCGCCACCGCCGCTGCCCGGCACCGAACGCCGGACGTGGAGCTGCGCGGGCTGCGCCGGCTCGAGGGCGGGGTGTCGAGCCTGACCTACGCCTCGACCCTCGTCGGCGACCGCGCGGACCAGCCGGTGGTGCTCAAGGTCGCACCGGCCGGCCTCGCACCGGTCCGCAACCGCGACGTCCTGCGCCAGGCGAAGGTGCTGCGTGCGCTCGGCCGCCTGGCCGAGTTCCCCGTGCCCGACGTGCTGTTCGAGGACCAGGGAACCCCGCCGGAGGTGCCGCCCCTGTTCGCGATGTCATTGTGTCCGGGTGAGTCCTACGAGCCGCTGCTCGACGTCACTGCCGTGCCGCCGGAGCCGGAGGTCGTCGCGGAGCGGGTGCTGGTCGCGGCCCGGGTCCTCGCCACACTCCAGTCCGTGACACCGGAGCGGCTCGGCCTCGGGGGCGAGCCGGCGTCGGCCGTCGGCGCCGAGCTGGAGCGCTGGCAGCGGCTGTTCGACACGGTCGACGCCGACATCGCCCCGGGCCACGAGAAGCTTGCCGCCCGGCTGGCGGAGCGGATCCCGACCGGCATCGCGTCACGCCTGCTGCACGGGGACTACCGGTTGGCCAACATGCTGTTCGACGGCCCGCGCCTCGCCGCAGTCATCGACTGGGAGATCTGGTCGGTCGGCGACCCGCGGTCCGACCTGGCCTGGCTCCTGATGCACCTCGAGCCCGCCCATGTCTTCCACGAGCGCCGTCCCGACGCCGACCTTCGGGCAGGCGGGCAGCTGCCGACCCGGGAGCAGGTGTGGCAGGCGTACGCAGAGCGCCGCCGCGCCTTGGGGGCCGGGGAGCACGAGCTGGAGGCGACCGCGGCGGACCTCGAGTGGTTCCTCGCCGTCTGCTATTACAAGACGGCCTCGACGATCGCCGTGATCTGGAAGCGTGAACGCAAGCTTGCGGCTCCGGACCCGAAGCTGGTGGCGGCGGATCGGCACCTGGGCGAGGTGCTCGCAGCGGGACACGCCGCGCTCGACCGCGGCTGAGCCGCCGACCGGTCCCGTCAGCGGACCTCGACCACGACCTTGCCGACCGCGGTCCGCTCGTCGAGCGCGGCGAGGGCGTCGGCCGCCCGGTCCAGGGGGTAGGTGGCGCCGATCGCCGGCGTGAGGCGGCCCGCGTCGAGCAGCTCCTGGACACCGCGTCGTACGCGGGCGAGGGTGCCGGGGTGCTCGGTCTCCATCACGTCCATCGTGATGCCGGTGAGGGTGAGGTTGCGCAGGAGCAGCCGGTTCATCCTCAGCTCGGGAATCGAGCCACCGGCGAAGCCCACGATGACGCCGCGGCCGCCGATGCGCAGCGAGCGCACCGTGTCGAGGAACTGGTCGCCGCCGACCATGTCGACGAAGACCTCGACGCCACGGCCGTCCGTGAGCTCACGGACCTCGGCGAGCCAGTCCCCGTCGGTCCGTCCGACGTGGGTGGCGCCCGCCGCGCGCGCCATCTCGGCCTTCGCGTCGCTCGAGACCAGGGCGATGGTGGAGACGCCGAAGGCCGGGCCCAGATCGAGCACGCACGTGCCCACACCTCCGGCTGCGCCGGTGACCAGCACGGTCTCGCCCGGCTGGGCCCCTGCGCGGTCGAGGGCGTACCAGGCGGTGGCGTAGTTCATGTAGATGCCCGCGCCCTCGGCGTACGACATCGAGTCGGGGATGCGGACGACGAAGTCGTCGATGGCGAGCGCCTGCTCGGCCATGGCTCCCTGCCAGACGATGCCGGAGATCCGGTCGCCGACCTCGAGCCAGGAGTCCTCGGGTGCTTCGGCGACGATGCCGGACACCTCCGACCCGCACACGTACGGCGCCGGGACCCCGCCCTGGTAGCGCCCCCAGGTCTGGAGCGGGTCGATGAAGGACAGCCCGACGGCGTGGACGTCCACCAGCACGCGTCGGCCGCCGGCGCGGGGGTGGGCGCCGACCGGCGCGGGGATGTCCTTGACGACGGCGGAACGGGGACCGTCGAGGGTCTCGACGACGACAGCGCGCATGGTGGTTCTCCTCAGTCGAAGTAGGCGAAGAGGGACTCGGCCACGCAGGCGGGCTTGTCCTGTCCCTCGATCTCGAAGGTCTGGCGGGTGCGGAACTTGGAGCCGCCCTCGAGCGGCTCGGCGGCGATCAGGTCCTGGGTCATCCGGAGTCGGGACCCGACCTTCACGGGAGAGATCCAGCGGACCTTCTCGTAGCCGTAGTTGAGGGCCAGCGAGTGCCCGTTCATCTCGAAGATCTCGTACTGGAACTTCGGCCCGAGGGACAGCGTGAAGAGGCCGTGCGCGATGGTCACGCCGAAGGGGCTCGCGGTTGCACGGTCCGGGTCGACGTGGATCCGCTCCCAGTCCTCGGTGGCGTCCGCGAACGCCTGGATGCGCTCCTGGGTGATGGCATGCCACGAGCTGGTGCCGAGGCGCTCGCCCACGAGGGCCCGCAGCTCGTCCACGCTGTTGAGGATTCTCATGTCCGCATCGTCACCGGTGCCGACGGCCCCCGCGATCCACCTGCGGAGAGGGGCTGGAGATCTCCACAGCCTGCTGCTCGCGACCATCCGGACGGCGCGGGTCCGCGCACCTAGCGTCGTCGCATCCGGTGACCGCACCAGCAGCGGCACCGCCGACGCCCGTACGCGGGCCCCACCCAGGAGGGCGACATGGACTGGTCGATCCCGGAGGACGTCACGACGTTCCTCGCCGATCTCGACGACTTCATCGACACCAGGATCAAGCCGATCGAGGAGGCCAACCCCGAGTACTTCGATCACCGGCGCGAGTTCAGCCGCACCGACGTCGACCGCGGCGGAATCCCCACCCGCCGCTGGCGCGAGATCATGCACGAGGCACGGGTGCTCGCCGACCAGGCGGGCTTCTACCGCTACCCGCTGCCGAAGGCGCTCGGCGGCCAGGACGGCTCGAACGTCGCGATGGCCCTGATCCGCGAGCACCTCGCGCACCGCGGCCCGGGCCTGCACGCCGAGCTCAGCCACGAGGCGTCGATGGTCGCCAACCTGCCGCTCGCGCTGGTCCTGCACGAGTACGGGACCCCGGAGCAGAAGGAGCAGTACCTCGACCGCCTGGTCGCCGGCGACATGGAGATGGCGTTCGGCCTGACCGAGCCGAACCACGGCAGCGATGCGACCTGGCTCGAGACCCGTGCCGTGCGCGACGGTAACGACTGGGTCATCACCGGCGCCAAGCGCTGGAACAGCGTGGTCGACGTGTCGGAGGTCGACCTCGTATTCGCCCGGACGAGCGGCGAGGACGGCAAGGCCGAGGGGATCTCGGCCTTCCTGGTGCCGACGAACGCCCCGGGCTTCGAGGTGCCGTTCTACTGGTGGACCTTCAACATGCCGACCGACCACGCAGAGGTGCGCCTCAACGGGGTCCGCGTCCCCGGGGCGGCGATGGTCGGCGAGGAGGGGCGCGGTCTCGACTGCGCGCAGCTCTTCGTGCACGAGAACCGGATCCGGCAGGCGGCCAGCTCACTCGGCGCGGCCCAGTTCTGCATCGACCAGGCGGTCGCCTACACCGAGGAGCGGCATCTGTTCGGGAAGGCAATGCGGGACTACCAGGGCGTGCAGTGGCAGCTCGTCGAGCTGCAGACCGAGGCGGAGCTCCTGCGCAACACCATCATGAAGGTGGCGTGGGAGATGGACGTCCACGGCAAGACTGCCGTCAGCGACAAGGTCTCGATGGTCAACGTCCGTGGCAACCGGCTCGCCTGCGACGCGGCCGACCGGGCGATGCAGGTCCACGGGGGCGTGGGATACAGCCGTCACTACCCGTTCGAGCACATCTACCGGCACCACCGTCGCTACCGCATCACCGAGGGCTCCGACGAGCTGCAGTACCGCCGGATCGCGGCCGGCATGTGGAACTTCGGCTCAGGTCGCTGAACCCGCCCGGGACAGACCGTGCAGGGCGAGCTCCATGATCACGTCGGCGACGCCGGGCGTCGTCAGCGTGCGATCGGGCCAGCTCGCCACGGAGAACACCAGGCCGAGGCAGCCCTGGGTCGTCGCGTCGCGGGTGGCGTCGTCGAGGTCGGGCCGGGCCTGGGAGACGAGCTTCTCCCAGGCTCGCGTGTACTGCCGCCGGCGTCGGGTGAAGGCGGTGGCCCACGGCTCGACGAGCGAGCGGACCTCGCGCTGGTAGAGCGTCACCAGCGGCCGGTTGGCGAGGGCGAACCCGACGTGGTGGCGCAGGGCGCGCTCCAGGTCGGCGACGGGATCCGGGTCGACCGGCCGCGTGGCGGCCAGGAGCTCGTCCATCGCCTCGTCAAGGAGCCGGGCGAGGATCTCGTCCTTGCCGGCGAAGTACCGGTAGAGCGACGGTCCGCTGAGGCCGGCGCGGACGCCGAGCTCGTCCATGCCGACGCCGTGGAAGCCCTTCTCGTGGAATGCCACGGCCGCGGCATCGAGGATCCGTCGGTCACGCGGCACCACGGCAGGCTACCATCGGACGGAACGATCGTTCACGCAGTCGCGAGCCGCCTTCAGGGTCGCGATGAGGCAGGTGGGTTCCATGGAGTCCGGTAGCGCTGCATCGGCCCGGCGACGGGCTGCCCTGGTCGAGCGGGGGAGGGCCGCCCACGCGAGCGCGGTCGGCTTGCTCTGGGAGCTCGCCGTGCTCGACCACGACGACTACGCCGACGAGGTGGCCCACCCGCCGTCCACCGAGCTGCGCACGCTCGACGGGCAGCTGGCCATCCTCGGCGGCATCATGCGCGAGTGCCTCGTCGATCCGGATCGGGTCGCCAGGCCCAAGGAGGTGGCTGACGTGAGTCAGGTCCTGCACGAGATACACACCGTTCGGTTCGCCATCCACGACCACCTGGGGCACGAGCGACTGCGTCGGCTCGACCAGCTCGACCGCGAGCTGAGCCGGCTGCGCGGGGTGACCGACCAGGACGAGCTGCTCGAGACGGTCTGCGCCTCGGCGGGCGTCGCGGGCGGCTTCGACCGCGTGATGCTGTCGAGGGTCGACGACGAGTCCTGGCGGCCGTGGCGCAGCTGGGCCGGCCACATCGGACCCGACGAGCTGGCGTTCCGCGACTGGATCCGTGCCGTGCCGACGATCCAGCTCTCGGACATGCTCCTCGAGAGCGAGCTGGTGCGCGACCGCGAACCCGCGATCGTGGTCCGCGCGTCGGACGATCCCCGGGTCTACAAGCCGATGGCGCGGGCGTCCGGCCTGGCGTCGTACGTCGCCGCACCCATCCTCGCCGGCGAGCGGGTCATCGGACTGCTCCACGCCGACAACGGCGGCGCCGAGATGGTCGACCTCGACCGCGACATCCTGTGGTTCTTCGCCATCGGGTTCGCCCAGATCTTCGAGCGGGCCGTGCTGCTCGACCGGCTCCGCGAGCAGCGCGCCCAGGTCATGGACGCGATGCGGAGCGTCGAGCAGGTACTGGACGAGCTCGCGACCAGCACGATCGACCTCGTCACGCGTGGCGAGGCGACCGCGGTGGGCGTCAGCCGCCCGGTCCGGCCGGTCGTCCAGGACGAGCGCTCCACTTTCCTCGAGGAGGTGCTGACGGGCCGCGAGCTGGAGGTGCTGGCGCTGATGGCGACCGGTGCGACCAACGACCGGATCGCCCAGCGGCTGGTGATCGCCACCGGCACGGTGAAGTCCCATGTCAAGCAGATCCTGCGCAAGCTCCGCGTCGAGAATCGCGCGGAGGCGATCTCGCAGTACCTCCGCCTCACGATCGGCGCCCGCGAGGACTGATCGCGGCGCATCGCGAGCCCGTTGCCTATTCGGTCTGACCATTGTAATCTCGGGACCAGTATCGAGCGACGGTTGTCACGTCGTCGAGCCTCCGAACCAGATCACCCGAGGAGCTGCCATGGCGCTGGCCACGGTGCACGACCGCTACAGCGACGACGAGATCGCGCGCTACTACGACCAGGGCCTCTGGACGCAGGACACGCTGTTCGGGATCGTCGAGGCGCAGGCCGCCGTACGACCGGGGAAGGTGTTCGGCACCGACGCCACCACCGCCGTCACCTACGCCGAGCTGCGGGACCGCGCGCGGGCGCTGGCCGTCGGCCTGCGGCGCCGCGGGATCGGCCCCGGCGACCGGGTCGTGGTGCAGATGCCGAGCTGGACCGAGTTCTTCGTCATCGCGGCAGCCGTCGCCCGGATCGGTGCCGTGATCGTGCCGGTCATGCCGATCTATCGCGACGACGAGGTCGGCTTCATCGTCGAGACGGCCGGCGCCAAGGCCGCCTTCACGGCGCTGACCTATCGCAAGTTCGACCACGCCCGGATGTTCACGGAGCTCGCCGCGTCGAGCGCCACGCTGGAGACCGTCATCGTGCTGCGCCCCGACGGCGCGCTGCCTGTCGGTGCCGTCGCGTACGACGACGTCCCGGTCGAGCTCGAGGTCGATGCCGCGGACGCCGAGATCGGCGCCGGGGTCGGCCCGGACGAGCCCTTCGTCATCGTCTTCAGCTCGGGCACGACCTCGCGCCCCAAGGGCTGCCTCCACACCTTCAACACCATGGCCTGCGGTGCCCGCCTGCTCGGACGTGGCTGGGCCTACACCGAGGAGGACGTGCAGTTCGGACCGTCGCCGGTGACCCACACGACCGGCCTGGTCACGAGCTACCTGCTGCCGCTCGTCCACGGCGCTGCGTCGCACCTGATGGAGCAGTGGGAGCCCAAGGAGGGCCTCGAGCGGATCCGGAAGTTCGGGTGCACCGCCTGCGTGAGCGCGACGACCTTCCTCCAGATGGTGCTCGACGTCCACGACCCCGAGGTCCACGACGCCAGCACCATGCGCTTCTGGACCTCGGCCGGGGCGCCGATCCCGGGCAGCTTCGTCGAGACCGCCCGCGCCGCCCTCCCGGGGATGGCGGTCCTCAGCCTCTACGGCCGCACCGAGAACATCACCACCACGATGTGCACCATCGACGACGACCCCGAGCGCTCCGTCACCTCGGACGGCAAGGCGCTTCCGCTGCAGGAGGTGCGGATCGTCGACGAGAGCGGCAACGAGGTGCCGCGCGGCGAGGAGGGCGACATCGCCTACCGCGGCGCGATGAACTGCCTGGAGTACATCGGCCAGCCTGAGCAGACCGCGGCCGGCTACACCGCTGACGGCTTCCACCTGTCGGGCGACCTCGGGCGGATGGACGAGGACGGCTACGTCCGCGTCACCGGTCGGACCAAGGACATCGTGATCCGCGGCGGGATGAACATCAGCGTCCGCCAGGTCGAGGACGCGCTGACCACGCACCCTGCCGTCGCGGCGGTGGCGCTGGTCGGCATGCCTGACCGCAAGCTGGGTGAGCGCGTGTGCTGCTACGTGGTTCTGCGCGAGGGCCACGCCGGGCTCACCCTGGAGGTCGTCCGCGAGTTCCTGATCGGACAGGGCATGGCGATCCAGAAGGTGCCGGAGCGGCTGGAGGTCGTTGCCGAGCTGCCCATGACCGCGACCGGGAAGGTCCAGAAGCATGTGCTCCGGGCCGACATCGCGGACAAGCTGGAGCGGGCGGGGGTGGCCTGATGGAGCTCGTCGACGCTCCCGAGGAGGCGGCGTTCCGGACCCGGGTCCGAGCATGGCTGGCGGAGAGCCTGCCGCAGTTGCCGTGGCCGGAGCCGGCGGGCCTGGAGGACAAGGTCCCGTTCTGGCAGCAGTGGCAGCGGATGCTGTACGACGCCGGGCTGGCCGGCCTCACCTGGCCCGTCGCGTATGGCGGCCAAGGCCTCGATGAGCGGATGCGGGCCATCTTCGGCGAGGAGTGCGACCTGGCCGTCGCGCCGGAGCGGCTGAACATCATCGGCGAGGACTTCTGCGGGCCGACGATCGCGCACTTCGGGACGGAGGTGCAGAAGGAGCGTCTCCTCCAGCCGATCCTCACCGGTGAGGAGATCTGGTGCCAGCTCTTCTCCGAGCCCGGTGCCGGCTCCGACCTCGCGAGCCTGCGAACCAAGGCCGTCAAGGTCGACGGCGGCTGGCGGGTGACCGGTCAGAAGATCTGGACCAGTCGCGCCCAGATCGCAGCGCACGCGATCCTGCTCGCGCGAACCGGGGGCAACGATCCGGACAAGGCGCGCCACAAGGGCATCACCTTCTTCCTGCTGCCGATGGACAGCGAGGGCGTGACGGTCCGGCCGCTGCAGCACATGCTGGGCGAAGCCGAGTTCAACGAGGTCTTCCTCGACGACGTCTTCGTCCCCGACGACTGTGTGGTCGGTGACGTCGACGGTGGCTGGAAGGTCACCATGGGCACGCTGGCGTTCGAGCGCGTCGCCATCGCCACCGGTCGTGTCAACACGACGAAGGCCGTCGCCGACATCGTCTCGGACGTCCGTGGGATGACCGACGCGGCGGGCCATCCGCTGGGTGCGGACCCGATGGTCCGCCAGAAGGTCGCGGACCTGTGGGCACGCGCGCTGATCCACAAGACCATCAGCCAGCGCGTCATCACCGGCGCGGCAGCCGGTGCGCCGCCGGGACCGGTGACCTCGATCGGCAAGCTCTACTTCTGCCCCCTCGTCGAGGACCTGGCCGACTTCCGGCTCTCGCTCGCCCCGCTCGGCGGGCAGTTCGACCTCGACGAGGACGACGACGAGCTGGCAGCGACCCGAGCGTGGCTCCGCCTCGCCAACCAGAGTCGCGGCACGGCGATCGCCGGGGGCTCGACCTACATCCAGCGCAACATCGCGGCCGAGCGCATCCTCGGCATGCCGCGGGCCTGACCGAAGGAGCGACCCCCATGACATATGTCTGGCAGCCGGATGCCGACTATCTGGCGAACTCGAACATCGCTCGTCTGATGCGCACCTTCGACGTCGAGTCGGTCGACGAGCTCCGTGCGCGGTCCGTCGCGGACATCGGCACGTTCTGGGAGGCCGTGGTCGAGGATCTGCTGATCCCGTTCCACCGGCCCTACTCGGCGGTCCTCGACCAGAGCCGCGGCGTGAAGTGGCCCGAGTGGTTCGTCGGCGGCGGACTCAATGCGACGGACGCGTGCCTGGGTGCGTGGGTCGAGCGGACGCCCAACGCGATCGCCGTCGTCCACGAGGCCGAGGACGGCACCGTCACGCGACTGACGTACGCCGAGCTCGCCGACCGGGTCGCGCGGGTGCGCGCCGGTTTGCGGACGCGCGGCATCACGAAGGGTGATGCCGTCGCGATCTACCTCCCAATGACGCCCGAGGCCGTGGTGGCGACCTACGCCGTCGCGAGCCTCGGGGCCATGCTCATCCCGCTGTTCTCCGGCTTCGCGGCGCCGGCGATCGCCAGTCGCGTGCAGGACGCCGAGGCGAAGGCGGTCATCACGGCCGACGGCACGATCCGCCGCCGCAAACGGGCGACGATGCTCCCCGCCCTCCGTACGGCGCTGGCGGACTGCCCCAGCGTCGAGACGGTCGTGGTCGTCGAGAACCTCGGCGACCAGGTGACCCTCGAGGAGCGCGAGGTCGCGTGGGGCGACCTGCTCGCGCACGAGCCGGACCCGGTGGTGGAGCAGACGGACGCCTCCGACGTGCTGTTGCTGGCCTACACCTCCGGCACGACGGGCAAGCCGAAGGGCGCCGTCCACACCCACGCCGGCTTCGTGACGAAGACGGCCTCCGAGGTCGCCTACGGCTTCGAGATGGCGCCCGGCCGGACCTTCTGCTGGATCACCGACATGGGCTGGATCATGGGTCCGTTGTCGATCTTCGGCACCCACGGCACCGGCGGCACCCTGCTCCTCTACGAGGGCTCGCCCGACGTGCCGGACACGGGCCGGCTCTGGCAGCTCGTCGAGCGTCACGGCGTCTCGATGCTCGGCGTCAGCCCGACCCTCATCCGCACGCTCCGGGCGGCAGGCGACCTGCCCGTCAACGACCTGAGCAGCGTGCGGGTGCTCGGCTCGACCGGCGAGCCGTGGGATCCGGAGTCCTACGAGTGGCTGGCCCGCGACGTCTTCGGCAGCCGGGTGCCGATCATCAACTTCTCCGGCGGCACCGAGGTCGGCGGCTCCTTCCTCTGCCCCTACCCCGTCGAGGAGATCCGCAGTTGCTCCCTCGGCGGTCCGGCGCTGGGCATGGACGTCGATGTCGTCGATGACAGGGCCGAGCCGGTGCGCGGCGAGATCGGCGAGCTGGTGTGCCGTCAGCCGTGGCCGTCGATGACCCGCGGCATCTGGAACGACGACGCCGAGGGGGCGCGCTACCACGAGGCCTACTGGTCGACCTTCGACGGACTCTGGCGCCACGGCGACTTCGCGCTGGTGGACGACCGGGGCGACTGGTTCATCCTCGGTCGCTCCGACGACGTCATGAACGTTGCTGGCAAGCGGGTCGCGCCCGCCGAGATCGAGTCGGTCGTCGCGGTCGACGCCGACGTCGCCGAGTCGGCTGTCGTGGGGATCCCCGACGCGACCAAGGGCGAGGCCGTCTGGGTGTTCTACGTCGCCCGCGAGGACGCGGCCGAGGAGACCGTGGTCGCAGGGCGGGTCCGGACGCTGGTCGCCGACGGCGTCGGCAAGCCCTTCGCGCCGAGCCAGGTGGTGCGGGTCGAGCGCCTGCCCAAGACCCGCTCGGCCAAGATCCTGCGGCGTGCGATCCGCGCCGCCGTGCTGGACAAGGACCCCGGTGACCTCTCCGGCGCCGAGAACCCGCAGGCCGTCGACGAGATCCGGGAGCTTGTGAAGGACCTGCGATGAGCTCGCAGGCGCCTTCCCGGCTGCTGTCGGCGTCGCGGGCTCAGTCGCCCGGGACGTCGATCTCGGTGCGCTCCTCCACCTCGAGCACGGCGGAGGCGTACTCGTGGACGTGCCGCGACATCCGTCGTACGGCGGCCGCGGCGTCGCGCTTGCGGATGGCCTCGGTGATGCTCCGGTGGGCGCGCACGGTCGTCTGCCGCACGGTCGCGTCGATGAAGCCCTGGTTGTCGGTGGAGGCGTAGATGGCCCGCGACAAGGCGCCCATGAAGCCGGTGAGCAGCTCGTTGTGCGACGCCACCGCGACGGCGACGTGCCAGTCGACGTTGGCCTGCAGGAACTCGGCCAGGGACCCCTCCGCTGCGATCGCGTCGTTGGCCCGGTCGAGCGCCTCGAGGTCGGCGTCCGTCCGGTACTTCGCCGCGAGCTGGGCGCACGCGGGCTCGACGGCCTCCCGGGTCTCGAGCAGTGCGGCCATGCGGACCTGGCGGCCACGGATGAGCAGGCTGACCGTGCTCGCGATCGACTCCTCGCCCGGGCGCTGCACGAAGGCTCCGCCCGCGCGCCCGGTGCGGATCTGCACCAGCCCCTGCACCTCGAGGATGCGCAGCGCCTCGCGGACGGTGGTGCGGCTCATCCGGGTCTGCGCCACGAGCTCGCGCTCGGGCGGAAGGGCGGTGCCCTCGGGGAACTCGCCGCGCAGGATCCGCTCGCGCAGGTCGTCGGCCAGCACGTCCGAGGCCTTCGGCACCTGCATCGGCGTCAGCTGGACGGGGTGCCGGATGCTGCCCGAGGTGGTCGCCGCGCCCGTGGAGTCAGTCATGTCTTCCCGTTCCTTCGCGGATCAGTCCGCCCCTTTGGTCATACCCAAACTAACAGTCGGAACATCTTGCCGCGGTGATCACGCGCGCCACCGACTGGACCAACTCACAGTGGAGAGGCAGCGCCATGCAGTGGAAGTTCTCTGAGGAGCAGGAGGCCTACCGCGAGGCCCTGCGCGGTTGGCTGGCCGATGTCGCCGGATCCGAGCAGGTCCGGGGGTGGCTCGGCGCCGACGGTGGTACGACGGATCCGACGCCCTTCGAGGAGAGGTTCCTCGGCGACGGGATGGCCGGAGTCGGCGTCGCCGAGGAGATCGGCGGCCAGGGCGGAGGCCTCGTCGAGCTGGCGATCACCGCCGAGGAGCTGGCCCGCGCCGCTGCGCCGAGCTCGGCCTGGCTGGCCACCATGCTGGCCGTCCCCGCGATCGAGGGGCGTGCGGACCTCGTCAAGACCGCTCTCGGGGGCGGACATGCGGCGCTGGCCGTGGCCGCCGAGGCGCAGCCCGACGCCGCGACCACGCTCACCGTCGGCGCCGACAACCGGCTGCACGGCGAGGTGCCGAGGGTGCTGGGCGCCGACCGGGCCTTGTTGCTGGTCGTCCCCGCCAACGGCCCCGACGGTCTCGGTCTCCACGTCGTGGACGCGTCTGCGGACGGGGTGACCCTGACGCCACGGCGCCTGCTCGACCGGTCGCGGTCCGTCGCCGACGTCCGTCTGGACGGTGTCGCGGGTGAGCGGCTCGACGTGGACCCTGCCGCCGTGCTGGCCCGGATCGCCGACGTCGCGGGTGTCCTGGTCGCCGCCGACGCGTTGGGTGCGATGGAGCGGATGCTCGAGCTCGCGGTGGAGTACAGCGGCCAGCGGCACCAGTTCGGTGTACCGATCGGGTCCTTCCAGGCGGTGAAGCATGCCGCCGCCACGATCCTCGTCGACGTCGAGGCGGGCCGCTCCGGCGTCTACTTCGCCGCGGCGTCGGTGGCCGGCCTCGACGACGAGCGGGCCCTGCATGCTGCCGCGGTCAAGTCCCAGGTCACCGCGGCGGCCGGGCGAGCGGCCGACAGCGCGCTGACGATGCACGGTGCGATCGGCTACACGTGGGAGCACGACCTCCACCTGTACTTCAAGCGCGCCCGCCTGGATGAACAGCTCTTCGGGGCCGCGCCGGCGTGGAACGAGCGGATCGCCGAGCGCCTCGACTTGGTCTAGTTATTGGTCGTACCATTTGTTATAGTCGATCCATTCTTGCTCCGAGCATCTCTCGGACCCACCCCGATCAGGACGGAACCGACCGTGGATTTCGAACTCACCGAGGACCAGCAGACGATCCGCAAAGCGGTCGCCGAGCTCGCTGCCCGGTTCGACGACCAGTACTGGATGGACAAGGACGCGGACCACGAGTTCCCGACCGAGTTCTACAACGCGTTCGCGGAGGGCGGCTGGCTCGGCATCACCACGCCCGAGGAGTACGGCGGCCATGGCTTCGGGATCACCGAGGCCTCGATCCTCCTGGAGGAGGTCGCCGCGTCCGGCGCGGGCATGAACGGCGCGAGCTCGATGCACCTGTCGATCTTCGGGATGCACCCGGTGATCGTGCACGGGTCCGAGGAGATGAAGAAGGAGAACCTGCCGCGCATCGTCAACGGCGACCTCCACGTCTGCTTCGGGGTCACCGAGCCGGGTGCCGGCC
This sequence comes from Nocardioides sp. SRI_004, assembly GCF_057586415.1. Lineage (NCBI taxonomy): Bacteria > Bacillati > Actinomycetota > Actinomycetes > Propionibacteriales > Nocardioidaceae > Nocardioides > Nocardioides sp. SRI_004. The sequence continues at coordinate 367,883 of NZ_JBYCZV010000001.1, forward strand.
TGGACACCACGCGCATCACGACCTTCGCCAAGCGCGACGGCTCCGACTACGTCGTCAACGGCCGCAAGGTCTGGATCTCCAAGGCCGTCGAGTCCGAGAAGATCCTCCTCCTGACCCGGACCGCGAAGTTCGAGGACTCCCCGAAGAAGACCGAGGGGCTCACCCTCTTCCTCACCGACCTCGACCGGGCGCACGTCGACATCCGCCCCATCAAGAAGATGGGACGCAACGCGATCACGTCCAACGAGCTCTTCATCGACGACCTCCGGATCCCGGAGGAGCACCGCATCGGCGAGGAGGGACAGGGCTTCAAGTACATCCTCGACGGGCTCAACCCCGAGCGCATGCTGGTGGCAGCCGAGGCGCTGGGCATCGGCCGAGCTGCGCTGCGCCGCGGCGTCCGCTACGCCAGCGAGCGTGAGGTCTTCGGCCGTCCGATCGGGATGAACCAGGGCCTGCAGTTCCCCCTCGCCGACTCGCTCGCGCGCCTCGACGCCGCGGAACTGGTGCTGCGCAAGGCGACGTGGGCCTACGACAACGGCCTGCCGTGCGCTCGCGAGGCCAACATGGCGAAGTACCTGTGCGCCGATGCCGGCTTCCAGGCTGCCGACCGGGCACTGCAGACGCACGGCGGGATGGGGTACTCCGAGGAGTACCACGTGGCGCGCTACTTCCGCGAGGCCCGCCTGACCCGGATCGCCCCGCTCTCGCAGGAGATGGTGCTCAACTACCTCGGCGAGCACGTGCTCGGACTTCCCAGGAGCTACTGATGACCACTCCCTTCGACCTGACCGGCCGGTCCGCCCTCCTCACGGGTGCCGGCAACGGCATCGGCGCGGCGGTCGCCCAGGCCTACGCCCGGGCCGGTGCCGCCGTGATGGTCACCGACCTCGACAAGGACTCGGCCGCCCGGGTCGCCGACGAGATCGTCGCGGCGGGGGGTCGCGCGGAGTCGGCGGCGCTCGACGTCCGCGATGCCGAGGCGGCCGCGGCCGCGGCCGAGCAGGCGGCGAACCTCGCCGGCGGCACGCTGCACGTGCTCGTGAACAACGCGGGTGCGATCGCGCCGGCCATGTTCGCCAAGATGGACAAGGACGCCTTCGACTTCGTCGTGGGCGTCCACCTCGGCGGCACCTTCACCGTCAGCCAGGCCGCGCTGCCCTTCCTCGCCACCGACGGCACCGGCCGGATCATCAACGTCACGTCGGCCGCGGGCCTTGTCGGCACCATCGGTCAGGTCAACTACAGCGCTGCGAAGTCCGGGATCATCGGCGTCACCAAGTCGCTGGCCAAGGAGCTCGCCCGCAAGAGCATCACGGTCAACGCCGTCGCGCCGCTGGCCGCGACCACCATGACCGAGAACATCCGCAGCAACGAGAAGCTCGCCGAGATGACCCTCGCCCGGATCCCCCTCGGCCGCTGGGCCGACCCGGAGGAGATCGCGGGCACCTTCGTGTTCTTCGCCTCCGACGCGGCGTCGTACATCACCGGCCAGGTCCTGGCCGTCGACGGCGGGACGGTGATCTGACGTGGCGCTGACCGGACGCGACGCCTGGATCGTCGAGGCCCTCCGCACGCCGATGGGCAAGGCCCACCCCGAGCGCGGCTGGTTCCGCGACCAGCACCCCAACGCCATGCTCGGCGCCGTCTACACGGCCTTGCTCGAGGCCACCGGTGTCGCTCCCGCCGACGTCGAGGACCTCGTCGTCGGCTGTACGGCGCCCTTCGGCGAGCAGTCCCGCAATGTCGCACGCAACGCGTGGCTTCAGGCGGGCTACCCGGCCGAGGTCCCGGCGACGGTCCTCGACCGCCGGTGCGGTTCGGCCCAGACCGCCGTCGAGATGGCGGCGGCGCTGATCGCCTCCGGCACCCACGACCTCGTCCTCGCCGGCGGCGTCGAGAACATGGGTCACGTCCCCATGGACGCCGTCGTGAAGATCGAGGCACTGTACGGCGCCGCCTGGCCCGCCGAGCTCAAGGAGCTCTACGACTTCCCGACCATGGGCGAGAGCGCCGAGCGGATCGCCGATCAGTGGGGGATCACCCGGCGGGAGATGGATGAGTTCGCCGTGCGCTCCCACGCGCTCGCCGCCGCGGCCATCGAGGCCGGTCGGTTCCAGCGCGAGATCATCCCGATGGAGATCGACGGCGAGGTCCGCACCAGCGACCAGAGCGTCCGCCCGGGTACCAGCCTGGAGAGCCTGGCCGACCTCAAGACGATCTTCCGTCCCGAGACCGGAGCGGTCACCGCCGGGTCGTCCTCGCCGCTGACCGACGGTGCTGCCGGCGTGCTCCTGGCCTCGGACGACGCGGTCGCGCGGCACGGGCTCGCGAAGCGCGCCCGCGTGCTCGACCAGACGACGGTCGGAGTCGACCCGCTGATCATGCTGACCGGTCCGATCCCGGCCACCCGCAGGCTGCTCGAGCGCAACGGCATGACGATCGACGACATCGACCTGTTCGAGGTCAACGAGGCGTTCAGCTCGGTCGCCCTCGCGTGGGAGCGCGAGCTCAAGCCCGACATGGACCGGGTCAACGTCAACGGCGGCGCCATCGCGCTCGGCCACCCGGTCGGTGCCTCGGGCTCGCGCCTGTTCGCGACCCTGCTCGCCGAGATGGAGCGCCGCGACGTGGAGATCGGCCTCGTGACGATGTGCTGCGGCGGCGGCCTCGGCACGGCGACCCTCGTGCAGCGGGTCTGAGGACGCCATGTTCGACGTCGCGGACTTCCTGAACCCCGGGGACGGGGTGTGGTGGGGGCAGGGCAGCGCCGAGCCCGAGCCCCTCGTCAACCAGGTCCTCGACGCCGTCGACCGGGTCGGTCCCATCCGTGCCTTCTCCGGTCTCACGTGGAACGAGCGGCTGTCGGGCGACCTGCCCGAGAAGCTCACGGTGGTGTCCTACGGCGGCCTCGGGCAGCTCCGCAGCCTCAGCCGGCACGGTCGGCTCGACGTGGTCCCGTGCCACTACTCCGCGATCCCGCGGATGTTCGCCACCGGACAGCTGCCGAACGACGTCGGGCTCGTCCAGGTCTCGGCGCCCGGCCCCGATGGCACTGTCACGCTCGGCACCGGGGTCGAGTACGTCGCCGACGCACTCCGGCACACGCGCACCCTCATCGCCGAGATCAACCACCAGATGCCGGCGACGGCGGGCGGACCGCGTCTCCCGCTGTCGGCCTTCGCCGCGGTGGTCGAGACCGATCGCCCGTTGCGCGAGGCGCCGTCCAAGCCGGCCGACGCCGTCGACCGGGCCATCGCTGCCAACGTGGCCAGCATCGTCGAGGACGGCTCGACCATCCAGATCGGCGTCGGGGCGCTCCCGGCGGCCGTCCTCGACGCACTGGCCGGTCACGCCGACCTCGGCCTGCACAGCGGGATGATCACCGACGGCGTGCTCACGCTGGTCGAGAAGGGCGTCATCACCGGCGCGCGCAAGGAGATCGACCCGGGGGTGGTGGTGACGGGAGCCGCGCTGTGCAGTGCGGACGGCTACCGGCGAATCGCCGAGCACCCCATCGAGTTCCGCGCGGCCAGCTACACCCACGCGCCTGCGGTGCTGTCGGACCTGCGCTCGCTGGTGTCGATCAACTCGGCGATCGAGGTCGACCTGCTCGGCCAGGTCGGGGCCGAGCTCGCCCGCGGCGTCCACATCGGCGCCGTCGGCGGCCAGGTCGACTTCAGCAGGGCGGCGTCGCTGACCGGGTCCCGCTCGATCATCGCGCTGCGCTCGACCGTCGGTTCGGGGGAGCGCTCCCACTCGACCATCGTCCCGACCCTCGCCAGCGGCGTCGTCACGACCGCCCGCGTCGACGTGGACGCCGTCGTCACCGAGCACGGTGTCGCCATGCTGACCGGCTGCACGGTCGCCGAGCGGGCGTTGCGACTGATCGAGGTGGCCGCCCCCGAACACCGTGAAGACCTCCAACGAAGCCTCGCAGAGCAGGAGAACCGATGACCACCGCGACCTTCCCGAACAGCACCCAGGATGAGACCCGGACCGTCCACATCCGCGAGGTCGGGCCGCGCGACGGGTTCCAGAACGAGCCCGAGACCATCGCGACCGACGACAAGATCCGACTCATCAACGCCCTCGGCCGGGCCGGGGTGAAGCGCATCGAGGTGGCCAGCTTCGTACGGCCCGACGTCATCCCGCAGCTGTCCGACGGAGTGGCCGTGCTCCAGGGCATCGACGTCCCCGACGACGTGTCGCGCATGGTCCTGGTCCCCAACAGCAAGGGACTGGACAACGCGCTGGCCCATCGCGACCTCTTCGAGGAGATCGCACTGTTCGTCAGTGCCAGCGAGACCCACAACAAGCGCAACATCAATCGCAGCGTCCAGGAGACGATGGACGACGTCCGTGGCATGGGCAAGCGGATCGTGGCAGAGGGCGTCAGCTACAGCGCCGTCATCGCCACGTCCTTCGGCTGTCCGTTCGAGGGCGCGGTCCCGATGGACCGCGTGCTCGACCTGGCTGAGCAGTTCGCGGAGTCCGGTGCCACCGAGCTCGGCTTCGGCGACACGACCGGCATGTGCAACCCGGCGTACGCCTCGCGCTTCTTCGCTGCCGCCGTCGAGCGACTGCCCGGCGTCGAGATCACCGCGCACTTCCACAACACCCGCGGCCAGGGCCTCGCCAACGCGTATGCCGCCCTCGAGGCCGGGTGCCGCAGCTTCGAGTCCAGCTTCGGCGAGCTGGGCGGCTGCCCGGTCCCGGCGGGCTCGACCGGCAACATCGCCACGGAGGACCTGGTGTCGATGTTCCACGAGATGGGTGTCGACACCGGTCTCGACCTCGACCGCCTCATCGAGGCGGCCCGCGATGCCCAGAGCACCCTCGGTCGCAAGCTCACCAGCCACTCGATCGTCGCCGGACCGGTCATCTGGTCCCCGGCCGTCTGACCCACCACTCAAGGAGAAGAAGAATGAGCAACCGCGTCGCACTGGTCACCGGCGGTGCCCAGGGCATCGGCAAGGGCATCGCCACCACGCTCGGCCGCGACGGCTTCCGCGTCGCCGTCGCCGACCTCAACCTGGCGGTGGCCGAGGAGACGGCGAAGGAGATCAGCGCCGCGGGCGGTGAGGCCATCGCCGTGCAGGTCGACGTGACCTCGACCGAGTCCGTGAATGCCGCTGTCGCGGCCGTCGAGGCCGAGCTCGGTCCGATCGAGGTCATCGTGAACAACGCCGGCTGGGACGACTTCATGCCGTTCGTGAACACCAGTGAGGAGTTCTGGGACAAGATCCTGGACATCAACTACAAGGGTGCGCTGCGCGTCATCCACGCGGTCGTGCCCGGCATGATGGAGCGCGGCTTCGGCCGCGTCATCAACATCGGCTCCGACGCCGGTCGCGTCGGCTCGTCGATGGAGGCGGTGTACTCGGGCGCCAAGGGCGGCATCATCGCCTTCACCAAGACCCTGGCCCGCGAGGTCGCCCGCAAGGGCGTCACCGCCAACACGGTCTGTCCCGGCCCGACGGACACGCCGGCCCTGCGCAAGTTCGCCGACGGTGCGGGCGGCGGCGACGCCGAGAAGGTGATCGCCGGCATGACCAGTGCCGTTCCGATGAAGCGGCTCGGCACGCCCGAGGACGTGGGCCCGGCCGTCTCCTTCTTCGCCTCCGACGGTGCCGGCTTCGTCACCGGCCAGACGCTGTCCGTCAGCGGCGGCCTCACGATGGCCTGACGGACACGACAAGGCCCTACGGGGAACGATCGCGGCGCTGCTGACCCCGGCGCCCGCGGTCCCGGCGCCGCCGCTCGCGAGATCAGCCGATGGGGGTCGGCACCCTCGCGTCGGGGCGGCGCCGGTCCCCGGCCCGTGAACCCGCACGACGTATGCGCCGAAAGGAGAGAAGTGCCGATGGATGGCAGCACACCGAGCATCGACTGGACCCCCGGCGGTCAGTACGACGACATCGTCTACGAGACCTCGAGGGACGGGATCGCCAAGATCACGATCAACCGCCCCGAGGTCCACAACGCGTTCCGGCCCCAGACGCTCGTCGAGGTCGACCGCGCCCTCATGGCGGCGCGCGAGGACGAGTCCGTCGGCGCGATCATCCTGACCGGTGCGGGGGACAAGGCGTTCTGCTCGGGCGGCGACCAGCGGGTACGGGGCGACAGCGGCTACCAGCTCGACGCCAACGCGACCGGCCGCTTCCACGTGACCGACCTGCACGTCGCGATGCGCCGCTGCCCCAAGCCGATCGTCGCGATGGTGGCCGGCTACGCGATCGGCGGGGGGCACGTCCTGCACCTCGTGTGCGACCTGACGATCGCTGCCGACAACGCGGTCTTCGGGCAGGTGGGTCCGAAGGTCGGTTCCTTCGACGGCGGGTACGGGTCGAGCATCCTCTCGGACCTGGTCGGGCCGAAGAAGGCCAAGGAGATCTGGTTCCTCTGCCGCCAGTACGACGCCCGCCAGGCCCTCGAGATGGGGCTGGTCAACACCGTCGTCCCCCTCGCCGACCTGGAGCGGGAGACCGTCCGCTGGTGCCGGGAGATGCTCGAGCTCTCGCCCCGTGCGCTGCGCATGTCGAAGCTGAGCTTCCACGCCCACGAGGACGGCTACGCCGGGATCCAGCAGCTGGCGCACGACGCCAACCTGCTCTTCTACGGCACCGAGGAGGCCCAGGAGGGGCGCGAATCCTTCAAGGCCCGTCGCACCCCCGACTTCGCCCGCTTCCCCCGTCGTCCCTGACCGTGTACCACCGAGAACCCCGAGAAGGAACCATGTCTGAGACCCCTGTCGTCACCTGGGCCAACGAGTCGCCAGGCGTGGTCGTCGTGACCATGGACCGGCCGCCGGCCAACGCGCTCGGCATCCCGATCCTGGACGGCCTGCACGCGGCGATCGATGCCGCCGAGCAGGCAGGCGACGTGAAGGTCATGGTCATCACCTCGGCGCGGGACGGATTCTTCGCCGCAGGCGCCGACATCAAGCACATGTCGACGATCGACGCGGACTCCTTCCTGGCGTACGGCGACAAGATGCGCGCCGTCAACGACCGTTTGGCCGCGTCGCAGTGGCTCTCGATCGCCGCGATCGACGGCCTTGCGCTCGGCGGCGGCCTGGAACTCGCCATGGCCTGCACGCTCCGCGTCGCGGGCCCGCGCGCCAAGCTCGGTCTCCCCGAGGTCAAGCTCGGCCTGATCCCCGGCGCGGGGGGTACGCAGCGGCTGACCCAGCTCGTCGGGCGTGGTCGGGCGCTCGACATCATGCTCACGGCCCGGCAGGTGGAGGCCGACGAGGCGCTGCGGATCGGGCTGGTCGAACGACTCACCGATGGAGACGTCCTGAAGGCCGCCCTCGAGCTCGCCGGCGAGCTGGTGCCATCGTCGCTGCCGGCGCAGCTGGCGGTCGTACGGACCGTCGATGCCGCCTTCGCGATGCCGCTCGCGGAGGGCATCGCCTACGAGCGTGCGCAGGAACAGGGCCTGTTCGAGAACGGCGAGGCCGCGGAAGGCATCGCCGCGTTCGTGGCGAAGCGCGCGCCCGACTTCGCGTGACACCGGTCGGCGGGGCCGAGCCGGCGCGGGGCGCGGGCCGGTCCCGGCTGGTGCTCTGCATGGCGGCCGTGTGGCTGCTCTGGGGCTCGGTCTACCTCGCGATCCGGTTGGTGGTCGAGGAGGTCGATCCGTTCCAGGCGATGGCCCAGCGCTACGTCGTCGCCGGGCTGGTCCTGGCCGGCATCGCGGCCGCTCGCAGCGGCTGGTCGGTGCTCCGGGTGACCCGTGCCGAGGCGCTCGGTCTGCTGATCACGGGCGTGCTGCTCCTGGGGCTGGGCAACGGCTTCCAGGCGCTGGCCCAGGTCGGCGGGCTGCCCTCGGGGGTGGCGGCACTGATCGTCGCCACCGTGCCGGCCTGGGCCGTCCTGATCCGGCTGGCGACCGGCGACCGCCCTCCGGGAGCAACCCTGGTGGGGGTCGGCATCGGATTCGCCGGGCTGGTCGCCCTGGTCGGCCTCGGCCAGAGCACGGGGGAGGCCGTCCCCCTCGTCGCCGCGCTCTTCTGCCTGGCGGCGAGCATCAGCTGGACTCTCGGTTCGTTCCTGCAGGGCCGGCTGACCGTTCCCGATGACATCGTCACGGTCGCGGCGTACCAGCAGCTCGTCGCGGCCGGTACGTCCACGACACTGGCGTTCGCGACGGGGGAGCAGCTCAGCTTCGACTACTCCCTCCGGGGGTGGCTGGCGCTGGGCTGGCTGGTCGTGGCGTGCTCGGTCATGGCCTTCCTGGCCTTCGCGTGGCTGCTGGCGAACGTGCCGCTCTCCTTGACGGCGACCCACGCCTACGTGAACCCGGTGGTGGCGGTCTTCCTCGGCTGGCTGGTGCTCGCCGAGCCGATCGGCGTGGGCGTCTTGATCGGCGGCGGCGCCGTGATCGGCGCCGTGGTCCTGATCATCGGATCCGAGCGCCGCGCCGCCGTCCAGGACCGGGTTCCGGAGAACGTCGCCCCCGGATGACCCAGTGACGGGCGTCACTATCCCTTTGGGGATAGATCAAAACCCCTCCAAGTAGGGTCGAATCGATCTAACTATCGGACCATACTTGCGTGACGTGAGACACACCGATCGACGGTGTTCCCGGACCCGAGGGGATCTTTCGCATGAAGCGACGACTGCTGGCGGCAACGAGTGCCGCCGCGCTGGCAATGACCGTGGCGGCCTGTGGCGCGGCCAGTGACAGCTCGGGTGGCGACGGTGAGGACGGTCCGATCAAGGTCGCGCTGATCCCGCCGACCAGCGGAGCGTTGGCGCAGTTCGGCACCGATGCCGTGAACGGCTGGAAGACCGCCGTTCGCCTCCTCAACGAGAACGGCGGCATCGACGGCCGCAAGGTGGAGCTGGTCGTCAAGTCCACCGACGCCGACCCGGCGACCACGCTGCGGGTCGCCAAGGAGGCCGTCACGCAGGACGGTGCCCAGTTCATCGGAGCGGTCATGACCTCGCCCGAGCACGCCGCCCTGAACGCCCAGCTCGAGGGCCTCGGCGCCATGTCGTTCAACGCACTCGGTAAGGACGACGCGCTGGTGGGGGAGCAGTGCTCGCCGTACGCGGTGCACGTGGTCCAGACGAGCAGCATGGACATCAACGCGCTGGCCAGCTCGCTCGCCGACCTCGAGGGGGACAAGTGGGCGATCCAGGCCGTCGACTACGCGACCGGGCACAGCGCGGCCGAGAAGTTCAAGGCGGCCGCGGAGAAGGCGGGCAAGAAGATCGTGCTCGAGCAGTTCGCGCCGCTCAACACGACCGACTTCGGCTCATACATCACCAAGATCAAGGGCAGCGGCGCCGACGCGGTCTTCGCGGTCGAGTACGGCGCCGACGGCGTCGCCTTCGTCCAGCAGGCCGACCAGTTCAACCTCGACAGCCAGCTGAAGACCGTCCTCGGGTTCAACATGGTCTCCGAGCCGCTGTTCGAGACGCTGGGCGACACCATCGAGGGCTACTACAACAACGTCGGCTACGACGAGGCAGGCGACAACGAGCTCAACAAGGAGTTCGTCGAGGCCTACACCGCCGACCACGGCAGCGCGCCGTACTACGTCCCCGCCGACAACTACCTCGCTGCCGAGACCCTCTTCGCGGCCATCGAGAAGGCCGGGTCGTCGGACCCTGCCAAGGTCGCCGAAGCGGTCCACGGCCTGAGCCTCGACAGCATCGTCGGCGAGGTGACTGTCCGTGCGGAGGACAACCAGGTGCTCCGCGACTCCTACCTCGGGCAGGTCGTCAAGGGCGACGGCGGACTGGCCTTCGACGTGCTGTCCAACACGACGCCCGACGTCACCACGCCCGAGCCCGACTCGGCCTGCAAGTTCTGATCCGGCCGATGCCGGCACGGGCCTCGGGCGCCCGTGCCGGCATCCCGGCGTAGCGAGGAGAAGGACGTGAACGCAGCACAGCTGCTCAACGGGGTGGCCCTCGGGTCGCTCCTCATGGTGCTCAGCTCCGGACTGGCGATGATCTACGGGCTGCGGGGTGTGGCGAACTTCGCCCACGGTGCGCTCTACATGTCGGGCGCCTACATCGCGTACTCCGTGTCGGACCGCGCCGGATTCTGGCTGGCGCTGCTCGTCGTGCCCCTGGTCCTGGCCGTGCTGGGCGTGATCCTGGAGCTCGCCTTCTTCCGGCCGCTCCAGCACCGTTCGCACATCGAGCTCGGCCTGATCACCTTCGGGCTGGCCCTCATCGCCGAGCGCCTCGTGGTGCTGATCTGGGGCGAGCGCACGCTGCGCGTCAGCCCGCCCGAGTTCCTCCAGGGGACGACGTCCCTGCTGGGAGTGGAGTACCCCAGCTATCGGCTCGCGATCATCGTGATCGCGGTGGCCCTGGCTGCGGCGCTGGTCCTCTGGCTGCGCAGCACCGAGGTCGGCCTGCACATCCGGGCTGCGAGCCAGGACATCGAGACCGCGGCGATCATGGGCATCAACGTCGACCGCGTCAGCCTGGTCGTGGTGGCCGTCGGCGCCGCGCTGGCCGGCCTCGCCGGCGCGCTCGCCGCGCCGTACGTCGCGCTCGACCCGGGGATGGGGAACGCCTTCCTCATCACCGTGTTGATCATCGTCGTGGTCGGGGGGATCGGGAGCATCGGTGGCGCGATGGTCGCCGGCATGGGCCTCGGCGTCATCCAGACGGTCAGCACCGTGTGGTCGCCGAGCTTCGCCGTGGTCGTGCCCTACCTCGCGCTGACCATCGTCCTGCTGTGGCGGCCCACGGGGCTCGCCGGAAAGAGGGTCTCATGACGACCACCGCACCTGCCGACGACGTCACGGCGACCATGGTCGAGGCTCCGGTGCAGCGCGGCCGGGCTCGCGGGACGCTGATCGGGATCGGTGTCGCGATCGGCGTGCTGCTCGCCGGCCTGGCCGTTCCCTACGTCATCACCGACACCTACCGGATGAGCCTCGTCGTCGACGCGACCATCCTCAGCCTGATGGCGATCGGCATCGGGTTCCTGGCCCGCCATCTCGGCATCATCAGCCTCGGACACGGAGCGTTCTTCGGCGCGGCGGCGTACGGCGTCGGCATCGCGACATCGAACTGGGGCTGGACACCGACGATGGCCGTCGGCTTCGGCGTCGTCGCCGGGACCGTCATCGCCCTCGTCATGGGTCTGCTCGTCGTCCGTGCCTCGGGGTTCGGCTTCCTGATGCTGACCCTCGCGCTCTCGCAGGCGTTGTACTCCCTCAGCGTGCAGACCTCGGCCCGCCCCCTGACGGGTGCGCACGACGGCAAGCTGTTGTCGTACGACCGGGACATGACCTTCCTCGGCCTGACCCAGGCCGACGTGATGAACCCGGGTCTGTTCTGGCCCTTCGCCTGGATCGCGCTCACCGTGTCGGCGACGGCGCTGTGGCTGGTCGGGCGCTCGCGCTTCGGCACCACGCTCGAGGGCATCCGCGAGAACGAGGAGCGGATGCGCTTCTCGGGCTACGACACCTTCGTGCCGCGGCTGCTCGCCTTCGTCCTCTCGGGGGCCGTCGCTTCGCTGGGCGGCGCACTCTTCGCGATCAACGCGGGCTACGTCTCGCCCGACATCCTCGGTTTCGCGAAGGCGGGTGACTCGCTGATCGCCGCACTGATCGGAGGCTTCGGGCTGCTGGTCGGGCCAGTCGTGGGCACCTTCCTCTTCGTCTACGCCCAGGCCAACTTCAACTTCGGTGGCAACCTCCACCTCTTCACGGGCCTGGCGCTGATCGTGGTCCTGGTGTTCCTGCCCGGCGGGATCACGGGGGCCTTCCAGAAGCTCTACCACCGCATCAGGAAGGGACGCCGATGAGCATCTTCGAAGGACGGGGACTCACGGTCCGGTACGGCGCCCACGTGGCGCTCGACGGTGTCGACATCTCTCTGGAGCCGGGCGTCGTCCACGGCGTCATCGGACCCAATGGTGCGGGGAAGTCGACCTTCATCGACGCACTCTCCGGACGCAAGCGGCCCTCCTCGGGAACGGTGAACTTCGAGGGCTCGGAGATCACCCGGCGGTCGGTCCGGTGGCGGCGCCACCACGGGCTGGCACGCTCGTTCCAGCGCACCAGCGTCTTCGGCTCGATGACCGTCGGCGACCAGCTCGAGATGATCGCGCGCCGCAACGACGAGCCCGACCTCGACGAGATCGTCGGCACCCTCGGCCTGGAGCCGGTCCGCGACCGGGTCTGCTCGGAGATCGCGTACGGCACGCAGCGGTCCGTCGACCTGGCCATTGCGCTGATCGGCCGACCGAAGGTCGTGCTGCTCGACGAACCGTGCGCCGGCCTGGTCCACGACGAGTCGGTGCGCATGCTCCAGCACGTCCGTGACCTCTGCAAGGAGCGCCGCGTCGCCGCCCTGCTGGTCGAGCACGACGTCGATGGCGTCTTCCGCACCTGCGACGTCATCACCGTGCTCGACCTCGGCAAGGTCATCGCCACGGGCTCGCCTGCCGAGGTCCGTGCCGACGAGAACGTCATCCGTGCCTACCTGGGGAGTGCCGCATGAGCACCACGCCCGTCCTCGAGTTCCGCGGTGTCACGGCCGGGTACAACGGCTCGGTGATCCTGCAAGACCTGTCCTTCTCGATCGCGCCCGGTGAGACCGTCGGCCTGGTCGGCCGCAACGGTGCGGGCAAGACGACCACACTGATGTCCGTCTATGGCGTCCCGGCCGTCTCCGGCGAGATCCTCGTCGAGGGTGCGCCGGTCGGCCGCAAGGCCCACCTGCCGACCGCGCGGGGCGTGTCCCTCGTCCCGCAGGGCAAGCGCATCTTCAGCAACCTGACGGTCGAGGAGAACATCGTGCTCGGCCGGGCGTCGGGCAGGCCGACAACGTGGAGCGTCGAGGACCTGTACGAGCTGTTCCCCAACCTTGCGCGCGGTCGCAAGCGTCCCGGCACCTCGCTGTCCGGCGGCGAGCAGCAGATGCTCGCCATCGCGCGGGCGCTGATGGCGGGACCTTCGCTGCTGATGCTGGACGAGCCCACCGAGGGCCTCGCTCCGGTGATCATCGACGCGATCGTCGAGGCGCTCAAGGAGATCCGGTCCAGGGGGACGGCACTGCTGCTCGTCGAGCAGCACATCGGGATGATCCAGAAGGTCGCCGACCGCTACCTGGCGTTGCGCAAGGGCCGGCTGGTCGGGGACGGACCTGTCGAGCGGCTCGGGGACCGTGCGGTCCAGGAGCTGATCGCGCTCTGAGTGCCGTTGATCAACCTCGGCCCGGCCCCACTGGAGAAGCCTCCAGCGGGGCCGGAACCATGTTATGGTCTGACCATTCAAAGCATGGCTACGGTGGCCCTCGGAGGTGGTGGCATGACGTCGACGACGGCTGACCGCGCCCTCACGGGACCGCTCGTGGGGTTGAAGGTCGTGGAGATCGGCAGCATCGGCCCCGGGCCGTTCTGCGCGATGCTGCTGGCGGACCTGGGCGCGGACGTGGTCCGGGTCGACCGGACCAGTGGCGCGGCGCTCGTCGGGCCCAACACCGACTTCCGGACCGAGGTGATGCACCGCGGCCGGCGTTCGGTCGCGGTCGATCTCAAGCACCCGCAGGGGGCCGAGGTGGTGCTCGACCTGGTGGCGGGGGCCGACGTCCTGCTCGAGGGCTTCCGGCCCGGTGTCACCGAGCGGCTCGGCATCGGCCCGGAGGCTTGCCACGCGGTGAACTCGCGGCTGGTCTACGGCCGGATGACCGGCTACGGCCAGGACGGGCCGCTCGCCCAGGCCGTCGGCCACGACATCAACTACGTCGCACAGAGCGGCCTGCTGGCCCTCGTCGGTCGGCGCGGCCAGCCGCCGACCCCGCCGTTGAGCCTCGCCGGTGACTTCGGCGGGGGAGGGATGATCCTCGCGCTCGGCCTGCTCGCCGCGGTCTGGGAGGCCCAGCGCACGGGCCGGGGCCAGGTGGTGGATGCCGCGATGGTGGACGGCTCGGCGCTGCTCGCCGCGGCCTTCCACGGCTTCGTCAGCAACGGGACGTGGGACACCGAGCGCGGCACCAACATCGTCGACTCCGGTGCGCCCTTCTACGACGCCTACGAGACGGCCGACGGTCGCTGGCTCGCGGTCGGGGCGATGGAGCCGCACTTCTACGCCGACCTGCTGGAGATCCTGGAGATCGACCCGGCGACGCTGCCCGAGCAGAACGACCGCTCGCAGTGGCCGCAGACCAAGAAGGTCTTCGCTGACGTCGTACGGACGCGAACCCGTGACGAATGGGTCACCCGGGCAGCCGGCCGTGCCTGCGTGTCTCCCGTCCTCGAGGTCGAGGAGGCATGGAAGGACTCGCACAACGTGGCGCGCGGGACCTTCGTCGACGTCGCCGGCGTCACCCAGCCCGCGCCGCAGCCGCGGTTCAGCCGCAGCCCCGCCTCCGTCGACGGACCGCCGCCGGCGCCCGGCGAGCACACCCGCCTCGCGCTGGCCGCGTGGGGAGTCGCGGCCGACCGCATCGAAGCGTGGGAGGCGGCCGGAGCGATCGCCCAGGTCGATCCGGCAGACCCGACCGCTTCCGAGAACCCAGAGAAAGGCAGCCAGGCCCGATGAAGAGCCTCGACCGCACCTACGAGACGTTGACCCTCGAGCAGGTGTCACCGGGCATCGTGGTGCTCACCCTCGATCGCCCCGACCGCTACAACGCGATGACGAACCAGATGTTCGCCGAGCTGGAGCGGGCCGCGCTCGACCTCGACCAGGAGGACGACCTCCGGGTCATCGTGATGACCGGGGCCGGGGCGGCGTTCTGCGCTGGCTACGACCTCGCCGACGCCGACCACCTCTCCGACCTCGGCGCGATCGGGATGCTCAACCAGCAGGAGCGCGCTGCCCGCGCGCTGATGGCGGTCCGCTCCGTGCGGGTGCCCGTCGTCGCGGTCGTCAACGGTGCCGCTGCCGGCGGTGGACTCGCCCTCGCGCTTCAGGCCGACATCCGGCTGGCCGCTCCCGAGGCGAAGTTCAACGCGGCGTTCGTGCGGATCGGCCTCACGGCCGGCGACCTGGGCACGTCCTGGCTGCTCACCCGCCTGGTCGGTCCTGCGGTTGCCAGCGACGTCTGCTTCACCGGGCGCATGGTGCACGCGGAGGAGGCGGCCCGGATCGGGCTGGTCAACGCGGTCTCGGCCCCGGGCGCCCTCATGGACGACGCACTGGCTCTGGCCGGACGGATCGTCGAGAACAGCCCGGGTGGCGTCCAGCTCTCGAAGCGAGCCCTGCACGCCAACATGGAGGTCGGTTCCTACGCGGCCGCGATCGAGCTGGAGAACCGCGGGCAGGCGCTGCTGACCCGCAGCACCGACATGCCCGAGGCGCTGGCCGCCTTCAAGGAGAAGCGCCGACCCGTCTTCAAGGGGGAGTGACCACGATGACCGTGACCGAGGAGAGCACTGCCGTGCAGATCGACTTCCCCGAGCTCCAGGAGCTCACGTTCGAGGTGCTGCCGGGCGACATCGGCGTGCTGCGGATCAACCGTCCCGAGCGGATGAACAGCCAGACGATCAGGATGTTCAGCGAGTACGGCGAGGCCGCATTCGCGCTGCGTGACGCGCCCCTGCGCGCGCTGATCGTCACCGGTGCCGGCACCCGGGCGTTCTGCGCCGGCTTCGACCTCGACGAGATCCACCGGATCACCGAGATGGGCGTGCGCGAGTTCCTCAAGTTCCAGGAGACCGCCACGGGCGGCATCCAGGGCATCCACTTCCTACCCTTTCCGGTGATCGCCGCGATCCACGGCCCGGCCACCGGCGGCGGCCTGGCGCTCGCGCTCGCCGCGGACATCCGGCTCTGTGACCCGGCGGCCAAGTTCAGCGCCGCCTTCGTCAAGGTCGGACTCTCGGTCGGAGAGCTCGGCACGTCGTACCACCTGACCCGACTGGTCGGGCCGGCGAAGGCGGCCGACATCGGCTACACCGCGCGGATCGTGGGTGCCGAGGAGGCTGAGCGGATCGGCCTCGTCAACCGCGTCGTCCCGACCGACGAGCTGTTCGACGCGGCGGTCGAGATGGCCCAGCAGATCTCTCGGAACTCCCCGGCCGGCGTGCGCATGTCGAAGCGTGCCATCCAGCGCAACCTGGAGATCACCTCCTATGCCGCCGCGCTCGAGCTCGAGAACCGCGGCCAGGCGTTGATGACGCGCACCGAGGACATGCCGGAGGCGCTCGCGGCGTTCAAGGAGAAGCGCGAGCCGCGCTTCACCGGGCAGTGACCGCCGATGAGTGACTGGGACTGGGACCCCGAGCAGCGGAGCCGGCTCGCCGGCTTCCTCGAGGCGCACGGCATCACCTCCGGCGAGGTCGTCACCAAGCCGATCGGGGACGGCCACTCCAACCTGACCTTCCTGGTGAGCGACGCCGAGGGCCGCCAGGTCGTCGTCCGTCGTCCGCCGCCTCCGCCCACTCCTCCGGGCGCCCACGACATGCTGCGCGAGGCGCGCCTCGTCGGCGCCCTCGGCGACACCGACGTGCCGGTGGCGCGGCTGCTCGCGACGGCCGAGGCGGGCGAGGTGATCGACGTGCACTTCTACGTCATGAGCTTCGCCGCCGGTCCGGTGGTGACGACATCGACGCCGGCGCCACTGGACACGCCAGGCATCCGTCGCTCCATCGGCGAGACGCTCGTCGACACCCTGGCCGACCTGCACGCCGTCGACTGGGCCGCGGCCGGACTGGCCGACCTGGGCCGGCCGGAGGGCTTCAACGGGCGGCACCGGGCGCGGATGGCACGCCTGGTCGCCGACGCCGACGGCAACCCGCCGCCGCAGTTCGCGGCGGTCGACGAGTGGCTGCAGGCGAACGTGCCGGCCGAGTCCGGCGCGACCATCGTCCACAACGACTTCCGCATCGGCAACGTGGTGCTCTCCGCCGAGCGACCGGGCGCGGTCGAGGCCGTCCTCGACTGGGAGCTGGCGACGCTCGGCGACCCGTTGTTCGACCTGGGCTACTTCCTGTCGTCGGTGCCGGACGCGCCGCCGTACAACCCGACCCAACGGTTCGGTCTCGCCCTGCTGGAGGACGGCTACCCCAGCCGTGACGAGCTGGCGGCGCGCTACGCCGCCCGCACGGGCGCGGACCTCGGCAACCTCGCCTGGTACACGACGCTCGCGCTGTGGAAGCTCGCCGTCCTCTACGAGTACGGCCACCGGCGCGCCCTGCGTGGGGTCGGCGATCCGTACTACGCCGACCAGCGCCTGGTGCAGTCGTTCCTCGAGGACGCGCACCGCTCGGCCGGTCTGCCGCCGCCCCCTCCCGCACCCGCAACCTGAGGAGTCCCTTCATGAGCAACCGCTCCTACGAGAAGTTCCACGACGAGATCATCCGGCCCGAGGAGGCCGTCGGCCTGCCGGATCGGTTCTTCGACCGGTTCGTGTTCAACGTGCACCGCGCGGACGCGACGACGCCGTCGATCCTCTTCGGCCTCGGCCTGCACCCGGTCCGCGACACCATCGACGGCTTCACGATCCTCTCGACGGCGACCGAGCAGCGCAACGTCCGCTACTCGACGGAGCTCTCCGCCACCGCGCCGGGGACCTGCGGTCCCTTCAGCTACGCCGTCCTGGAGCCGAACAAGACCTGGCGGGTCACGCTCGAGGACAACCCGACCGGGCTCACCTTCGACCTGGTCTGGGAAGCGCGGACGCCCGCCTGGTGGGGCGACATCGACGTCACGAACACCTCTGGCGAGACGACCTCCTTCTCCCACCTCTTCCAGTCCGGCTGGGTGTCCGGCACGGTCGCCATCGACGGCGAGGAGCAGAAGGTCGAACGCTGGTACAGCCAGCGCGACCGTTCCCGCGGCGTCCGGACGATGGCCGGCGGCCAGGGCCTCCACATCTGGTACCAGGCGCAGTTCGAGGACCGCTCGGTCGGCTTCCTGCTCGTCGAGTCGCGTGACGGCGGCCGGATCCTGCTCGAGGGCGCGGTCATGCACGAGGACGGCTCGCTCGACGAGATCGTCGACGTACGGCACGCCCTGGTCTTCGACGACCAGCTCGACCTCCGGTCCGGCCGGGTTCAGGTGACCACCGAGTCCGGCGCGGTCTACCCGATCGACACTGACGCGACCGCCGGTGGCGGCTACATGGCGGGCGGCGGGTACGGCGGCCACCACGGCAAGCCGCTCGGTCGCGACCACCTCGAGAGCGACGTCTACCCGCTCGACGGATCGGTCACCCAGCGCACCCTGGACTCCTCGCTGACCGACCGGCTCTGCGAGTTCGACTGGGAGGGGCGGCCCGGCTCGGGGATCTTCGAGTTCGCGCTCACCCGCTCGTCGTCGTACGCCTACCAGCCGACGCTCGGTTGATCCTCGCTGCTTGACTCGTCCCATGGACCTCGGACTCGGCGGCGTCGGCGCCCTGGTGACGGGCGGTGGCCGCGGCATCGGCAAGGCGGTTGCGACCGCCCTGGTGCGCGAGGGCGCGCAGGTGGTGCTGCTGGGCAGGGACGAGGCCACGCTCGACGCGGCGCGCCGGGAGACCGGCGCCCGGGCCGTCGTGGTCGCGGACACGAGTGACGACACCGCAGTTCGCGCCGCCGTCGCCTCGGCCGTCGACGTGCTCGGCCGCCTGGACGTCGTCGTCAACGGGGCGGCACCCCGCGCCGAGCCCGGACAGGCGCCGGGCCTGGCCGGGCTCGACGAGGCGGACCTGCTCCGCAACGTCGACGTGAAGGTGCTGGGCTACCTGAGGGTCGCCCGCGCCGCCGCACCCCACCTGGCCGAGCGCGGCGGCGCGATCGTCAACATCAGCGGCATGAACGCCCGCTCCACCGGCTACATCGCCGGATCGGTCCGCAACATCTCCGTCGTCGCCCTGACCAAGAACCTCGCCGACGAGCTCGGCGCCTCCGGCATCGCCGTCTCCTGCGTCCACCCGGGGCTGACCCTCACCGAGCGGAACGAGGACGACCCGTCGTACGTCGAGACGGCGTCGCGCAACGCCCTTGGTCGCGCCGTGTCGGCGGCTGAGGTCGCCGACCTGGTCGCCTTCCTGGCCTCGCCCCGTGGCCGGCTGCTGAACGGTGCGGTCCTGGCAGCGGACGGTGGCCGGGTCGGGCCGATCTGGGCCTGATGGCGTCCGACTCGATCAGGAGTGCGCGTCGAGCCACGCGACGACGTCGGCGGTGATCTCGTCCCTGTTGGTCTCGTTGAAGATCTCGTGCCGGGCCTCCGGGTAGAGCGTCACCGTGACATCGGTGAGGCCCGCGTCCCGGTAGCGCTGGCCGAGGAGCTCCACCAGCTGTCCGGCGCCCGAGATCGGGTCGGCGACCCCGGAGGTCACCAGGACCGGTAGGTCCTTCCGGATCCCCGCAAGGGCGGCGGGATCGCCCAGTCTCGCTGCCCCGGCGAACAGCTGCGGCACGGCCTCGTCGGGCAGGTCGAACCCACTGAGCGGGTCCGCGACGTAGGCGTCCACCTCGGCCTCGTCGCGGGAGAGCCACTCGTAGCCGGTGCGGTGCTCGAAGCCGGCATTGAAGGCCTCCAGCCCCACTGGTCCCTCGGCCTTGGCGAGCTCGGCCGCGAGGACGTCGAGGGCCGTCGAGCCGGACAGCACCACGCCGTCGTACAGCTCCGAGTGGTCGAGGATGACCGTCTGGGCGGCGAAGGAGCCCATCGAGTGGGCGAGGAGGAAGAGCGGCAGGTCGGGGTACGTCGCGCGGAGCGAGGAGCCGTAGGCCGCGACGTCGGCCACGAGGGCGGCGAAGTCGAAGTGGCCGAGCTGGTCGGGGGAGGTGACCGAGCGGCCGTGGCCGCGGTGGTCGACCGCGTGCACGACGTACCCGGCCGCCGTGAGCGCCCGGGCCAGCCGGTCGTAGCGCAGGCCGTGCTCGGCGATCCCGTGCGCGACCTGGACGACCCCCCGGGGCTCGGCGAGGTCGGTCCCCCATCCGTACGTCGCCAGGACGGTGCCGTCGATCGGGGACGGGAACGGGTCGGTCTGCGGCATGGCTGCTCCTCGGGGGCGGGTTGCCCATGCTGCCACCGCGGGGGCCAGGCGGTCGCGGGTCGTCGTGCCCTCCGGATGGAGAATTCGCCAGTCGCCGAAGTTTTACAGAAATCTGTATCGAGGGTTGATTTTTGTCGAATGTTGGGACTACCTTCCTTCCACGGCGCGGCGTGACTGGGATCACATGGCGTCCGCAAAAGGTCCGAGATTCAACGACAGCGATGTTTCTGAACATTGCGGGACGGGAGAGCACGATGGCGGCGGAGGCAGGTACGGCGATCGGCGAGTTCAGCGGCCAGCGGGTGGTCGTCGCCGGTGGCACCTCGGGAGTCGGGTTGGCGACCGCGATCGCCTACGCCCGTGCGGGGTGCGCCGACCTCGCCGTCATCGGCCGCAACGAGGTCCGCGGCAAGCAGGCGGTCGAGAGCGTCCTGGGCGAGGTGCCCGGAGCGCGGGTCGAGTTCGTGTCCGCCGACCTCAACACCGCGGAGGGCGCGCTGGAGGCGGCGGCGACCGCGCACCGCGTCCTCGGCGGGATCGACGTGCTCGTGTGCTCGACGGTGGCGCCGTACCAGCCGACGTTGCTGCACGACATCGCCATCGAGCAGCTGCGCGACGTGCTGGTCGAGCAGGCCCTGGGTCCGCTCCTCATGACCCGCGCCGTGCTGCCCTTCATGCGTGCCGCCGGCGCGGGCGCGATCGTCAACATCGCGAGCGACGCCGCCAAGGTGCCGACGCCGGGGGAGACCGGCATCGGCGCGGCGATGGCCGCGATCGTCACCTTCTCGCAGACCCTCGCCGTCGAGGCCAAGCGCGACGGCATCCGGGTGAACGTGCTGACGCCTTCGCTGATCGTGAACACCGCGTCGTACGACCGGGCGATGGCGCAGGAGTTCAGCAAGCGGATCTTCGACAAGATCACCAGGCAGGCAGCGCTGGGCCTGACCGAGCCCGAGGACCTGGCCGAGGCCGCCCTGTTCCTCACCTCGCCGCGCTCGCGCCGG
This sequence comes from Nocardioides sp. SRI_004, assembly GCF_057586415.1. Lineage (NCBI taxonomy): Bacteria > Bacillati > Actinomycetota > Actinomycetes > Propionibacteriales > Nocardioidaceae > Nocardioides > Nocardioides sp. SRI_004. Next base: position 388,806 of record NZ_JBYCZV010000001.1, read on the forward strand.
ATCACCGGCCAGGTGCTCAGTGTGAACGGAGGGATCTCCGTTGCCTGAGGCCGATGTCCGGCTCCGCCGCCTCCGTACTCCGGAGGACGTGGTGACGATCGAGGCCGGTGGGGTCGACGGACTGCTGCCCGGCACGACGATCCTCGACTGCCTCCGGCACGTCGCCGAGGCCGCCCCCGACAAGCCGGCCGTCATCCAGCTCGAGGCGCCGGACTTCCTGGTGCCCGACCGGGTCGTCACCTTCCGCGAGCTGGTGGGCGACATCGAGGCCACGGCCAACCTCTTCCGTGCCGTCGCCGACGGAGGCACGTCCGCCGTCGGCCTGATGCTGCCGATGGTGCCCGAGGGCCTCAGTGCCCTGTGGGCCGCGCAGACGGCCGGCGTCGGCGTCCCGCTCAACCCCTTCCTCGACCTCGAGCCGGTGGCCGCGATCCTGAACGAGACGCGGGCGACGACGCTCGTCACCCTTCGCGAGACCCTCGACGCCAAGGGTGGTGCTGCTGCGCTAAGCGCCCTGGTGCCGTCCCTGGCCGAGGTCCTGTACGTCGACGACGAGGACCCGGAGTCCGACCTCACGGCGCGGGCCGCCGTCCACCGGGGCGGCCTCGCGTTCGTCCCCGACGGCGACCCGTGGCGCGACTCCCTCATCATGCCGACCGGCGGCACCACCGGCGCTCCCAAGCTGGTCCGGATGTCCCAGGCCGGACAGCTCCAGGTGTGCTGGAACGTCGGCGCGCTGATGGGCAACGAGGCCGACGGCGTCACCGCACACGGGATGCCCAACTTCCACTGCGGCGGCACCATCTCCCTCGGGCTGCGCACCGTGCTCTTCGGCGGCACCCTGCTGACCCTGACGCGGGTGGGCTTCCGCTCGCGGGAGGCCGTCACCGCCTTCTGGGACATCGCCCGGCACTACCGCGTGACCTCGCTGCTGGCGACGCCGACGACCGCGCTGGCCCTCCTCCACGGCGACGGCAGCTCGGAGGGGTGCGTCATCCGTGACTTCCACTGCGGCGGAAGCGCCGTCCCGATGGAGCTGGTCCGCGCCTTCCACGAGCGCTTCGGCATCTGGCTCCGGGAGAACTGGGGCATGACCGAGCTGCACGGCACCACCACGGGCCACTTCGACGGCACCCGTCAGCCGCTGGTCGGCTCGGTCGGACGGCCGTTGCCCTTCGTCCGGGTCAAGGCCGTCGAGCTGGACGCCGACGGCGGGTGGTTGCGCGACTGCGCCCCTGGGGAGCGCGGTGTCCTGCTGACGGCCACCCCGACGACGACCGCGGGCTACCTCGACGCGGCCCTCGACCGGGACCTCTTCCCGACCGGCGTGCCGGGCGAGGTGCCGGCGGGGGCCCGTTGGGCCAACACCGGCGACGTCGGCATGGTCGACGAGGACGGCTACGTCTGGGTGTTCGGCCGGTCGAAGGACCTGATCATCCGGGGCGGCCACAACATCGACCCGAAGGAGATCGAGGACGCGCTGATCGCGCACCCCGCGGTGCAGCTGGTCGCGGCGGTCGGTCGCCCCGACCTCGCCAAGGGCGAGCTCCCGGTGGCCTACGTCGAGGCGCGCGCCGGCGCCGTAGCGGACCCGGAGGACCTGCTGGCCCACTGCCGCGAGCACGTCCACGAGCGCGCCGCCGTACCGGTCGAGGTGATCGTGATCGACGAGATGCCGCTGACGCCGGTCGGCAAGATCGCCAAGCCGGTGCTGCGTGCCGATGCCATCACCCGCGTCGTCGGCGCGATCGCGCGGTCCTGCGACCCTGCGGCGACGGTCGCCCTCGACCAGTCCGGTGCCCGGCTCGGCGTCGACGTGACCGTGACCCGCCCGGACGTCGAGGACGAGCTGAGGCGTGCGGTCGCGGGCTTCGAGTTCGCCACCCGGGTGACGGTGGTTCGACCGTCCGCGGCCGCACCTGCCGGGAGTGGCGCCGGCTAGCCCGGGCTCCGTCCCTCCGTCCCTCGCCACCACGGGCCGACCGGTCCGCGGACGGTCCGTCCTACCCATCTCACTTCCCACTCACCAGCCACCACTGGAGGTTCCATGTTCGTCCAGGTGCTGAACGGTCTCGCGTTCGGCGTCCTCCTCCTCGTCCTTTCCTCGGGACTGGCGTTGATCTTCGGGCTCCGCGGCGTCGTCAACTTCGCTCACGGCGCCCTCTACATGCTGGCGGCGTACGTCGCCCTGTCGGTCTCCGAGAGGACGTCCTTCTGGGTCGCGCTGCTGACCGTGCCGGTCCTGCTGGCGGCCGCGGGCCTGCTGGTCGACCGCTACGGCCTGCGCTTCCTCGTCGGCCGGAGTCCCCTCGACATGGTGCTGCTGACCTTCGGGATCACGTTCGTGGTCGCCGACGTCGTGCAGACCGTGTGGGGCACCCAGGCGCGGACGATCGACCCGCCGGAGGTGCTGGCGGGAAGCACGGACCTCGGTTTCGCGACCTACCCGACCTACCGGCTGTTCGTGATCGTGATGGGGCTCCTCGTGTGCGCCGGCCTGATGGCCTGGCTGCGCTTCTCGCGCACCGGGCTGTTCGTCCGGGCCGCCGGCGACGACCGGGTCACCTCGGGGGCGATGGGCATCAACGTCGACCGGGTCAGTGCGACCGTCGTCGCGCTGGGCTTCGGCCTCGCCGGCCTGGCCGGAGTCCTGGCCGGCCCGTACCTCACCCTCTCGCCCGCGATGGGCACGGAGATCCTGATCACCACCTTCATCGTCGTGGTGGTCGGAGGCCTCGGCAGCATCGGCGGCCCCATGGTCGCGGCCCTGCTGATCGGCCTCGCCAACGCGCTCGCCACCGTTCAGGCGCCGACCCTCGCGGCCTACGTGCCGTACCTGCTGATGCTGGTGGTCCTCCTCCTGCGGCCGCAGGGCATCGCCGGAAGGAGGACCGCGCTGTGAGCAACGTCCAGACCGTGGCGGGGACGCTCCGCCACCGCAACCGGTCGGCGCGGTGGCAGGCCGCCGCGTGGGCCGTGCTGGCCGTCGCCGGCCTCGGAGCTCCGTGGGTCATCTCGCTCTACCAGCTCCAGCTCGCGCAACAAGCCGTGGTGATGGGCCTCCTCGCCCTGAGCATCGGGTGGTTGTTGCGGCAGACCGGACAGCTGAGCTTCGGCCACGCGGCGTTCTACGGCATCGCGGGCTACGCGACGTCGTACGTCGCGCAGGAGGCGGACCTGCCGATCGGGCTGACCCTGCTGGCCGGCATCGCCTGCGGCACCGTGGCGGCCCTCGTCGTCGGGCTCGTCACGATCCGGGTGCCCGGCATCGCCTTCGCGATGCTCACGCTCGCGATCGGCATGCTGGTCTGGGTCGCCGGCGGCCAGCTGCACTCGATCACGCGGGGTGCCGACGGCCTCAACGTCCGGCTCGACGGCTCACTGCTCGGCAAGGACGTCGTGATGTACGGCAACCCGGTCGAGGCGTGGCCGCTGGTCTGGGGCGTCCTGATGGCGGTCGTGGCGGGGTTGTGGGCGCTCAGCAGGACCACCTGGGGAAGGCGCCTGGCGTCGATCCGGGACAACGAGGAGCGGATGCGCTTCTCCGGCTACGCGACCTACTGGCCGCGGGTCCTGGCATTCACCGTGTCCGGTGCGGTCGCCGGCGTCGCGGGGACGCTCAACCTCGTCACGACCAGCTTCATCTCGCTCTCGGCCCTGTTCTGGTCGACGTCGGGCATCGCCCTCATCGTCGCGGTGATCGGCGGCGTACGGAGCGTCCTCGGACCGCCCCTCGGTGCGGTGCTCTTCATCCTGCTGCAGAACTACCTCGCAGGCAGTGGCAACCACTACCAAGCCGTCATCGGTCTCGTGTTGATCGTCGTCGTCCTCGTGGCGCCGGGCGGCTGCGTCGAGCTCGTCGAGCGCGGCTACGCAGCCGCGCGCCGATGGCTGCACCGGCGCCGCCCGAAGGAGTCCGGCGTGCCCGTCATCCCCACCCCGACCCGAGGAGGCCGCCGTGCTGCAGCTCGATGACCTGTCCTTCGCCTACGGAAGCGTGAAGGCCGTCAACCAGGTGTCCCTCGACGTCGTCGAAGGATCGATCCACGGCCTGATCGGGCCGAACGGGGCGGGGAAGAGCACCTGCATCGACCTGATCTCGGGCCGCCAGCGACCGACGAGCGGGACGGTCCGCTTCCGGGGCCGTGACATCACCCGGATGGCGGCGCCGCGTCGCCGGCACGCCGGGATCGCCCGGTCGTTCCAGCGGATCAGCGTCTACCCCGACCTCACCGTCGCCGACCAGCTGGACGTCGCGGGTCGACTGGTGAAGGAGCCGGACGTGGATGCGGTCGTGGCGGCGCTGACCCTCGAACCCTGCCTGGCACTCACGCCTTCCGAGATCGGGTACGGCGAGCAGCGTCGTGTCGACATCGCCCTGGCCCTCCTCGGGGCACCCGACCTGGTCCTGCTCGACGAGCCGGCCGCGGGTCTGTCGCGGGAGGAGAGCATCACGCTCGCCGACCACCTCGCGGCCCTGGTGCGCGAGCGGGGGATGACGGTCGTCCTGGTCGAGCACCACCTCGAGGTGGTCTACCGGGTCTGCGACCGGCTGACCGTCCTCGAGCAGGGCGCGGTCATCGCCGACGGCGATCCCCAGGAGGTCCGCCGCGACCCCCGGGTCGTCGAGGCCTACCTCGGCAGGGGTGCGGCATGAGCGCCGTGCTGAAGTTCGACGGCGTCCGGGCCTACTACGACGACGCCCTCATCCTCGACGGCCTCGACTTCGAGGTCGGTGAGGGCGAGTCCTTCGCACTGCTCGGGCCGAACGGCGTGGGAAAGACGACCAGCCTGAACACGATGTTCGGGATCGCCCACCTGCGGGGCGGGGCGATCACGGTCGGTGGCAAGCCGGTGCGCGGTCGCCGGCCGCACGAGGCCGCCGCCCTCGGCGCGGCCCTGGTGCCGCAGGGCCGATGGATCCTCTCGTCGCTGACCGTCGAGGAGAACCTCCTCGTCGGCTCGGCCCCACGCCGCAAAGGCCCGTGGGACCTCGCGTCCGTCTACGCCATGTTCCCCGACCTGGACGAGCGACGTGGGTCGCTCGGCACGCACCTCAGCGGCGGCCAGCAGCAGATGCTCGCCATCGGCCGCGCCCTGATGTCGAACCCGACCGTCCTCCTCCTCGACGAGCCGTCCGAAGGGCTGGCCCCCGTCGTCATCGATCTTCTCGGGGACTGCCTCGCGGGCCTGAAGGCCGCGGGGACGTCGATGCTGCTGATCGAGCAGCGCCTGGACCTCGTCACCCGACTCGCTGACCGGTACGCCGTACTGCTCAAAGGCGAGACGGTCGCCGAGGGCCGCATCGAAGGAACAACGACCGAGACGCTGCGTGAGCTCGTCGGGGTCTGACCCGCTGGAACGGCCGACCCGGCCGACCTTGATTGGAGAAGAAGCATGAAGAACAAGCGAGTCCTCCTCGGCACCGCGCTCAGCGGGCTGATGATCGCGGCCTCGGGTTGCTCGGGGGGAGCAGCCAACAGCACGCAGCAGGACGAGGACGGCCCGATCCGCATCGCGGTCGTGACGCCGGAGTCGGGGCCCTACGCGGCCTACGGCGAGGAGCAACGCAAGGGCATCCAGTTCGCCGCGGACGAGGCGAACGCCGACGGCGGCATCGACGGGCACATGATCGAGCTCGAGTTCGCCGACGACCTCGGCACGCCCGAGGGAGCCCTCGCAGCCGCCCAGCGGCTGGTGCAGGAGAAGAACGCCCGCTTCGTCATCGGCATGGTGTCCTCGCCCGAGATGGCGGCCGTCACGCCGAAGCTGGAGGCCTGGGACGCCCTGATGATCGGCACCCAGGGCCAGAGCGACGACCTGACCGGCAAGTCGTGCAGCGCGCGCTACTTCAGGGTCACTGCCAACGACAGCGCCGGCGTCAACACCCTCGCCTACTGGCTCACGAAGGAGGACGAGCCCCAGTGGGACAGCATCGCCGCCGACTACTCGTTCGGCCAGGCGAGCACCGCCGGAGTCGAGAAGACGCTCGATGCCGATGGGAGCAAGCTGGGGGCGAAGCTGTTCTCGCCGCTCGGCACGACCGACTTCGGCAGCTACCTGAGCCAGCTGAGCGGCAAGGGCGGACTGGTCGTCTCCCTCGCCGGCGGTGACGCGATCAACTTCCTGAAGCAGGCGCTCCAGTTCGGCGTGCTGCAGAAGTACGACAAGGTGCTGGTCAACACGGGCCTGTCGTCGACGACGCTCGCTGCGCTCAAGGACGAGCGGCTGGTCGGAGCGCTGGGCACGAACTCCTGGATCCCGACCGCTGACAACCCCGGCACCAAGGCCTTCGTCGAGGCGTACACGGCCGAGACCGGCGAGGCGCCGACGGAGAACATCGGCAACGGCTACCTCGGCATGCAGGCGATCTTCGCCGGTGTCGAGGAGGCGGGCAGCATCGTGCCCGGTGACGTTGCGAAGGCGCTCGAGGGACTGACCTTCGACTCCATCCAGGGCGAGGTGACCCTCCGTGCGGAGGACCACCAGATCGAGGCGCCGACGTATGTGGGAACGGTCGAGAAGACAGGCGACGGGTCTCTCCAGCTGGTCGCCACGGCCGCGATCCCGGCTTCGGAGAACAACCCCGGGGCCAATCCGGCCTGCAGCCTCGACTGACCGCGGGCCAGGACCGGTGACGCGCGGACGGAGGTGGTACGGATGAGCAGCGCCGCAGGCGATCGTCCACCTCCGTCCGGAGCCGATCCTGCCTTCCTCGGCCCGCTCCACGTGCCGAAGGCGAGCGACGTGCTGGCTGAGGACATCGCCTCGAGGATCAGCAGCGGTGAGCTGGCCGAAGGCGACCTCCTGCCGCCCGAACGGGCCCTGGTGGTGCAGACCGGGTTGAGCCGGACCTCGGTGCGCGAGGCGCTCCGCGTGCTCGAGGTGCGCGGCTTCCTCGCGATCCGGGCCGGACGTGGAGGGGGTGCCGTCGTACGACGGCCGACCGGCCACCTGCTCGCCGACTCCGTGCGCATGGTCGTGCGCGGGACGGACGTGTCCCTGGCGGCGCTGCTGCAGACCCGGGCGACGGTCGAGCCGCCGTGCGCAGGGCTGGCGGCAGTCCGTCGTACGCCGGCGGGGTTGCGGCAGTTGGAGGACTGCGACCGCCTGATGTCCGAGGCGAGCGAAGTGAGCAGCTTCCTGCGGGTGAACGTCGACTGGCACATGACGGTGGCCAGGGAGTCGGGCAACGAGCTGCTGTCCGGCTTGATGGAGGCGTTGGCCGAGCTGATCTACGACTCGACCGGGTATGTCGGCAACGTCGACCACCGGGTGCGCGTGGAGACCTGTCGTGCCCACCAGGCGATCACGGCGGCCGTGCGGTCCGGCGACCGCGCGCTGGCCCGGTGGCGGATGGAGCGTCACGTCGAGGCCTACGTCGCCGGGATCGGCGATGGAGCCCTGCTCGACTGGACCGGGCGAGCCGCGCCGTGAGGTGGACCCTGTGCGGTCCGGGTGGCCGCGGCTGATTCCATGTGTCCCATGGCCGATGCACTGGTACTGCCGAGCCAGCGGGGTGAGCAGCCCCTGCTGCCGCCGCCGAGCGCACGCTCCCTGCTGCTGACGATCGCCGGCGAGATGCTGCCGGACCGGCCCGAGGGTGCCTGGACGACAGCCCTGCTCCGCGTCCTCGGCGGCCTCGGCATCGAGGACCATGCGGGCCGCCAGGTGCTGGCCCGCTCCGCCGCCGCCGGGTGGCTGGACCGCGAGCGCGTCGGCCGCTCCGTGCGCTGGCAGCTGGCCGGTCACGGCCAGGAGCTGGTTGCCGAGGGCGTCCGGCGCTCGGAGACCTACCTCGCCGCCGACGAACCGTGGGACGGCCGCTGGCTGTTCCTGTTCGTGAGCGTCCCGCAGCAGCAGCGGACGACCCGCAAGCGCCTGTACGGCGGCCTGGACTGGCTCGGCATGGGCAACCCGACTCCCGGCCTGTGGGTCAGCCCGCACAACGAGCGGGTGCCCGAGCTCCAGCGGCTCGTCACCGACCTGGGCCTGCAGGACACCGCGGTCGCGGTCGCTGGACCGACTGCCGGGGTCGGTCTCAGCGACGCCGAGCTCGTCGAGCGCTCGTGGGACCTGACCGAGCTCGCCGGCCAGTACCGGCAGTTCATCGACCAGGTGTCAGGCGCTCCGGAGCCCGGCGGCCCGGACGGGATCCTGCTCAGCTACCTCGACCTGCTGAACCTGCAGCAGCGGTTCATGCGCAAGGACCCGCAGCTGCCATCGGCGCTGCTCCCCGAGTGGGTGGGACGTGAGGCGGCCGCACTGCTGCGGGACCGCCGGCGGGCGTGGGCCCGCAGAGCCCACGCCCGCTTCTGGCAGATCGTCGACGAGTCCGCCTGAGCGGTGGACCCCTCTGCCGGTCAGGCGATCGAGACGCCGCCGTTGACGCTGATGGTCTGGCCGGTCACCCGCGCTGCCGAGGGGCCACCCAAGAAGACCGCCATCGCCGCGAGATCGGCCGGCTCGGCGACGCCGAGGTGCGCCTGGCCGGCCGCCTTCTCGAAGAGCTTCTTGCTGAAGCCGTCGCTCAGGACGTTGGCAGCCGTCGCTGTTCCGGCGATCAAGGATGGGGTCAGCACGTTGACGCGGACGCCGTTGCGCTTGGCCTCCAGCGCCGCGACCCGGCTGTAGACGACGATCGCCGCCATCGCGGCCCCGAGCGCGGCCTCGCCGGGGGTCGGCACCTTCGCAGCGTCCGAGGCGATGTTCACGATGCTGCCTCCGCCTTGTTCCTGCAGGTAGGGCAGCACGGTGCGGGTGAGCAGCATCGGGGGGATCGCCTGGCCGACGAGGATGCGCTCGATGTCTGCCGGGTCGGTGCGGTGCAGGAGCTCGGGGCGGTACGCCGTCGTCGTGGAGCTCACCAGCACGTCGAGGCCGCCCATGCGCTCATGGGCGGCGCCGACCGCGTCGACGACCTGGTCCAGCGCCCCGGCGTCGCAGGGGAGGAACTCCACCTGGGCCTCGGGGCAGTGGTCGGCCACCTGCTGCCGGGCGGCTGCGCCGCGCTCGACGTTGCGGCCCAGCAGGGCGATTCGGCGGACACCCGCGTCGGCAAAGGCTTGCGCTGTCGCCAGCCCCACGCCGGAGGTCCCTCCGGCGATCAGGACGGCCGAGTCGGCGTACGAGCGGACGAGCGGGACGGTCATGGGAGCCTCCTGTTGATTTCTACAAGTATGGGCACCGAGTGCCCTTGATTGTCGAGCATTATGGTCCTACCTTTTGGGTGATGCGGGTCACAGGTGGGTGACCGGCGAGGATACGACCAACCCACAGGAGCAGACGATGCTGAAGACCTCCCACTGGCCGGCCGAGACCGGCGACGTGCGCGCGGTCACCGTGTGCGAGGTGCTGCGCCACGCAGCCGCGACGGTGCCGGACCGGGTGGCGCTGGTCGACTGCGTCGCGGAGCCGGAGCTCCGGCGCAGCTGGACGTACGCCGAGCTCGTCGCGGATGCCGAGCGAGCCGCGCGTGCGCTCCTGCAGCGCTACGGGCGCGGCGACCGGATCGCGGTGTGGGCCCCGAACAGCGCCGACTGGATCGTGCTCCAGCACGGCGTCGCGATGGCCGGGATGGTGCTGGTGGCGCTCAACCCGGCGTACCGGACCCGCGAGATGGCGTTCGTGCTGCGCCAGTCGGGGGCGGTCGCCGTGTTCTGCGTCGACGACCACCGCGGCTTCGAGATGCGCTCGATGGTCGAGGGCATCCGCGGAGAGCTCCCCGAGCTGCGCGACGTGCACTCCTTCGACGCCTGGCCGGCCTTCCTCGAGAGCGCCGATCCGGGCGCGCCGCTGCCCGAGATCGACCCGGAGGAGATGATCCAGGTCCAGTACACCTCGGGCACCACGGGCTTCCCCAAGGGCGCGATGCTGCACCACATGGGCCTGGTCAACGAGGCCACCTTCGTCGCCGAGCGGGCCGCGTTCGAGGACGGCGACGTCTACGTCAATGCGATGCCGATGTACCACATCGGCGGCGGGGCAGTGACCTCCTTCGGCGCCTGGGCCAAGCGTGGCACCTTCGTGCTCCTGCCCGGCTTCGACCCGGGCCAGCTGCTCGAGGCGGTCGAGACGTACGGCGGCACGCACTCCCTCGTGGTGCCGACGATGCTGATCGCACTCCTCGACCATCCCGATGCGGCGACGCGCGACCTCAGCTCCTTCAAGACGGTGCTCAGTGGTGCCGCGTCGGTCCCGGCGGCGCTCGTCCGGCGCACCATCTCCCAGCTGGGCTGCCAGTTCACCATCCTGTTCGGCCAGACCGAGACCCACGGCGTGATCAGCCAGACCCGGGTGACGGACGCCCCCGAGGACCAGGCCGACACCGTGGGCCAGCCGCTGCCGCAGCTCGAGGTCAAGATCGCCGACCCGGCGACAGGAGAGGCGTTGCCGATCGGTGAGCCCGGCGAGATCTGCGTCCGCGGCTACCAGAACATGCGTGGTTACTACGACATGCCGGGCGAGACCGAGATGACGATCGACGCCGACGGCTGGCTGCACATGGGCGACATCGGCGCGATGGACGAGCGCGGGTTCCTGCGCGTCACCGGCCGGGCCAAGGACATGATCGTCCGGGGTGGGATGAACCTCTACCCGGCGGAGATCGAGGCGGTCCTTCTCGACCATCCCGCCATCGAGACCGCAGCCGTCATCGGTGTTCCGGACGAGAAGTGGGGCGAGCAGGTGGGCGCCGTCCTGTGCGTGCGGGCCGGCCACGACCGGCCCACGGTCGCTGAGCTGACCGCCTTCGTCCGCGAGCAGATCGCACCGCACAAGGCACCGACCTACTGGTCGTTCATCGAGGCGTTGCCCATGACGCCGACGGGCAAGATCCAGAAGTTCGTGCTGCGTGACCGGCTCGACGCCGGTGACCTCACCTTCGACGAGGTGCGCGGGGCCACGGTCTGACCTTCGCCCCTACAGGCGGACGCCCGCCCCTCGGTCGAGGGACGGGCGTCCGCCTGCGGTGCGTCGGGCGGCTGTGGGCCCGAGTCAGCCGCCCAGGCGCACCGGCAGGCCCAAGTCGATCGCGTGGGTGCCGGTGAGGCTGCCGTCGCAGGTGCCGCAGGAATGCGGCTCGCTCGGGCGGGGGAACAGCTGGTCGGCCCCGGCGACGTCGTCCACGACCGTGCGACCGCGGTGGTCAGCGTCCCGCGCGAGGAGGGCGGCGCCGTAGGCCCCGGTGATCTGCGGGTGCTCCGGGACGAGGACCTCGGTGTCGAGTGCACGCGCGAGAAACGCGACGGCGGCAGGATTCTGCGCCACACCGCCGGTGAGGACGACGGGCGTGTGGCGCCCCACCTGGGCGACCAGGGCCAGCGTCCGTGCGGCGATCGCGCGGTGGACGGACGAGGCGATGTCCGCGACCGGTGCGTCCTGGGCCAGCAGGGAGACGATCTCGGTCTCGGCGAAGGTCGCGCACATCGTGGAGATCTCGAGGTCGTTGCTGCCGCTGAGTGCCAGGGCGCCGAGCTCCTCGAGGGGGACGTCGACCGCGGTCGCGAGCACCTCGTAGAAGCGGCCGGTGCCGCTGGCGCAGCGGTCGTTCATCGCGAACTCCTGGACCAGGCCGTCGTCGTCGACGGTGATCGCCTTGGAGTCCTGGCCACCGATGTCGATGACGAGGCGGCAACCCGGCACCATCGCCGACGTCCCCCGCGCGTGACAGGTGATCTCGGTGAACGTCCGCTGGGCGCCCGGGACCAGGCGCCGGCCGTAGCCGGTCGACACCGTGCCGCGCAGGTCGTCGGTCGTGATCCCCGCCTCGGCCAGCGCGGCGTCGACCGCGCGCTGCATGCCGGCACGGGAGACGGCGCCCATGGCGATGGTGCTCGCCGAGACGATCGCGCCGTCGCCGCCGACCACGACGGCCTTCGCCGTCGTCGAACCGAGGTCGACGCCGAGGTAGCGGCCGTCGTGGGTCACGATGCCTGCGCCCGCTTGACGTCGATGGCCTCCAGCATCGCGGCGAGCCGACTCTCCAGGATCTCCTCCTTGTAGAAGGACGCGTCGGCGACGTCGCCCTCGAAGAAGATCGACGGGATGCCGAGGTTGTTCTGCGCGGAGCGCGCGAGGAGGCGCTGGGGGCCGGTGAAGGCACGGCAGGTGCGGGTCGAGTGGAAGACGATGCCGTCCACGTCGTACTCCTCGCAGTCGCGCAGCGTGAGGTAGTCGAGCGTCTTCGTGCCGTGGTTGGTCGGGCACAGCAGGTAGTGCTGGGCCATGCCGAGCAGCGGGTCGTCGGTGTTGATCAGCTGCGGCTCCTGCCAGAAGGCATTGGTGATGTAGCGCCCTGCCATCACGGCCACTCCGTGCTCGGCGAACTTGCGCGAGAGGAAGCCCAGCTTGTTCCAGTTCATGATGCCGTCGAAGTAGAGGCGGTAGCGCTCGTTCTCGATGCCGGTGATGCCGTGGTCGATCCGGTGCTGGATCTCGTCGCGGACCGACTGGAAGTAGTCGACCAGCTCCTGGTTGCCCGGCAGGAAGTTGATCGGGGCGATGGCCGAGATCCAGTCCCAGAACGTCGCCGGGGCGGGCTTGGCCTTGCACAGCTCGAGGCCCTCGCGGCGCAGCTCGGCGGCGCGCTTGATATGGGTCATCGACTCACGCAGGAGGTCCCAGTCGAAGGCGTTGCCCGACTTCTCCTCGAGCCACGCGATGAGGTCGACCAGCTGGTCGCGGACGTAGCGCGATGCGGACTCCCACTCCTCGCCCTTCAGGTAGCCGGCGTCGGGCTTGTTGCCCCACAGGAAGGGGTGGGAGATGTTGAAGATCGGCACCTCCTTGTCGAACACCCGGTAGGAGATCTCGTCCCACTGCTGGCCGGTGCTGCAGCCGGCGTAGTTGTTGACGAAGAAGTCGGGCGCGGGCAGGCGCGCGGCCAGCTCGGCCTGGTCGTGCGCGCCCACCACGCCGGTGTTCGCGCCCTCGTCACCCTGGACGGTCAGGACCGCGCAGCCGAGGTGGGTGCGGGAGTACGAGCAGAGCTCGGCGTTGTAGCCGTACTCCGCGCCCGCCAGCTGGGCGGGGCCCTCCAGCTGCTGGGCGGCGAGGCGGGCGGCGAACGCCTCGCCGTGGCACCAAGCCAGGCCAGCGGCCTGGAAGATCGGGTTCAAGGCGCCGCCGTTGTACCAGACGATCTGCTTGCCCCGCTCCCGCGCGGTGAACAGGTCGTCCCAGTACTCCGCGACCATGCGGTTGCCGTGGCGGGTCGCCGTGAGCCGGTTCGTCCGGTCGGTGGGGGCGGCGGTGGGGATGGTGATGGTCATGGTGTCTCCTCGCGTGGTCGGATCAGGCGTACGCCGGACGGGTGCGGTGGGTGCGCTCCACGAGCGCCTCCAGCCGGGTCCGGAACGACTCGAGCGGAATGCCCTCGTGCTCGGTCTCGATGAGCAGCTGGGGGATGCCGGCAGCATCGAGGGCGCGCCGCAGCTCGGGGTAATAGAGCATGTGCGGCTCGCAGAACTTCGGCATCAGGTGGACGACGGCCTCAGCGCCGCTGCGCCGGGCGGCGTCCAGGAGCCACTGGTCCCAGTCGACGTCGTGCTGGACGCGGGTGGGGCACGGCAGCGTGACGTTGCGGCCGGCGTACCACCGGGCGACGGCCTCGAACGGGGGCAGGGACTCGTCCATATCGGTCTGCAGGTAGCGACGACCGGTCCACAGGTCGTCGTCGACGACGATGGCGCCCACCTCCTCGAGCACCTCGAGCAGCTCGCGCCGCGGTGCATGGCACAAGTGGCCGGAGAGGTGGATCCGGATGCGGTCGTCGCGAGTGCGCGGCGCGCGGTCCTCGACGACCGCGGACAGCAGACGGTGGTGCTCGTCGGGGTCCATCACCTGGGCGGAGGCGACGATGTCCTGCAGCTCGACCGGGCTGAACGAGGCGTTGCCCGCGGCCCGGCCGTCGAAGACCTCACGGATCAGGGCTCGATCACGGTTGAAGGAGCCGATGCTCGCGGTGAGCTGCTCCTCGGTGATGCGCACGTCGGCGAACGTCTCCACCTCGCGGCGCAGCGTCGTCACCATCTCGGCGATCTTCGCCTCGGCCCCGATGTCGCTGAGCGAGCTGATCAGCTGGCCGAGGAAGACCGTCGTGCTCGGCTGCAGCTCCCGCACGATGTCCGAGGCACCCAGGAGCTGGATGCAGTGGTCGGCCACGAACAGCCCGTCGTACAGGTCGAAGCGGCCCGTCGCGGCCTGGTCGGCGAGGTTGCGGGTGAAGCCGCAGTAGAACTCGGGCAGGAAGGCGCGGCCCTCGGTGACGGGCTGCTGGTCGTCGGCGACGATCACCGGCAGCACGCCGGCCGCGTGCGCGAGCTCTCGCGGGAAGTTCATCGGCAGCACCCCGAGGACCTGGCGGCCCGGGTGCGCCTCCCTCCAGCCCCGGACGTAGGAGCGCGGGTCGCGGGCGATCGAGCGCAGGGCGTCGAGCGACTCCTCGCCGCGGGCGGTCTCCGGCAGGTTCATGGCGGCTTCCACTCTTCTAAGGTTTGACGGATCTAGTCATTCAGACATCTAGACTGTATAACATCGAGCATGAACAGTGAAGCCCTGGAAAGTGCCGGAGCCCGCGCAGACGCCGCTCCGATCAGCAACCGCTGGACCCGTCTCGTCGGTGTCCGTCACCCGATCGTGCAGGAGGGCCTCGGTCCCTTCCGGACTCCGCGACTGGCGGCCGCCGTCTCCAACGCCGGCGGCCTGGGGACCGTCTCGATGCCGGGCATGCCCGAGGACATCGACAGCGGCGCGCGAACCTTCCGCGAGCACATCGAGGAGTGCGCCGCGCTCACGGACCGCCCGTTCGCGGTGAACATCCCGGTGGGTGTCGACGCGGCAGGGAAGGTCCTGCCGTTCACCGATGTCTACATCCGGATGGTGCTGGACCTGCGCCGCGCGGACAGCGAGATCGCCCGCCGGCTGACGGTGATGACGACCTCCGCGGGCTTCCCCGGCGACTACGTCGGCATGATCAAGGACGCCGGCATGGTCCACCAGCACAAGGTCGGTGCCACTCGCCAGGCGGTGAAGGCGGCCGAGGCCGGTGTCGACGTGGTGCTCGCCGCGGGCTTCGAGATGGGCGGCCACGCCCCGGCGGCCAAGGTCCACACCTACGTACTCGTGCCGAGCGTGACCGAGGCGGTCGACGTACCGGTGCTGCTGACCGGCGGCGCTCGCGACGGCCGCGGGCTCGCCGCCGCCCTGGCCATGGGCGCCGACGGCGTCGCGATGGGCACGCGCTTCATCACCAGTCGCGACAACAGCGACTGGCACCCGGCCTACGTCCAGGCCCTGCTCGACGCGACCGAGGGCGACGACGTCGCCTTCGACGGGGTCTACGGGCCCTGCCGCGGCCTGCGCAACGCGGCGTCCGAGCAGCTGCTCGCCCACGACGCGTCGGACCTGCCCTCCGATCCGGTCGAGATGGTGCGCTGGAAGATCGAGTCGATGCAGCGGGCCCAGACCACGGGCGACACCACGGACAGCCTGGTGATGACCGGGCAGGTCGCCTCGGCGATCAACGAGCTCGTCGACGTGGCGGAGTTCGTCCCGCGGATGGCTCGCGAGGCGGCGGACGTCCTGAAGGACCTCGCGCGTCAGCTCGACGGTGCCCTGGCGGGCGCGGTCTGAGAGGGCCGAACGCCTCCCCGCAGGAGCGGGGAGGCGTTCGGTTCTCGATGGTGTCGAGTCAGAAGATCGACTTGGCGATGATCTCGCGCTGGATCTCGTTGGTGCCGCCGAAGATCGGCGGGGCCAAGGCTCGGCGCACCTGGAACTCCATGCCGTACTCCCGGGCGTATCCGGCGCCGCCCATCAGCTGCATGGCCTCGAGGGCGGTGTTCTTCGCGACCTCGGTTGCACGCATCTTGGCCATCGCGGATTCGCGGGCCAGGTCGTCCTCGCGGCCGTCGTCGATCGCCTGGGCGACGTCGTAGATGAAGGAGCGGGTCACCGCGATGTCGGTCGCGAGGTCGGCGACCCGGTGGCGCAGCGCCTGGAACGTGCTGGTCGGCTGGCCGAAGGCGTCGCGCTGCTGCATGTAGGCGATGGCGTCCTCGAGCGAGCGCCGTGCGGCACCGATGCTGAAGGCGGCAATGATCATCCGCTCGACGCTGAGGCCGCGCATCAGGTGCTTCCAGCCCTGGCGGGCCTCGCCCACCACGGCGGACACGGGGACTCGCGCCTGCGTGAAGAAGACGTCGTTGCAGGTCCGCGCCTCCATGGTGCGGACCTCGCGCATCTCGATGCCCGGGGTGTCGGTCGGCACCATCAGGAGGGTGAGGCCTTCGTGCTTCGAGCCCGACGCGTCCTCGCGCACCAGCACGAGCATGTGCTGGGCGATGTGGGCGACCGAGATCCAGGTCTTCTGGCCGTCGATGACGTACTCGTCGCCGTCGCGGACACCCTTCGTCCGTACGGCGCCCAGGTCGGAGCCGGTGCCGGGCTCGGACAGGGCGATCGCCTCGGTCCGTCCCGACACCAGGTTGGAGACGATGGTCTTCTTCTGCTCCTCGTTGCCCCACTTCAGGTAGGTCTGGGCGGCGGTGAGCCCGGTCGTGTAGGCAAGGAGGCCGGGCGTCAAGCCGCGGTGCGCCTCCTCGATGAACACGCACTCGTCGACGAAGCCGGCACCGCCGCCGCCGTACTCCTCCGGCAGCGAGACGCCGAGCCAGCCGAGGTCGGCCATCTTGTCGAGAACCACCTGGCTCGTGGCGACCGTGTCGTTCTCGGTCAGCGCGTCCCACTGGGCCGACGTGCCGTACTCACGCTGGCAGAAGGCCTCGATCGCGCTCGCGAACTCGCGGCGCTCGGCGTCCAGCTGCATCGATGGACCTCAGTTCCCGCGGTACTGCGAGAAGTCCGGCTTGCGCTTCTCGTTGAACGCGGTGATGCCCTCCTTGGCCTCCGGCGTCTCGCCGAAGAGCTTCAGCGTGGTCACCGCAGACTGGCCGAGGGCGACGAAGTGCTCGGTGTCCTGGTTGAAGGACTGCTTGAGCACCTTGAGTGCCGTGGGGGAGAACGAGTTCATGTTGTCGGCCCAGGCGCGGACCTCGTCCTTCAGGTCGGCGGCCGGGACGACCTTGTTGACCAGGCCCCAGTCCAGCGCCTCCTCGGCGCTCAGGCGGCGCAGCATGAACCAGATCTCGCGGGCGCGCTTCTCGCCCACGACGCGTGCGAGGTAGCCCGAGCCGAGGCCGGCGTCGAAGCTGCCGACGCGGGGGCCGTTCTGGCCGAAGCTGGCAGTGTCGGCGGCGATGGTGAGGTCGGCGAGGACGTGCAGGACGTGGCCGCCGCCGATCGCGAGGCCGTTGACCGCGGCGATGACGGGCTTCGGCACGTCGCGCATCACGCGGTGCAGGGCCTCGACCTCGAAGAGGCCGCTCTGGGACGGGCCGTAGTCGCCGGTCTCCATGCGCTGCTTCTGGTCGCCGCCGGCACAGAAGGCCTTGTCGCCGGCTCCGGTCAGGCAGATCGTCCCGACCTCGGGGCTGGCCCAGGCGCGCTTGAAGGCCAGCACCAGCTCGTCGACGGTCTGCGCGCGGAAGGCGTTGAAGCGCTCCGGGCGGTTGATCGTGATCCAGGCGAGGCCGTCCTCGACCTCGTACGTGATGTCGGTGAAGTTGTCCATGGTCGCTGTCCTTCTCTGGTGTTCGTGGGGCCACGTACGACGCGCGTGACGTTTGGCCTGACCATTTGTAACAATAGGCGTGTAAACGATCGTTCACAACCCCCTTCGGAGGACCGGTGCATCAGCTTCGCTTCAGGGGCAGCGGGCCCGAGGACCTCTTCCAGGTCTCCGCGCTGCAGCAGTGCTCGGACGGCGTCGGTGGACGCATGACCCTGGGCCGATGGGCCGCCGGTGCCGACGGCCGTCCGGCCGTCGGCGCCCTGGGCGTGCTGGCCGACGAGGTGCTCGGCTATGCGCTGATGGCCTCGCTGCCCCAGGACGCGTGGTCGATCAGCACCGAGATCTGGCTCGACGTCGTGGGCGACCTGCCGCCGACAGGCACCGACCTCGTGGGCCACGCGACGCCGGTCCAGGCCGGTTCCTACTCAGTCGGCGACATCCGGGACGGCAAGGGGCGGCTGCTCGTGAGCTGCAGGCAGCGCGGCCGCTACGCGCCCCGGCCCTCCGGCGCCCCGGCGGACACGCACGCCGCGGTGGCCCCGACGTCCGCCGACGGCATCGAGGGAGTGCTCGGCCTGCGCGCTGAGGCCGGTGTCTGGGTGCTGGAGACCCGACCGGACCTGGTCAACCCGACGGGGATGCTGCACGGCGGCATCTCGCTCGCGGCGTCCGAGGTGATTGCGACGCGGGAGCGGGTGGACCGCGGGTCCACGCTGCGCACGACGTCGGTCCACATCGTCCACTCGCGCGGTGTCGCCCTCGGCGGCGAGGTCGTCTTCGAGGCCGAGCACCGGCATCCGGGCCGGACGCTCTGGGTGGCCCACGTGGTCGGCCGTGTCGGGGGGAAGGTCGCCACCGTCGCGACCGTCACGGCCGGCTGACTGTCGAAGTCCACACCTCCCCGTCGACGGTGTCTGGGGGCCGGTTCGGCCCGTCAGCACACTCGGTGGAGTGATGGAGCACGAGTTCGACGTGGAGACGCTGCGCGGCCGCCGGGCGGACCAGCGCTGGAACCGGATGTCGGTCGGGGACGTGCTGGAGCGCGTCACCTGGTCGACACCCGACAAGGTGGCGTTGGTCGGCTGGGAGGGTGCCTTCTCGGCACCGCAGTTCGAGCGGATGTCCTATCTGGCCGCCGACCGGGCCGCCAACCAGGTGGCCCACGCCCTGCTGGCCGCGGGCCGGCAGCCGGGTGACCGGATCCTGCTCTACTGCGACAACTCGGTCGAGGCCGTGCTCGTGATGTTCGGCATCGCGAAGGCGGGCATGGTCGTCGTACCGGTCAACTCGCTGCTGGCCCCGGACGTGCTGGCGTGAGCCGTCGAGCACGTCGGCGCCTCCTTCGTGGTCGCGGACGCGGCGCTGCTGCCCCGCGGCGCCGAGGTGTTCGCGGCGGCCGGGCTCGAGCCCGACGTCGTCATCGAGATCGGGGGCATGGCGACCGGCACCGCCGTCGGGTTCGCCGACTGGATCGCCCCGATGCCGACCGGCGAGGTCGACGTGAGCGTCCATGGTGACGACATCTGGGCGCTCTTGTTCACGTCAGGAACGACATCGATGCCGAAGGCGTCGATGACCGCCCACTCGTACTCGTACCTCAGCG
Organism: Nocardioides sp. SRI_004; assembly: GCF_057586415.1. Classification (NCBI taxonomy): domain Bacteria; kingdom Bacillati; phylum Actinomycetota; class Actinomycetes; order Propionibacteriales; family Nocardioidaceae; genus Nocardioides; species Nocardioides sp. SRI_004. The sequence goes on from NZ_JBYCZV010000001.1 coordinate 408,041, forward strand.
CCTACACCTACGCGATGTCCTTCACTCGCGGGCTGCCCTATGAGACCGACCTGGTGGTCGGGACCTTCCTGCCGATCATCTACCACTGCGGCCACAACGCGACCGTGATGCCGGCGGCGCTCAACGGCGGGACGTGTGTGATCGGTCGCCGCCCCGACGACGTCGCGCTGGCCGAGGCGATCACCCGCGAGCGGATCACGACGGTGTGGGCCGGCTCCCCCTTGTGGGTGCGCAAGCTGGTCGAGGTGGCGGAGGCCCGGCCCGACGACATCGACCTGACATCGGTGACGGTCGCCCTGTTCTCCTGGGGTGCCCTGACGCCGGATCTCTTCCCGCGCCTGCGCGCAGTGACCGGCGGCAGGGTGCAGCCGGTGGAGGTCTTCGGGCAGACCGAGTCGCAGTGCTGCTACCGCTTCTGGCCGGACGCGAATCCCGAGCGAGCCGAGGAGTCGTACCGCGGGGTGAACCACGTCGGGCTGCCGGTTCCCCTGCTCGCGGCCGACATCCACGCGCCGGACGGGACCAGCCTGGCCGGCACCGTGGGCGAGGCGGGCGAGGCGGTCTACCGCAGTCCGGTGATCACGCAGGGCTACTACCGCAACGCCGAGGCGACGGCCGAAGCCTTCCGGGACGGCTGGTTCCACTCGGGCGACAGCTGTGCCTATGTCGGCGGCCCCGACCGTTCACAGGTCATGCTCGACCGGCTCAAGGACGTGGTGAAGACCGGCGGGGAGAACGTGTCCAGCGTGCGGGTCGAGGCGGTGCTCGCGGCGCATCCGGCGGTGGAGAAGGTCGCGGTCGTCGGCGTACCGGACGACACGTGGGGCGAGCTGGTGACCGCCGTCGTCGTACCAGCGGCAGGGCAGGAGGTCGACGAGGCCGACCTCGTCGCCTGGGCGCGTGAGCGACTCGCCGGGTTCGAGACGCCGAAGCGCGTCATCGTGGTCGGCGCGCTTCCCGAGACGGTGGGCGGCAAGGTCCGCAAGCACGAGCTTCGGGAGAAGCTCCGCGGCTGACCTCAGTCCCGCCGGATGCCCATCGAACCGGACAGCGGAAGCGGCCACGGCAGGTCGCGGGCTGAGGCGATCCACTCGTCCAGCCCGGCTGCGACGTCGTCGGGGAACTCTGCGGGCCGCCGCGTGTCCATGCCGACGCCGACGAGGACGATCTCGACGGTGCAGGCCAGCCGCTCGCTGCTCCGGTCGACGATGAAGGACAGCAGGTGCCCGGCCTTGCCAGAGCGCGCGACGACGACGGTGTGCACCGAGAACTTGTCCCCGAGGTGCATCTCGGAGAAGTAGCGGATGTGGTGCTCGGCGGTGAAGACACCGAGCCGGCGGATCGCACGGTACTCGTCGTCGATGCCGATCCGTCGGCAGAGCATGTCCGCACCGAGGGCCCCGGCGTCGAGGTAGTGCCGGATGTTCATGTGACCGTTCACGTCGATGAAGTCGGCCACCACCTCGCCCTCGAGCAGGGTGGGGAGCTCGAGGACCTGTGTGTACGACGGCAGTGCGGTTCCACTCATACCGGGCAACCTAGGACGTCCGCGTGGCCTGCGGGAGCGACGTGGCCCGGATCACTGTGGGCTGCGACAGTCGGCGCCCGCACCTGCTTTGACCCTCCGCGTCGGTTCGGCGACCGTGGAGCCCCACCCAGACGAGGAGAGTCGATGACCCTGGAGATCACCGTTGCCGAGCTGGCCGAGGCAGCCGACCTCGACCTGGGCTCGTCGCCCTGGCAGCGCCTCGAGCAGGGCCGCATCGACACCTTCGCCGATGCCACCGACGACCACCAGTGGATCCACGTCGACCCGGACCGTGCTGCGGACGGCCCCTTCGGCCGGACCATCGCGCACGGCTACCTGACCCTCTCCCTGGTGCCGTCGATGCTGAAGAAGCTGATGGTGATCACCGACCACGGGCGCGGCACCAACTACGGCCTGGAGAAGGTCCGCTTCACCTCGCCGGTCCCGGTCGACGCCGAGATCCGACTCAGCGCCTCCATCCCCGCAGGGGTACGACGCGAGGACGGCGGCGTGCAGTACCGGGTCGCGCTGCGGGTGGAGGTCCGCGGCCAGGAGCGCCCCGCGATGGTGGGCGAGTCGATCTACCTGACCTACGCGGCTTCCGAAGCTTCCTGAGGTTCGCTCGCGGGCGCGGTCAGCGCGCGAATGCCTCGATGATCGCGAAGGTGTTTTCGGTGACCCGCTCGGCCGCCATGGTGAAGCTGGGGGAGTAGAGAGCGGCATGGTCGTAGCGCTTCTCGAGCAGCGCGATCCGGTCGCGCACCTCGTCGAGGGTCCCCGCCGCCGCCATCTCGTCGAGCATCCGGTCGGACACGGCCGCGACCATCGCGTCGTGGTCCTTCGCGCGGAATGCAGCCTGGATCGCGACTGCCTCGTCGCCGAACCCGGAGGCCTCCATCACGGGGCCGTAGGCCTTCGGTGCGACGTAGAAGGCGATCTGTGCCGCTGCTTCGCGCCGCGCGACCTCGGGGTCGTCGTGGATCGAGGTGATGATGACGCCCTTGAGGTGCACGTCGGACGCGTTGCGCCCGGTCTTCGCAGCGCCCTGCTCGATGGCGGGGCGCGCGATCTCCTCGAGGTAGCGGTCGGTGAGGGTGGGGTGGCAGATCAGGCCGTCCGAGACGCGGCCGGCCACCTCGATCATGCGAGCGTTCACCCCCGCGGTGTAGATCGGGATCGTCGCCCGCACTGGCGGCTGGATGTCCGCGGTCGGCGTGATGTCGCAGGAGTAGAAGCGACCCTCGTGCTTCACCGGCTCCTCGTGCAGGTGCCACAGGCGGCGCAGGAGCGGGATCAGCTCCTCCATCCGGCTCGCCGGGCCGTCGGGGTCGGTGACGCCGTGCCAGCCGACCATCATGCCGCGGGTACCGGTGCCGAGGCCGAGCGTGAGGCGGCCATTGCTCAACTCGTCCAGGAAGCGCGCGTCGTTCGCCAGCACCAGGGGCGAGCGGCCCACGGCGTAGGCGATCGCGGTACCGACGCCGATGCGCTCGGTTGCCGCGGCCATGGCGGCGACGGAGACGACGGCCGAGCGGTTGAGGAACTCGCCGGACCATGCTCCGTCGAAGCCGGCGCGGTCGGCTGCCTTGGTGATCTCGACAGTCTCGTTGAGTCCGCCGGCCAGAACGGTGATGCCTCGTGTGGTCACGCGCCCACTGTCGTGCCCGCCCGGCGGCGACGCAATGCGAGCGGGATCTCCGCGATGGAGGTCTCCCTATTGGACCGCTTGCTATAAAGGACTGACCATTCTAATCTTGGTGTGATGTGGATCGCATCCAGGGACAAGGGGTCGAGACGGTGGAGCAGCAGCTGAAGACAGTCAGGGACAGGTACTCCGAGGAACAGGTCGCCTCGTTCTACAGTCAGGGCTATTGGCAGGACGCGAGCTTCTACAGCCTGGCGGCCCGCCAGGCCTCGGCGACGCCGGATGCCCCGTTCCTCGTGGACGTCTCGACCGAGCTCACCTATGCGGAGTTCGCCGACCGTACGCTGCGGCTGGCTGCGGGACTGCACCGCGCCGGCCTCCGGCGAGGAGAGCGGATCGCGGTCCAGCTGCCCAACTGGGTCGAGTTTCCGCTCGTTGCCGCAGCGGCGTCGCGCCTCGGCGCGATCCTCGTGCCGATCATGCCGATCTACCGCGGGGACGAGGTCCGTTACGTGATCGAGCACTCGGGTGCCGTCCTCGCCGTGACGTGCGGGGAGTTCCGTGGCTTCGACCACGCCAGGATGTTCGCCGGTCTCCGCGGCGACCTGCCCGCTCTCCGCGACGTCTACGTGGCTCGCGCCGACGGTGCCGGCTCCGCGCTCGAGGCCCTGTTCGTCGACGGCGACATCGAGGGCCTCGAGGCCGAGATCGGCCCCGACTCCTCGCCCGACGATGGCTTCCTCATCGTCTACACCTCGGGCACCACCTCGCGCCCCAAGGGCTGCTTCCACACCTTCAACACGATCCGGGCGAGCGCCGCGGCCATCGCCAAGAGCCTCGACTACACGTCGGCCGACGTGCAGTTCGGCCCGTCGCCGATCACGCACAGCACGGGCCTCGTGACCAGTGTGCTGCTGCCGCTGCTCGCGGGTGCGAAGTCCTACCTGATGGAGGCGTGGGACCCCGCTGAGGGCCTGCGGATCATCGAGGAGCACGGCTGCACGGCCGCGGTCACGGCCACCCCGTTCCTGCAGATGCTGATGGGCGCCTACGACCCGGCCAAGCATGACGCCTCCAGCCTGCGGCTGTGGGTGTGTGCCGGATCGCCGATCCCGGGCTCGGTCGTCGAGAAGTCGCGCGAGCTCTTCGCCGGCTGCCAGACCTTGTCGCTCTACGGCCGCTCGGAGAACTTCCTGACCACGATGTGCACGGTCGCCGACGACCCGGCACGCTCGGCCAGCTCCGACGGCTCGGCGCTCGACGGCGCGGAGGTCCATGTCGTCGACTCCGACGGCAACGAGGTGGAGCGCGGCGAGGAGGGCGACATCGCCTACCGCGGCCCGAGTCACATGCTCGAGTACTTCCGCAACGACGAGGAGACCGCGGCGCTGTTCACGCCGGACGGCTTCTCGCGGTCCGGCGACCTCGGGCGGATGGACGCCGACGGCTTCGTCCGCGTGACCGGCCGACTCAAGGACATCGTGATCCGCGGCGGCATGAACATCAGCGCCCGTGAGCTCGAGGAGCACCTGCTCGCCCACCCTGCGATCGCCAACGTCGCCGTGGTCGGCATGCCCGACGAGCGCCTCGGCGAGAAGGTGTGTGTGTACGTCGTACCGGCTGACGCCGACGCGACGCTGGCGCTCGACGACGTGACTGCGTTCCTGCGCGAGCACGACGTGGCGACGCAGAAGCTGCCGGAGCGCCTCGAGATCACGACGGCGCTGCCGATGACGGCGACCGGCAAGGTGCAGAAGCACCTGCTCCGCGCCGACATCGCGGCCAAGGTCGCGACGACCGGAAGGCCGTGAGTCCGGGTTCGCCCCACCCTGCGACGCGGGACCGTCATGTCGCCCGCGGCGGCATTGGAGAACTCTCCACTAATGGTCAGTCCAATAGTTTGTCAGGGGGTCGGCCGATGACGCAGCATCGTCAGGTGACCATTGACATCCAGGTGGGCATTGCGCTCAACGACGACTTCCTCGATGCCGGCCCGACACAGCGGCGGGCCCTCCTGGGGGCGATGGAGGCGGCCGGGCTCGACCACCTGACGGTCGGCGACCACATCAGCTTCCACGGGGGCAAGGGCTTCGACGGCTTCGTCGCGGCCACCGCGGCGCTGGCGACCAGCGACACCCTCAAGGTGCTGATGGGCGTGTACCTCGTGGGCCTTCGCCACCCGCTGGCCACCGCACGCCAGCTCGCCACCCTCGGCCAGATCGCGCCCGGGCGGCTGACCCTCGGGATCGGCGTCGCGGGCGAGGATCGCACCGAAGTCGCCAACATGGGTGTCGATCCCTCCACCCGCGGCCGCCGTGTGGACGAGACCCTGGCGGTGCTGCGCCGCCTCGCCTCTGGCGAGGTCGTCGACCACGACGGCGAGTTCTACCAGTTCCAGGGCACCCGCATCCTGCCGGCGCTCGAGCCGCGGGTCCCGATCGTCATCGGCGGTGGTGGCGACGTCGCGATCCGGCGGACAGTGGAGCACGGCGACGGCTGGCTCGGCATGTGGTGCTCCGCGCGCCGGTACGGCCAGACCCACCAGCAGATCGTCGACGGGTTCGCGGAGATCGGCCGCACCGGTCCGGCCTTCGCCGGCCTGAACATCTGGGTCGGGCTCGGTGCCGATGGCGCGCAGGCCCGGGCCGCACTGGGCGCGCAGATGTCTGGGCTCTACAACCTGCCGCCCGAGAAGTTCCAGCACATCAGCGCCGCGGGCACACCGGACGACGTCGCGGACTTCGTTGCGTCGTACGTCGAGGCGGGGGCCCGCACGATCACCCTCATCCCTGTGGCGGCTTCGCCCGAGGAAGCGATCGAGCTGTCAGGTCAGGTCCGCACGCGCCTGCGCTCGCTGACGCCGGTCTCGTGAAGGCCGTCGTCCAGGACGTCGTCGGCGCTCCCCAGGTACTCCAGCTCGGCGAGCGTCCCGATCCGGAGGCGCGGCCCGGCTGGACGGTCGTCGAGCTGCGGGCCGCGGCCCTGAACTGGCACGACGTCCTCGTCCGCCAGGGCAAGTACGCCTCGCCGTTGCCGCACACCCCGGGCGCCGACGGCGCCGGGATCGACCTCGCCACCGGCGAGGAGGTGGTCATCCTGCCGTCGCTGTTCTGGGGTGACGACGAGTCCGCTCCCGGCGAGCGTTGGGAGATCCTCGGCGACCGACGCCCGGGCACGTACGCCGAGCGGGTCGCCGTGCCCGTCGAATGTGTCGCGCCCAAGCCTTGCGGGCTGTCGTGGCTCGAGGCCGCAGCCCTGCCGTTGGTCGGCCTGACGACATACCGCGCCCTGTTCACGCGTGCGCGACTGCGGGCCGGAGAGTCGCTGCTGGTGCTGGGCGCCGGCGGTGGCGTCGCGACCACGGCGGTCATGCTCGGCGCTGCCGTCGGGGCGCGGGTCGTGGTCACCTCCTCGGCCGACGCCAAGATCGCGCAGGCCCGGGCGCTCGGTGCCGCCGACGGTGTCCGGTACGACGGCGATGCGGCCGGCTCCTGGCCCGAGGCTGCTCGCGAGCTGGCCGGCGGGCGGGGCTTCGACGTGGTGCTCGACGCAGTCGGCAGCTGGCCGGAGGCGATTCGCGCGCTGCGCCCGGGCGGCCGGCTGGTCGTGCTCGGCGCGAACCGGTCAGAACGGGCGCAGCTCGACGTCCGTCCCTTCTACTTCGGCCAGTACGACCTCCTCGGCACCACCATGGGCAGTCCGGCCGACTTCGCCGGTCTGCTGCGCCTGATGGCACAGCACGACGTACCCCCGCCGGTCATCGACCGGTCGTTCCCCCTCGATCGCGCCGCCGACGCCCACTCGTACCTCGAGTCGGGCGCCGGTTTCGGCAAGGTCGTCCTCGAGATCTGAGAGGTCAACCGTGAGCCTGGTCCGCTACGCCGTCGAGGACGGCATCGCCTTCGTCACCCTGGATTCGCCGGAGACGCGCAATGCCCTGAGCGACGCGCTGCTCGACGAGCTCATGGAGGCACTCGTCCGAGCGGGCGGGGCGAACGACGTCCGCGTCGTCGTTCTCGGCAGTTCGCACGACCGCATCTTCTCCGCGGGCGGCGACCTCAAGGCGTTCGCGAGCGATGCGCCCACGATCGAGAAGTACGCCGGTCTCGATCGGTTCCCCCGGCTCTACGCCCTGATCGGGAGCCTCGGCAAGCCGGTCGTCTGCGCCGCCGGTGGCGACGTCCTCGCGGGGTCCTTCGGGCTGGCGCTCGCGTGCGACCTGGTGATTGCGCGGGAGGGCGTCCGCTTCGGCTGCCCCGAGATCAATGTCGGCGTCTTCCCCTTCATGATCTCCGCGCTCATCTACCGCAACGTTCCGCGGATGCGGGCCAACCAGCTGATGATGCTCGGGGAGTCGATCGACGCGCGAGAGGCCGAGCGCCTCGACATCGTCAATGTGGTCGTGCCTGCCGACGATTTCGACGCGACCGTGCGCGACTGGGCCCGCCGGCTCGCGGACAAGTCTCCGCTGCTGATGCGGCTCGGCAAGGACGCGATCGACGCGACACGGGACATGGCCCTGCCGGACGCGCTCTCGGCCCTGCAGTCGCAGCTCGCGCTGGCGTTCACGACAGAGGACATCAAGGAGGGCGTCGCTGCCTTCCGTGAGAAGCGCCCGCCCGTGTGGCGGATGCGCTGACGAGAAGGAGAAGGACATGGCAGACGACAGGATCGTCCTGGTCGACGGAGCGCGAACCCCGATCGGCAGCTTCGGAGGCGTGTTCAAGGACGTGCCCGGCTTCGAGCTGGGTGCCGTCGCGACCCGCGCGGCGCTCGAGCGCTCAGGGGTCGGCGCTGCCGACGTCCAGGAGGTCGTGATGGGCTGCATCGGCCAGGTCGGGCCTGACGCCTACAACGCCCGCCGAGTCGCGATCACCGCTGGGCTGCCGACCAACGTGCCGGCGTACACGGTCAACCGGCTGTGCGGGTCGGGCCTCCAGGCGATCTGGTCGGCCGCGATGGAGATGCGCTGGAACGGCCTCGACATCACCCTCGCCGGCGGTGACGAGTCGATGACCCGCATGCCGTTCTACGACTTCGGGGCGCGCAGCGGCTACAGGCTCGGCGACCGGTCGCTGGTCGACGGGACCGTGATGATGCTGACCGATCCCTTCCACGGCATCCACATGGGCGTGACCGCGGAGAAGGTCGCCGAGAAGTACGGCGTCTCCCGCGCTGAACAGGACGAGTTCGCTGCCGAGTCGCAGCGCCGGGCCGCGACGCCCGAGGCGAAGGCGGTCTTCGCCGAGGAGATCGTCCCGGTTGACGTCGGCGGCAGGAAGCCGTTCACGGTGACCGAGGACGAGCACCCGAAGCCGGCGACGACGGTGGAAATGCTCGCAGGGCTCCGGCCGGCGTTCCAGAAGGACGGCACCGTCACGGCCGGCAATGCGTCCGGCATCAACGACGGTGCCGCAGCGGTCGTGCTCGCCCGGGAGTCGGCGGCAGTCGAGCGCGGGCTGCGTCCCCTGGTCGCGCTCGAGGCGGTGGCGACGGCCGCGATGGAGCCCGAGCTGATGGGCTATGCCCCGGTACTCGCTCTGCAGTCCCTCTTCGAGAAGACCGGTACGACGCCGGGCGACGTCGGGATCGTCGAGCTCAACGAGGCCTTCGCCTCCCAGGCCGTTGCGGTGGTCCGCGACACCGGCCTCTCGCCCGAGCAGGTGAATCCGTACGGCGGCGCGATCGCGCTGGGCCACCCCGTCGGCGCGACGGGCGCGATCCTGTCGCTGCGCGTTGCTCGCGACCTCGTCCGCCGCGACCTCGAGCTGGGCATCGTGACCATGTGCATCGGTGGGGGTCAGGCTCTCGCCGCACTGTTCCGCCGGATCTGACGACGATCCCCACTATCTGGGTGTGATGGAACCGGCCGGGCGCGTCGGGCATGACTTCGAGCTGCGCCCGGCCGGGGATCGTGGGGCGGTGCATCTTCCGCGGTACCGCTCCATCACACGCGATGGCTCCAGCCACGACGACGTATTGATGCGCATCGAGGGCGTCCGCTGCCGGACGCCGAGAACAGGAGAGCTGCCATGGAATTGACGCCGCCATCCGCCACCCTCGCCATCCTCGGCGGGACCGGGCCCCAAGGCCGCGGGCTGGCCCGGCGCTTCGCCGAGGCGGGCACGAAGGTCGTGCTCGGTAGTCGGGACGCAGCGCGCGCCGAGGCAATGGCCAAGGAAATGCGTGCGGATCGACTCGCAGTCGTCGGTATCGACAACCGTGCCGCGGCTGCAGCCGCCGACCTGGTCGTCGTGGCCGTGCCGTGGGAAGGCCATGCGCGCTTCCTGTCCGACCTCCGCCAGGAGCTGGCACGGAAGATCGTCATCGATTGTGTGAACCCCCTTGGCTTCGACAAGAGAGGGCCGCTCGCGCTGCCGGTTCTGGAAGGCTCTGCCGCAGAACAGGCTCAGGCGATCCTCCCGGACAGCAAGGTGGTGGGCGCCTTTCACCACCTGAGCGCGACTCTGCTGGAGAGTCCGGAGGTGACGAGCCTGGACACGGACGTGCTCGTCGTGGGCGACGACGACCATGCGGTCGACGTGGTCATCGAGTTGTGCTCGCTGCTTCCTGGCGTGCGTGGGATCTTCGGCGGTCGCCTCCGCAACGCTCATCAGGTCGAGGCCATGACGGCGAACCTGATCGCCGTCAACAAGCGCTACGGCGCTCACGCCGGGCTCCGGGTGACGGACGTCTGACCGCTGGTGTCGTCGGCCTCATTCCCGAGGATGCGGCCTGCCTCGTGGATCGCGGCGGGATCCCGGAGGCTGAGCATCAATGTCGTCACACCCGAGGCCTCCCATTCCAGAGCCTTGGCCCGCACCTCGTCGGGCGTGCCGATGATGTGCATGTCGTCGATGAGCTCGTCCGGGATGAGGCCGATGGCGGCATCCTGCCTGCCCGCAAGGAAGCGGTCCTGCACCTCTCGGGCGAGCTCGCCGTAGCCCATCCGCGTGAACACCTGAACATGGAAGTTCTGCTCCTTGGCACCCATGCCGCCCATGTAGAGCGCGATGGTGGGGCGAATGCGATCGAACACCTCGGCCCTCCCCTTCGCGTCGGCCACCACGTGCAGGTGACACGTGGCCGCGATCTCGAAGTCGGCGCGGGTACGACGGGCGCCGGGTCGCGCGAAGCCCTCGTCGAGCCACGGCTGGTACATCCCGGCACTCCTGGGCGTGTAGAAGATCGGGATCCAGCCGTCGGCGATCTCCGCGGTCTGGGCGACATTCTTCGGCCCCTCGGCCCCGAGCCAGATCGGCAGGTCGGCACGCAGCGGGTGCACGATCGGCTTCAGCGGCTTGCCCAGCCCGACCGAGCCGGGACCGCGGTAGGGCAGCGGGTGGTGCGGTCCGTCGTTGGTGACCGGCGCCTCGCGGGCCAGCACCTTGCGGATGATCGAGACGACCTCGCGGGTGCGCGCGAGCGGCTTCTCGAACGGCTGGCCGTACCAGCCCTCGACGACCTGCGGGCCGCTGACGCCCATCCCGAGGATGACCCGGCCACCGGTGAGGTGGTCGAGGGTCAGCGCGTGCATGGCGATCGAGGTCGGCGTACGGCCGGACATCTGGACGATCGAGGTGCCGAGCCGGACCCGCGAGGTCTCCCGGCCCCACCAGGCGAGCGGCGTGAAGGCGTCGCTGCCCCAGGCCTCCGCGGTGAAGATCGCGTCGAAGCCGGCGTCCTCCGCCGCGGCGACGAGCTCACCGACGCCCTGCGGGGGCTGTGCGCCCCAGTAGCCCAGCTGCAAGCCTAGTTTCATCAGGTCAGTCCTCGGTGGAGGTGGCCTGCCCGGCGGAGATCAGGTCCATGATCGAGGCGTCGGCCAGGGTCTGGGTGTCG